>JACQVV010000472.1 GCA_016209595.1 Planctomycetota bacterium
ACCTGATCGAGGAGGGGAATGTCGGCCTGCTCAAGGCGGTCGAGCGCTTCGATCCGGACGCCAACTGCAGGTTCTCGACCTATGCTACCTGGTGGATCAAGCAGGCGATCCGCCGGGCGCTCGTCAACACCGTCAAGACCGTTCGCGTGCCCTCGTACATGGCGGAGTTCATCTCCAAGTGGAGGAACGTCTCGATGGAGCTCTCCTACCGGCTCGGCCGCCAGCCGACCAAGGACGAGATCGCCTCGGAGATGGATCTCCCGGACGACTCCGACGCCCTGATCGAACGGGCCATGAAGACCCACCAGGCGACCAACCAGGCGACGAGCCTGGGAACCGCCTGGCCCGCCGAGGACACGATCGAGGACTCGCGCCACCCGCGGCCGGACGAGATCCTCTGCGACGAGAGCGAGAAGGAGAAGGTGATCGAGCTCGTGAAGAGACTCGATCCGCGCGAGTCGGACATCCTCCGGATGCGATACGGTCTGGACCACGCGGAGCCGATGACGCTCAAGGCCATCGGCGAGAAGATCCACCTGACCCGCGAGCGCATCCGGCAGATCGAGAACGAGGTCCTGCACAAGCTCTACGCGATGCTGAACCGGGAGGAGGCGAGCGTCTAGGCTGGGGTTTCGCCGTCTTTGACGGTCACGGTCACGGTCACGTTCACGTTCACGGTCACGGTCACGGTCACGCCGACGGCCACGGTCACGGGTCGTGGTCGTGTTCCGTGGTCGCGACCGTGGCCGTGTTCCGTGACCGTGGTCGTGTTTCGTGACCGTGACCGTGCGAGAGACCCCAGCCTTGGGCGGCCGCGCTACCCCTGGACGAGGAATTTGGGCAGGCTGAAGCAGACGGTCGTTCCCTGCTCGGGCCCCTTGCTCGTGGCCCACATCTTCCCGCCGTGTCCCTCCTCGACCATGCGCCGGGCGAGCGTGAGGCCCAGGCCGAGCCCACTCGTGTGGTGCTGGATGTCGCCCACCGGAGCGAACTCCTCGAAGAGCTTGTCGAGCTCCTCGGGTCCCAAGCCCCGGCCCTGGTCGTGGACCAGGCAGACGACCTCCCGCTCGCGGTCGGCGGTCCGCACCTCGACCGCCCTGCCCGGCTCGCTCGCGGCCAGCGCGTTGGCGAGGACCCGGGAGAGGGCGTCCCGGATCTTCTCGCGGTCGAACTTGAGCGCGGGGAGGCCCGGGGCGAGGTCGAGCTCGATCCGGACCTTCTTCAACTCGAACTCCTCCTCGAACTCCACCACGGTCCCGGAGACGAGGTCGCCGAAGTCGAGAATCTCCTTGTGGTACTCCAGGAGCCCCGCATCGAGGCGGCAGAGGTTCAGGATGTCGGTCACGATCGCGTGGATCCGGCGGCTGCCCAGCCAGATCTCCCGGCAGAACTCATGGATCGACGCCGAGGGGAGGTCGGCCGGCTCCATGAGAAGCTCGGCGAAGCCCAGGAGCGCGGTGAGCGGGGTGTTGAGCTCGTGGGAGACGAGCGTGAGGAAGTCGCTCTTGATCTTGTTCACCGTGTCGAGCTGGCGGAGCGTCTCCTCCAGGAGCACGGCCGCGGCCCCTCCCTGCACGTAGAAGTGATAGGCCCTCCCGTCCAGGCGGTCGTCCGCACCGAGGAACTCGACGACGTGACAGGTCCAGCCGACCCCCTCGCGCCATTCCTCGATCGGGATGTCGCGAGTCTCGATGCGGCCGAGCTCCGGGTCGAAAAGGAACTTCACCCGCTTCCCCTCGGTCGGCACCGCCGCCTCCACGGCGAAGACCTTCTGTCCATGAGCCGGGCGGGCAAAGCGATCGAAGGCCCGGTTGGAGTAGCGGAGCGCCCCGTCCGGATCGACCAGGCATAGAGGATGGGCGAGGTCGTCGAAGAGGTCGGTGTTCGCCAGAAAGCGCGCTCGGGGGTCCTTGGCCATCCGCGGTCCGTCCTGGGAAATGCCGGGATTGTAGCACCGAGAGTCTCCGTTCCGCCTGCAGCCGCCGGTCCTCCACAGGGCGACGGACAAAATCGTAGGGTGGGGGCTTGTCCCCCGCCGAAGCCCGGCGCATGGCCCAAGACGGCGGGGGACAAGCCCCCGCCCTACAGGTTATCGGGCGACTTTGCCGGGACCCTTCGGTCCTCCACGATCTTCCCGTCGCGCATGGAGAGGACCCGGTCGCCGGGCGCGAGGAGCTCCTGGTTGTGCGTGACGAGGACGACCGTGGTCCCTTGCTCGGCGTTCATGCGGCGGATCGTCGCGAGGACCTCCAGGCCGGTCTTGGAGTCGAGCTCGCCCGTCGGCTCGTCGGCGAGAATGACCGCCGGAGAGTTCATGAACGCCCGTGCCACGGCGACCCGCTGCTGTTCGCCGCCGGAGAGCTCGCCGGGGCGGTGCGCCGTCCGCTCGGAGAGCCCGACGCGGGAGAGAAGCTCCTTCGCCCGGGCGACCCGGTCGGGGCCGAGACCCTCGGGGAGAACGGGCATCAGCACGTTCTCGACGGCGTTGAGCGTCCCCACGAGGTTGAAGGCCTGGAAGACGAAGCCGATCCTCCGCCGCCGGAAGAGCGAGAGGTCGCGGTCTGCGAGCGCGGCGAGGTCCTGCCCGTCGAAGAGGACGCGCCCTGCCGTCGGCCGGTCGAGGGCGCCGAAGACGTGGAGCAGCGTCGATTTCCCACTCCCCGAGGGACCGATGACGAACACGAACTCCCCCGTCCCGATCTCGACGTCCACGCCCCGCAGCGCGCGGACCTCCTGTCCCCCGCGGCGGTACGTCTTCTCGAGTCCCTCGCCCCGGATCATTCCCGCTACTCGTACTTGATGGCCCGAATCGGGTCCATCCGAACGGCCTTGTAGGCGGGGTAGGTCCCGCCTGCCATCCCGAGGATCGTGGAGAGGGCGAGGCAGGTCGCCGGGAGCCAGAGCGGCGTCACCGGCTCGACGGCAAGCAGCGCCCCCACGATGTGCGTTCCTCCATAGCCCAGGAGGATGCCGAGCACCCCACCCAGGAGCCCGAGATAGGCCGATTCGCAGAGGACGAGGTGGACGAGGTTCCCGCGGGTCCAGCCGCACGCCCGCATCACGCCGAACTCCTTGATCCGCTCGTTGAAGCTCATGAGCATCGTGTTCAGGATCGCGACCGCTCCGCCCACGATCGGGAGCACGGTGATCACGAGCAGGAAGACGTCGAGCCGTTCGAGCCAGCTCGAGGCGTAGGCGCTCATCTCCTCGGGGGTGTGGGCCGTGAGCTCCGGGAACTCGTTCTCGATGCGGCGCTCGACCTCGGGCAGATCCTCGGCGTTCTCGGGCTCGATGAAGAACGCGGAGACCTGCCCCTTTTCGATCCCGCGGATCTCGCGCGCCGTGTCGATATGGGTCACGAGCACGCGATCGAAGAACATGGACCCGGTCTGGAAGATCCCAACGACACGGAATTCGTGGCCTGCCGCCTGAAAGGAGTCGCCGACCTCCTTCTTGAACTGGTCGGCCACCTCCTTCGAGATGAGGGCGGCGTCCGGATCGCCCTCCGGAAGGTAGTCACCCGCGACAAGGGCGCGGCGGAAGATCGCCGACCGCTCGATCTTGCTCGCCACCGCGGGATCGACGCCCACGACAGCGACCGCGTACTTGTAGCTCTCGGTCCCCTTGAAGAAGGCGAAGTTGCCCTCGATCTGAGCGGCCGCCGTCCAGATCTCCGGCGAGGCCACTTTCACTCCCCGAACCTCCTGGAGCCGCGCACCGTACGACTCGTCGACCTTCGACAGCATGAGGTCCGGGTTCTCCTTGAGGACGACCACGAGCCCGTCCACCTGGCCGAGGCTCTCCTTGATGAGCTTCCGGATCCCCTGGGAGCAGGAGATAAGCCCCACGATGAGGACGATCGCCACCGCCATGCCCACGAGCGAAAGCGCCGTGCGGAGCGGCCGGCTCTTCAAGTTGCGGAAGGCGAATCCGAACATGGCGCGGGATCCTGCGCCCTGGGGGCCACTCTGTCAAGGCGGCCGCGCCCTTGGGGGTATGATCCCGGGGTGCGCATCGTCATCCTCGACAACTACGATTCGTTCAGCTACAACCTCTACCAGCTCGTGGGGGAGCTCGCGGGGGACGCGGTCGTTGTGCGAAACGACGCGGCGACGGCCGGCGAGATCGAGCGGATGGAACCCGACCGCATCCTGATCTCGCCCGGCCCGGGCCGGCCGGAGATCGAGGAGTACTTCGGGATCTGCGCCAGGGTCATTCTCCGGCTCGGTCTCCGCGTCCCCATCCTCGGCGTGTGCCTCGGCCACCAGGGAATCGTTCACGCCTTCGGCGGGCGGATCGTTCGCGCACCGGAGCCACGCCACGGCAAGACGAGCCCGGTCCACCACGACGGGCGCGGCATCTTCGCGGGGCTCCCCAGTCCCTTCGAGGCGATGCGCTACCACTCGCTCGTGGCGGACCCGGAGCGGATCCCGTCGTGCCTGGAAGTTTCGGCTTGGAGCCGGGACGGCATCGTCATGGCGGTCCGCCACAAGGAGTGGCCGGTGGAGGGCGTCCAGTTCCATCCCGAATCGATCGGGACGCCGTGCGGGCGAGAGATCCTGTCCGCGTTTCTCGGCGTCTCCGCGAGGGTTCCCGGATGATGCGCCTCGCCCTTGAATCCGTTCCCCCCTGCGCGGAGCCCCATGCACTGCTAGAGTCGCTCGGCCGGAGCGAGCGGCCGTTCCTTCTGGAGAGCACCGCACCGGCAAGCGGCCTCGCGCGGTGGTCGTTCCTCGGGCACGCCGCGCCCCCCGTCCTCGTCGCTCGCGGGAGGGACTGCCGAATTCTCGAGCCTTCCGGGATCTGGACGCGCTCGGATCGCGACCCGTTCGAGGCCGCGCGGGAGCTCCTCGGCCGGACCCGACTGGGTCGCGAGGAGGCCGCCCGTGCTCCGTTTCCCTTCCGCGGCGGACTCGTCGGCTGGTTCGGCTACGAGGCGAACCGGCTCCTGGAACGCCTCCCGGGCCGGGCGGTCGAGGATCTCGGCCTCCCCCACATCTGTCTCGCGACCGTCCGCGAGCTCGTCGCGATCGACCACGCCGAGGACCGCGCGTGGGTCGCCTGCCTCGCCCCCGACCGGGGCGCCGCGGCCTCGCGGGCCCATGAGATCGCCCGGAAGCTCCCGGACGTGCGCCCTTATCGCCGCTCCGAGGTCGCGCCGATCGACGAACTCGCGACGCCGGCCGCATGGGCCCGCTGGCGGAGTCCTTTCAGCGAAGCCTCCTACGCGGCCATGGTCGAGCGCGCCCGCGAGATGATCCGCGACGGGACCGTCTTCGAGGTCTGCCTCACCCACCGCTTCGAGCGCTGGTGCGAAGAGGACGGTGACTGCCTGTACTGGGCGCTCAGCCACGTCAACCCCGCCCCCTTCGCGGCCTATCTCGGCTTCCCAGAGGCCCAGGTCATCTCCTCGTCCCCCGAGCGCTTCCTTCGAGTCACCGACTCCGGCATGGTCGAGAGCTGCCCGATCAAGGGAACTCGCCCGCGCGGATGCTGCGAGGAGGAGGACCGCGAACTCCAGGCCGAGCTCGCGTCGAGCGAGAAGGACCGTGCCGAAAACCTCATGATCGTGGACCTCGTGCGAAACGACCTCGGCCGGGTCTGCCGGTTCGGAACGGTCCACGTCCCGCGACTCCTCGCCGTCGAGCGCCACCCGACGGTGTTCCAGCTCGTGAGCGAGGTTGCCGGGGAACTCCGCGAGGGCGTGGACGCAATCGACGCCGTCCGGGCCGCCTTCCCTCCCGGCTCGATGACCGGGGCCCCCAAGATCGAGGCGATGAAGGTGATCGACGCGTTCGAGCCCGTCGCGCGCGGCGTCTACTCCGGCGCGATCGGCTACCTCGACGCGGCGGGCGGCTGCGATCTCTCCGTGGCGATCCGGACCTTCGTCAAGGTCGGCCGCCGGCTCACGTTCTCCGTGGGCGGCGCTGTCGTGGCGGACAGCGACCCCGTCGCCGAGTACCAGGAGACTCTCGACAAGGCCCGGGCGCTCGTCGCGGCGGCGGCGCTGTGCGCTGGCTAGTGGTCGTGCGCGTTCGAGCACCAGCAGCTGTTGCAGCAGCATTCTAGCTCCATGCGTCACTCCGCGCCGGCCCGGGTGCGACGCCGAATAGGGTGTCCACGAGTTGAGACTCGGATGTCTCCGATTCGCACGCACGCCGCCACTCGGGTGACGTAGAGCCCATCCAAGAAACCCTCCCATCGCCGGGCGGTCGGCGGGCTCCCTTCGCTGCGCTCAGGGGAAGCTGGGTCCGGGTTTATGGATGCGCTCTTGGTCGCAATTCCTCGCCGGGCCGCTATGATGATCGCTCTTCCCCGGGCCGCGACCTGGAGCGCGGCCGGACGAAAGGACTCGATGGAGGTGAATCATGACCCCGCGGCTCGCGATCGTCGTCGTCGTCCTCGGCGCAGGAGCGATCCTCGCCGCCAAGCTCTTCCCGGTCTGGGAACGCTCCAAAATAGAGACCCTCAAGGGAGAAAAGACCGAGCTCGACAAGTCGCGCGACGAGAAGAAGGAGGCGCTCGCGGAAGAGGTGAAGAAGCTCCGCGAGGCCGGGGACGCCGCGGCGGCCGAGAAACGCGACGAAAAAGGTAGCCGCGAGATCGAGGAGGCGAAGAAGGCGGACGCGAAGAGGGTCGAGGAGATCGACAAGGAGGTCATCGACCGCGAGACTCGACTCCAGACGAAAGCGATGCGGACGCTGCATATCAAGCTCGGCGGAGCCGCGGCCGTCCTCCTCGCCCTCCTCGTCCTCGCCTTCGCCGGGAGCGACGTCGAGCGGGCGGTGGCTATCTTCGCCGCCACCATCCTCCTCCCGGCGTTGTTCTAGGGTCCCCCGATGGCCGAAGCGCTCCGAGTCGTCTGTCCCCGGTGCGGAACCCGCTACCTGATCCAGCCCACGGCCCTCGGGAAGAGGGTCACCTGCCAGAAGTGCAAGGCCCAGTTCACTCCAGCGGCCCCCGGCGCCGCGGGCGCGCCCGCGGGCCCCGACACCGGCGCGCCGGCCGAGCCGGGGCGATCCCCCGCGGCGGTGACCTTCACGGTCCTCGGAAGGATCGTCTTCCTCGCCGGGCTCGGTTTTCTCGCGTACGTCCAGGTCCCCGCCGCCCACGAGGCGACGCGGCTCGAGGTGTTGCGCGGCGAACGTAAGGAGAAGGAGTCCGCGCACGAGGAGGAGATGAAGCGCTTCGACGAGGCCGAGACCGACGGTTCGCGCGAGGAGAAACGACGCGCCAAGGAGGAACTCATCCAAGAACACGAGAAGGCGACGCGCGACCTCGACCGCGAGATCGAGGATCGCAAGACCGGCATCGAGCTCTCCTCCCGCGAGCGCTTCGAGAGATCGTCGATGGGGATCGGCGGTCTTCTACTGGGGCTCCTCCTCGTCGCGCTGGCCGGATCCCGCGCGGAACGGTTCGCGGCAGTCGCCGCCATCTTCCTGCTCGTGCTCTAAGCTGGGGTTTCGCGGTTTTCGACCACACGCTTGCTTTTGACGGTCACGGTCACGGTCACGGACGACGGTCACGGTCCACGGTCACGGGTCGTGATCGTGTTCCGTGGGCGTGACCGTGGTCGTGTTCCGTGACCGTGACCGTGACCGTG
>JACQVV010000478.1 GCA_016209595.1 Planctomycetota bacterium
CCCCCGCGCGAGCGCCCGGAGAGAAACGACGGCGCCGAGGACGAGAAGGACCACGGCGGCGAGGAGCGGCGCGACGCCTGCGCCCGTGGGAAGATCGGGCGCGACGGTCAAGTTCGCCGGGAAAAGGAACGACAGGACCGTCCAACCCGCGCCCGCCGCGTCGGCCGCCAGCCCGCGCAGAACGCCGTCGGGGAACCGGAGGGTCGCGGAGGGTGGGGCGGCGAGGAAGACGAGGGCTGCTGCTCCCAGAGCGACAAGAAGGAAGATCGCAGCCTGAAAGAGCTCCCGGCCCCTCGGCCGGCCGGAGCCGTTGTCAGGGGGAGGGTAACTGCCCCCCCTTTCCATTGCGGATTGCGGATTGCGGATTGCGGATTCTTCAATCCGCAATCCGCAATCCGAAATCCGCATTCCAGCGGCCCCCTCCCCTTCCTTCCGGTTCCCGAAGGCCACCGCGACGACCGGGAAGAGGAGGGCGAGCGGGGCGACCCGTGGATCGGAAAGGAGAGCGCAGGCGAACAGGGCGCCAGCGCCGCCGAGGGCCAGGACTCGCCGCCTCCCGGCACCCGGGCGCGGCGCCACATGCCGGAGCGCGAATGCGCGACCCCGGACGAGGAGGAGAGATCCGGCAAGGAAGAGCGCCGCGAGAACCGCCCCCCGGCCCGAGATCCACGCCGCCGTCCCGCTCGAGAGAGGATGGAGGACCGCGAGACCGAGCGCCACACAGGCCGCGATCGCGGAGCCCGTCCACCTCCATACCAGTGCCGCGAGCAGGCCGGCCGTCGCGAGCAGGAGCACCAGGTTCGTCGCGTGGTGCCCTACCGGGTCGTCCTCCCAGAGGGCGAGGTCCAGCGCCGACGAGAGGGAGGCGAGCGGCGCGTACGGCGTCTCGCGGTATCCGCCGGGAGTCCGCGGGTCGCTCAGCTCGAAGGCGCGGCCGACATCGCCACGGGCCGTCGCGGCGAGACGGTCGTCCTCAAGCACGTCGCGGCGGTCGGAGAGATTCGTGAACTCGCCCCGGAGCGCAGGCCCGAGGACCAGCGCGCCGGCGCCCAGAAGCGCCAGGCAGACGAGTCCGAAGACGTGGGGCTTGCCGCCGCGGGGTACTTCGTTCACGAGCCCTGGGGACCCGCGGCCGCCCGCGCCAGGACGACGGTGATGTTGTCGATCCCTCCGCGGTGGTTGGCGAGATCCACGAGTCGCGATGCCACATCGCCCAGGTTCGCCTTCGGGTTGGCATCGCGAAGAGTCGCCTCAATCCTCCTGTCCTCTACCATGTCGGTCAGACCATCCGAGCAGAGGAGCCAGATGTCACCCGCCCTCACATCGAGGATCTGGGTGTCGACCTCCACCGTCTCGTTCATCCCCAAGGCGCGGGTGATGATGTTCTTGTTCGGGTTCAGGAAGGCGTCCTGCTCGCCGATGATGTTGTAGCGGATGAGCTCCTCGATGAGGGAGTGGTCCTTGGTCACCTGCTTCAGCGCCCCGTTGCGCTGGAGGTAGATGCGACTGTCCCCCACGCAGGCGGTGACCGCGTAGCGCTGGAACAGGAGCAACGCGACAACCGTCGTTCCCATCCCCTCGATCGAGAAGGCTCCGCGGTTTCTGCGGAAGATGTCGAAGTTGGCCCGGCCGATCGCCGTCGCCAGGTCTCGGATCTCCTCGTTCTCCACCCAGTCGCGGTTGGGGTCGGCCGGGCTCTCGCGCCTCTTCTCGAACCAGTCCCGGATCGATTCCACGGCGGCCAGCGACGCGATGTTCCCATTCGCGTGGCCCCCCATCCCGTCCGCGACGACGAGGAGCCCCGCGGCGGCTTCTTCGACCAGGACGTCAGGGGAGAGCGATCCGATGGCCCCGCGGCGCGCCGTGCCGCCGGCCCTCGGCTCGGGCCCCGAATGGTTCCCGGACCTGAATACGAGGTAGTTGTCCTCGTTTCGCTCCCGCGTCCGCCCGACATCGGTGCGGGCGCAGAATTCCCAACTCATGCGCTCCTCTCGCCTCGGCGAGCGGGCGGAAGGTGCCTCGGATTCTGAACGACGAGAAGGTAGAAAACGGCTTCGGTCACCTGTGACCAGAGGCGCAAACCGCTCCCTCAAAGTGTGTTAGACTGTAGCACGGTGTCCTGGGACTGTCAAGGTGAGTCGAGGCGCGCTCCTCCCTCCCCGCGCGAGTGTGGGCTCGTCCTCGCCGCCCTCGTGGGTTTGCTTTCGGCCGCCTACGCCCCCTCTCTCGGTGGCCGCTTCATCGAGGGGTGGGACGATCGCTGGCTGGTGCTGGAGAACCCCCACGTCCAGGTCCTTGATCTCGCTGGGCTTTCTGCCGCCGTCGACCCGACGATCGACAGAAGCCGGCTCGGCTGGGAATACCTGCCGGTCCGGGACTTCACGGTGATGATCGACCACGAGCTATGGCGCGCCAATCCGGTCGGCCACCGCCTCACGTCGTTTCTCGTCCACGCTGCGACCTCGTTCGGAGTCTTCCTCCTCCTCGCCCGAATCCTCGGACGCCCCCTTCTCTTCTCTGCAGCTGGGTCCGTCCTCTTCGCACTTCACCCCCTGGCGACCGAACCGGTGGCGTGGATCGCCGACCGCAAGGACGCCCTGGCTCTGTTCTTCTTCGTGGCATCGCTCCTCGCCCTCGCCTCCGCGAGGGAGCCCGGCCGCTCCCCTGGCGGCCGGCGGGGCCGGTACGCCGTTTCCTATTTACTGGCAGCCCTCTGTGTCCTCTCCAAGTCCAACGCGATCGCGCTCCTCGTCGCGATCCCCCTCTTCCTGCCGCTCTTGCCGCGGCTGGAGACGGCTGGCGAGTCCGCCGCGGCGCGCCGCGGCGCCTGGTGCGGAGCCGCGGCGCTAGCGCCCTTCCTTGCGCTCGCCGTTCTCGCGGGTCTCGTCCACTTCCTCGTGTTCCGCTCCGGGGAAGTCGTCGAAGGCGCCGCCCCGGTCTCTTCGCTCCTCGCCACCGTTCCGCCAGCGTCCCTGCGCTACCTGCGCGTCCTGCTCGTGCCCGTCGGCCTCTCCCCCCATTATCGCGACCCGAAGCCCGGCGCCCTCCACGGCGCTGCTCTCGGCATCCTCGTCGCCGGTCTCTGCGCGGCGGGGACGCTCCGCATCGTGTCGCTCCGCCGCCGTCCCGGGGGAGGCCCCGGACCCGCGGACTCGCTTGCCTTTGCACTGCTCCTGGCTCTCGTCTCTCTCGCGCCGGCGCTCGCGCCCCTCGCGCGGCGGAGCGCCTACATCGCCGATCGCTACGCCTACGCCGCGACGCTGGGCATGGCGCTGGCCGGAGCGGTCCTCCTCAGGCGGGCAAGCGGCGGCCGGCCAGCCCTCGGTCTGGCGCTCGCGGCGGTGCCGGCGGTGCTTCTCGGCACGCTGACCTACCAGCGCGCGTCCGTCTGGAGCTCCGAGGTCCTCCTCTGGCGGGACGCGGCGGCGAGAGACCCCAACGATCCGATCGCCCGGCTCAACCTCGGTCTGGTCTACCAGCGCCTCGGCCTCGGAAAACCCGCTGAGGGGGAGTTCCTGGCCTGCCTCGACCTCGATCCTGAGAACGTCAAGGCGAGTCACGGCCTGGCCGTCGAGCTCCTGCGGCGGGACGACCCGGACATCACCCGGGCGCGACGCTTGCTCGAATCCGCCCTCGCGACCGACCCGCGTTTCCATCAGGCCCACGCGACGCTCGCGGGGCTTCTGCTCAGCGAGGGCAACCTGCCCGACGCGAAGCGCCATATCGACATGGCCCTTTCGCTCGATCGCTCGGCGGCAGAGAGCTGGCTGGAACTCGGCAACTACCATCTGCTCGCCGGGAACCCGGAAGCGGCCCTGGCCGCCTACGACGAAGCTTCCCGCCTCGCCCCCGGGCGAAGGGAGATCGCACGGGCTCGCGCTGCCGCCATGGAACGTATCGAACAGCGGAAGTAGCGTCCCTTCTCACGAGACTTTCCGGGCGCCGGGCGCCGCCCGAGCATCCGGGAGGAACTCGAACGGGGCTCCGCCAGGACCCAACAAGACAGTCGCGCTGTTCCTCTTCGACTTAGCAGCCTGTGGATAAAGTCATTCTGGCTGCGCGCGGCTATTTCGGCCGATCTCTTCGTTGCTCGGGCGCAGCGTAGCAGGGCTACGCTTGGGGGGTACCCGCGAAGCGGGTCCGCGCCTCGATCTCGGCCGAAGTAGCTCGCGCTCGCCTCCGAAGCACTGTATCAACAGGCTGCTAGACGTGGACGTGGTCTTGGTCCTTGGTCTTGGGCCCTGGTGATCAAGCGAGATTGGTCCAAGTCCAGGTCCAAGTCCAGGTCCAAGTCCAGGTTCATGCGGAACTCGACTCGCTCGTCAACGAAGTCGCCCTTCAAGGCAGCCAAGGCCTTCACGGGACGCCGGCGGGTTCCCGAGGGCCAACGTCGATTCCGAACTCGCGTCCCAGGATCTCGAGGAGCTCCCAGAAGTTGTGAATCTCGAAGTCCGGGTCGCGCGCACCGTCGGCGTGCTGGTACTTTCCCCCCCGCCGGACCCGGCAGGCCCACATTCCGAGCTTCTTGGCCGGGTCGATGTCCCCCGCCGGATGATCGCCCACCATCAGGGCCTCCCCCGGAGGAACACCGACGTCCTGGCAGGCCCGCTGGTAGAGCTTGACGTTCGGCTTGGAGATGCCGATCTGATCGGAGATGAAGAGCGCGGTCGGAGTGAGATACCGGTACACGCGCAGCCTGAGCAGCTTCTCCGCCTGCTTCACCGCGATCCCCGTCGTGATCACGCCGCGCACCAGATCGGTCCGCGCGAGGAGCTTCAGGACCTCGACCGCGTCCTCGTAGGCCCGCAGCGTGCGGAACTTGGTCTCGTGGTATGCCACGACCGCCGCCGCGATGATGACGATGGGATTGATCGGCTCGTACGCGGACCGGGGGATCCGGACGAGCATCTTGTCGTAGTGGTGCTCGTAGTTGGAGCTGAACTCTTCGATGAGCTCGAAGAGCTCCCGCAGGGCGTCGGCACGGGGAAGCCTGAGCCCCGCCTCGATCATCGCGTCGACGGCGTTCTCCCGGGCTTGCCGGGCGAACTCGGTCGTCGGGTAGAGGGTGTCGTCGATATCGAAGAAGATGGCGCGGAGCTTCTTCACGGCGACGCTCAGTTTACCGAAATAAACGGGGCTTTCCCGCTCGTCGCGGGAAAGCCCCCGGGTGCTTTTCTGGGAAAACCGCTACTTCTTGATGCCGACCTGCTCCTCCTGCTGCTCCTCCAGATCGACGATGGACGCGTTGATGATGATGAGGAGCATCTGGGTCTCCTCGCTCTTCCCCTTCTGGCCGAAGAAGAAGGAGACCAGGGGAACCTTGTTAAGGAACGGCGCCTCCGCCCGCTGGTCCACGATCCGGGAGGACTTGAGTCCGCCGATCACGATCGCGCCCTGGTCCGGAACGCGGACCGTGGTCTCGATCGAGCGCTCGATCAGGTTCGGAACCTCGATCACGACGGGCTGGGCGAGGCTGCCGCCCAGCGTCGTCGTCACCCGGCGGAACCCGTCGGAATCGACGTTCGGCAGCGTCTGCGACTTGTCGAGCTCCACGAGCTTCGGACGGAGCTCCATCGTGATGTAGCGCCGGTCGTGGCTGATCGTCGGCCGGACGTCGAGGACGATGCCCTCCTGCACCACGCCGATGATCGGGTCGGCGATGGCGGCCGTCTGGGCGACGGTCACGTCGAAGTCCTTGACGTAGGTCGTCTGGTTGAGAATCCGGATGTTCGCCCGCTGCGTGTTGTACACCGTGACGCGCGGGTTGGTCAGCGTCGTGGCCTTTTGGGTTTTCTCGACCGCGCGCACGACCCACTGGTACTGGGCCTCGTCGAGGATCGCGATCTGCATGGCGAGGCCGCCCAGATTGTCCAGCCGGTTGCCCAGCTGCCGATCATTGATCGCCTCGTTGCGGATCCGGATATCGCCCTTGTTGAACTCGTTGAACCAGAAGCCCGCCGCCGGCATGAACGCCTGGTTCACGAGGAGCAGGTTCCCGTTGTTGTCGAACTGCCCGCCGTCGATCTGGTTCAGGTCGTTCATCAGGACCTCGGAGTCGCCGGTCCGGAGTCCGGTACCGACGGGTGTCGGCCCGAAGCCCGAGTTCGCGTCCCGGGGACCGGCCGAGATGCCCAGGCCCCGCAGGTCAACACCGACCTGCTGCAGGAAGTCGTCCGTCACGATCAGGAAGCGCGACTCGATCGACACCATGGCCCGGCTGAACGTCCGGAGCTCGTTGAGGAAGCGCTCGACCTCCTGGTGGACGTCGGGGCCGTTGATGATCAGGAGCTGCCCGCTCACGAGACGGATCGCGTTCCCCTCGGTGTCCCAGCTCTCGGGGGCGATCGTGGTGCGGATGAGCTCCTGGATCTCCTCCTGCGTGATCGGGGTCCCGCCCGAAGGCTCGTCCTGGAAGATCGCGCCCGTCGTTCCCCCGCCCGTATCCGCAGCGGCGAGCCGGATGTCGGGTCCCGGGAAGTCGTTGATCGGAAGAGTCAGGTCCCGGACGTCATGGAGCCTGGCGATCGGCTTTGCCTTGAACTCCTCGGCGCCCTCCGTCGCGATGATGAGGGCCCCGCTCCTGTAGGTATACGAGAGCTTGTGCAGGGAAAGGATGAGGTTGAGCGCGTTCTTGAGTTTGAGATTGCGGACGTTGATCTTGACCTTGAGCCCTTCCTCGCCGAATTCATCGGTGACGCTCCGGTCGATCACGATGTCGATGTTGCCCGCCTCGCGGATGACCTGGATCACGTCCTCGAACGGGACGTCCTCGCCCTGGAACGTGAAGGGCACGGTCTCGAGCTGGTTCTCGATGTAGAGCTCGCGGTCCGACTTCTTCTCGGCCAGGAGCTGGACCTCCTTACCGGCCGGCTCGCGGCTGTCGATCATCTGCCAGCGCTCTCGCTCGGGGTATCTCAGGATCTGGGAATACGGGATGCGCGCCTCGCGGATCTGCTCGTCGAAGTGCTTCCACTCCTCGATCCGCGACTCGATGTAATCGGCCTTGTTCTTCTCATGCCGGGCCTGCGTGGCGTGCTCCAGGAGTCGGTGCGCGTCATCGTTCTTGGGGTCGAGCTCGAGTACCTGGCCCACGAGATCTTCGGTCTTGTCGTACTCGCGGCGCTCGAACGAGTCGATCGCCTCGAGGAAGAGCCGCTTGATCTGCGCGAGCTTCTGCGCCTGCCGGCGCTGCTCCTCTTCGATCGACTGGATGCGGGCCTTGTCGAGCTGGTTCCGCTTGACCTCCGCCTGGTACTTCGCCCGCTCGACCTCGGCGCGCCTCTTGAAATTCTCCGCGCGGTCGCGCAGGGTGGTCAGGTTGAGCTCGTACGGTGCCCAGTCGATGATCTCGAGGACCTTGTCGAAGTTGGTGATCGCCGCGTCGTACTCCTTCTGGGCGAACAGTTCCTCGCCCTCGCGGAAGAGCACTTCGGCCCGCTTGCGCGCCTCCTGCTTGCGGACCTCGATCTCCTTGGCGATCACCTCGCTCGTGGTGTGGAGCTGGTCTTCGGCACGCCCGAGGATGGCGCCGATCTCGTGCTTCAGGCCGGTCGCGTCCTTGTTGGCGGGGTCGAGAACCAGGGCCTGCTCGACATAGTTCAGGGCCTCCTGATACTCGAACTTCTGCATGGCGCCCCGCGCCGCGTCGAGGAGGTACTTGAGGACGACATCCTTCTGTTCCCCGGCGATCTGCAGCCGGCGAGTCTCCTCTTCCAGGACCTCCTGCGGGCCGCCACCCCCTGGAGGGGGAGCGCCGCCGCCTTCCTCCTGCCGCGCCAGGACTCCGCCCTCGTGTTCGGGCGCCTTGCCGGCAACCTCGCCCTGCTCCCCGCCCTTCTGGGTTTCGTCCACTCCGACCTGCGGCTCGCCCTCGGCGGCCTTCTTCTCCGCTGCCGGCTGGTTGTCTTGAGGCTCCGACTGTGAAGTCTGGCAGCCGCCCGCGACAACCAGGACGGACGCCAGGAGCGCCAAGACGACGACGAGGACGCTTTCGCTTCCGTTCCGCTTCATGAATCCTGCCTTTCCTATAGCTCCCTCGGACCGGCTCCGCGCCGTCGCGCTCGAGCCGGTTCCTTCTCCCAGGAAACCGGAAACTTCTTCGACGACTGACCGCCCCACGCTTTTCTCATCGGGTATCGGAGGGCCATGATCCGCTCGAAATCGCTAGCCTCTCGTGCTCAAGGTCCTCCGCGGTGCGCACATGGAAAGGGAGGATGATAGCAGCGGGGATCCGGGACGTCAAGAACGCGACCGAAAAATCGGGAAATTCGTCTCGCGTCGTAACGCGCTGCGATCTTTCAACTTCCGGGATTCGAGCGGATCCGAGTCGGCGGCGGCTCTCGCGCCTAACGCACGCAGGCGCCCACCTGCGAGAACTGGACTTGCGGCGCTTCCGCCTGGCCGCAGACGTCCAGGACCTCGACGACGAACCGGTAGGGAACGTCGCCCAGCGGGGAGATCTCGACCGGAAGGTCGGGAGAGCGTCCCACGAAGTTCCTCACGACCGGGAGAAGAAGGGCCACGTCGTCGAACCGGCGCGAAGCGGCGCGAAAGAAAGCGCGATCGGTGGCCGAGTCGTACTCGATCTCGATTCGGAGTCGTTCGAGCCTGGGGCCGACCGGGCCCGGCCCCTGGTCCTTCGGCAGCTCCCCCGAAAACTGCCCCTCCAGCGTGGAGAACTGGAGAGTGCACATGAAGAAGATCAGCAGGTTGAAGCCGCAGTCGATGATCGGGGTGAAGTCGATCGCCATCTCGGTCGAACCGGCTCGTTTCGCTGCCTTCCGTTTCTCGCCCATGGATCCCCTACCTCTCGCCCGCACCGACCTTCACCTTCTCGGCGCCGAGCTGGATTCTGAAAATGCGGACCTGCGGGTCGACGAGCGCGGCCATGATCATGGCGATGTACTCGTACGGACAGTTCTCATCGGCCCGGAGGAGGACCTGCCGCTCGGAGAACTGCGCGTTGCCGAGCTCCGCCACTTCCTTCAGGAGCTCCCAGAGTCGGGACTCTTTCACATCCCACCTCCCGTCCCGCTTTTCCGGCGTGACGTCCGCGCCGTTGACGATGACTCGAAATCGCACCCCCCCGGCGGCAGGACGTCCCCGGACGAGGTTGATCACGAGGCGTTTCGGGTCCGGGGTCCCATCCTCCTCGGCCTGCTCCGCCTTGGGAAGCGCGAGCGGCTCGAGATCGTCACTCGTCATCTTCACGACGACCATGAAGAAGATGAGGAGGTTGAACACCGCGTCAATCATCGGCGTGAAGTCGATCTTCATCTCGGTGGAGACATCGAGCACGGCAAGACCCTCCCCGTGAAGCGTCCCTCCATCCTTCGAAACGAAGCCCGGACCCGCCGGTTCAGGGATGACTACGGAAACCGTGGTTTGGGCCAAAAAGCAAACGCGGAACGTCGAACGCCCAACGTCCAACATCGAACGCCGAATTCGAAAGTTCGAAGTTCATGTGCAGCCCAAACCGCGGCCGCCGTAGTAAGGCCTTGCCGGCACTAACGCCAATGCGCCCGCCGCGGGTGCTCCGGGAAGAGCTCGGCGAGAAGGGAGAGCCGGATCGGATCCGCCGTCCTCTCCCCCTCCTGGACGATCTCTTCCACGAGCTCCTGGACGACTCCGGCCGGTTCCGCTCCCGCGCGGGCGAGGGACGACGCGATCCGGGCCGGCTCCTCGAACTCACCCTGGCCCAGCAGGGCTCGGGCGAGGTAGATGCGCGCGGGGGCCGAGCCGGGCTCGATCTCGAGGGCCTGTCGGGCCGCGCTCGCGCTCTGGGCGTGGTGCCCGAGAGAGAGCTCCGCGAAGGCGAGGCTCCTCCAGAGGAAGGCGTCTCCCTTCCTGGACTTCAGGAGCTCCTCGCAGAGCTTCGACGCCTCGTCGTATCTCCCGAGCCGGAGCAAGAGGTCCACGCAGGCGCGGGCCGCCTGGATGTCCGCGGGTCGGATCCGGCGGAGCTCCTGGTACGCCGCGAGGGCCTCGTCCGGCCGGCCGCTCTCGTCGAAGAGTTTCCCCGAGAGGAGAAAGAGATAGGGATTCTGGGGATCGAGCGAGAGGAGACCCCGGACCTCTGAAAGGGACATCGCGAGCCGGCCGCCGGCGGCGAGATCCAGGGCGTGGTTCGTCCGCTCCACGAACGCCGCCGGGTCGGAGGGTGGGGTCCGTCCGGACTCGCCCGCAAAGAGGCCGCTGTAGGGGATCGTGTCAAGAAAATCGTCCCCCCGAGCTCCGGCCTCTCTCGATACCTCCGCGGGGCGCCGAGGCATTCGCCCGCGCCGATCCTCCAGATCGTCCAAGAGCCGCCGCAGCACCGTGTGCGCATCAGGATCGAGATCCTCGGGACTCGCGCCCGCGAGAAGGTCTTTCAGCTCTCCCGGATCCTGGTCGGTCCTGTAGAGCTCGCGCTCGGTCGGTCCTCCCGCCACGGCTTTCCAGGGCCCCTCGCGGAGCGTCACGAGCGGCCGCCACCCGAATCGCGCGAGAGGCTCGTAGGTCTCTCCGTAGACCGGAGGCGGTCGCTCTCCTCCCCCTTCGCCCCCCTCGCCCCTCGCCAGCGGGACGAGACTTCGTCCCTCCACGTCCGGGCGCTCCTCGACGCCCGCGAGCGCGAGGATGGTGGAGAAGAGGTCCACCAGGCCGACGGGCGGCTCCACCCGCTGCCCGGCAGGGAGACGTCCTGGCGCCCGGATCACGAGGGGCACGCGGAGCGTGGAGTCGTGAACGAAATAGGCATGGGTCGCCTCGCCGTGCTCGCCCAGCCCCTCCCCATGGTCCGCCGTGAAGACCACGATCGCTCGTTCAGCCGCGCCGGTCTCCTCGATGCGCGCGAGAAGCCGGCCCAGCTCCCTGTCGACGTAAGCGACCTCCCCATCGTAGGGATGGCCGCTCCGGAAGGGTTCGGGAGGGTCGTAGTCGGCGTGAGGATCGAAATAGTGCACCCAGAGGAAGAAGGGTCCCTCTCCCGCGCGGGCGAGCCACGCGAGGGCGCGATCGGTCGTCTCCACGGCCCGCCTCTCGCGAAAGTGGCTCCGGACTCCCTCTGCGGGAGCGGGCAAGTCGTCGTCGTAGTCGTCGAAGCCGCGGGAAAGCCCGCTCGCCGACACGAGAGGCTCGGCCGAAACGACGGCCCCGGTGCGGTACCCCTCACCGGACAGGACCTCGGCGAGCGTGGGAACCCCCGGCGCCAGCGCGAGAAAAAGGTTGTCCCGCACGCCGTGGGCGTACGGGGCGAGCCCCGTCAGAATCGTGGCGTGCGACGGGCGCGTCACCGGAGCCTGAGCGTAGCAGCGCTCGAAGAGCACGCCCTCCCGCGCCAGGCCGTCGAGGACGGGCGTTGCCGCCGCGCCGTACCCGTAGCAACCCAGACGGTCAGCGCGAAGGGTGTCGACCGTGACGAGGAGGACGTGCGGGCGCGGGCGCCCCTCGCACCCCCGGAGCCACGCCCAGCCGGCCATGCATGCCGCCACGAACAGCACCGCCATGGCGACCCACGCCCGACGTGGGATGCCCCCGCCTCGGAACGCCCTTCGCCCGGAAGCTCTCACCCGCAGTAACGATGTCTACTCGATCGGCGCCGCCACCCCCGAGAACTGGATCTCCTTCGCCTCGGCCTTGGTGCAGACGTCCATCACCAGGACGAGAAACGCGTAGGGCACCTCGCCGTCGGGAGAGATCTCGACCGGCACGCCGGGTGAGCGCTGGACGAACCGGACCACCTCGCCCAGGAGGTCCTCGCGCTTCTGCGTGGTCGTCCGGCCGGCCCGGTACGTCGGACGCTTGGTCTTCTCGTCGTAGGAGATGTGGATCTTGAGCTTGTCGAGATCCTTGGGCGTCTGGTAGCTCCTCGAGAGCCCGACGTCCTTGGGGAGCTCCGCCGAGAGCTGGCCCTCGGTTGTGGAGAACTTGAGAGTCACCATGAAGAAGATGAGGAGGTTGAAGGCGCAGTCGATGATCGGAGTGAAGTCGATCGACATCTCGCTGTCTTCGGGTTTCTTTCGTTTCCTGGCCACGGCTCCCCTACCTTTCGCCCTCGCCGACCTTCACCTTCTCGGCTCCGAGCTGGATCTTGAAGATGCGAATCTGCGGATCCACGAGCGCGGCCATCACCATGGCGACGTACTCGTAGGGGCAGTACTCGTCGGCGCGGATGAGGACCTGCCGCTCGGAGAACTGCCTGTTCCCGAGCTTCGCCTCGTCCTTGAGGATCCTCTGGAACCGGGACCCATTCACCACCCACTTCCGGTCCCGCTTCTCGGGCGTGACGTTTGCCCCGTTGATGATCACCTGATACTGGGTCTTCCCCGCGACGAGGGGCCCCTTGGCGAGGTTGATGACGAGGCGCTCCCGGTCCTCGCTCTTCGCCTCCTCGGCCTGCTCGGCCTTCGGGAGCTCCAGCGGCTCGAGCTCGTCGTTGGTCATCTTCACGACGACCATGAAGAAGATGATGAGGTTGAAGACCGCGTCGATCATCGGCGTCATGTCGATCTTCATCTCGGTGGACACGTCAAGCACGGCAAGATCCTCCCCGGCTGGTTCGCGGGTTCATTCCGCCTGCGGCCGGAAGCGCTCGAGCAGGTCGCCGACGAGGTTACTGACCTCCAGGGAGAGCTTGAAGACCCGGTAGCGGAAGAAGAAGAACGAGAGCGTCGCCGGGATGGCGACGACGAGCCCGAACGCGGTCGTGTAGAGAGCGGTCGAGATGCCGTTCGCGAGCTGCGCCGGCTTGGGGGACGTGGTGAGACGCGCGATCTCGCCGAACGCCGAGATCATCCCGATGATCGTCCCGAGGAGCCCGAGGAGCGGGGCGATTGCCGAGCAGAACGAAAGCCAGGAGACCTTCTGGAGAAGCTTCGCCCCTTCCTGGTCCAGCGCTCCCTGGGCCGCTTCGTTCACCGCCTCGAAGCCCCCCCCGATCCGCGGGATCGCCGCGGCCATGACGTTGGTGAGGTAGCATCGTTCGGCCTCGCAGAGGTCGAGCGCCTCGCCGTACTCCTCGTCCTCCAGGAGCGCCTCGATCTCCCCCACGAGCTCCGGCGGGATCAGCTTGTCGCGGCGGATATTGATCATGTGCTCGATCGTGAGGGCGAGCATCGCCACCGACGCCAGCGTCAGGGCGAAGAACTGCATGAAGTTCGAGAAGCCGTTCATGAACATGAACGTGAAGAGCGGCAGGTCCACGGCGTTCACCTGCGGGGTCTCCCCCTCCTCCTGGGCCCAGGCGAGACCCGCGGCGAAGGCCAAGAGACCGACGACCGACAGGACGACGAAAGCGCGCTTCCGGTGCATACGACGAACTCCTTCGCTAGAATTCCCCCGAATCAGCTCCGATCCGGACTTATGGTTCCCCCGAACGATATCGTCTGGCCCAGCGGCTGCGCGGGTGGCGTTCCACGAGCCGGTTGAAGTAGAGCGCGGAAAGGCTGGCCGCGGTGGCTGCGAGCGTCTCCTTGGCGCCCTTCTCCCCCTCGTCGGAGAGGCCCGCGGCTTCCGCCTCCAGACTCTCCTTGAGATCCCGGTGGAGCCGGCCCGCCTGGTAGAGCGCCGCGGCGTGGCTCCCAGGGAAGGCGTTGAAGAAGACAAGCGCGCGGGCGAGCGAGTCCTTGGCCCGCACGTAGTCCTTCTCCGCGGCAAGCGCCATCGCGTACGACACGTGGGCGACCGCGGCCGCACTCCCGCCGTCGGCCGGCAAGTCGTCCCCGGGCTGGAGGCGAGGGATCCGGGACTCGGCCTCCGACCGGACCGCCGCCACGTCGCCGGAGGCGATCCGCATCTCGGCGGCAAGGATCGCGATCTCGTCTCCCAGCTCGGGATCGACCGAAGCGGCCGTCCCGAGAAGCGACGAGTACGCGGCCTGCGCCTCCTTCTTCTTGCCCTCGGCAGCGAGCGCGTCGGCGAGCCCGAGCTGGGCGCGAAGGCGGTGACCTTCCTTCGCCTGCGGCGGAAGGCGGTCGAGCCTGGGGTCGCTGCCGAGGGACTCGAAGGCCGAACGGGCCTGGGCGATCTCGCCTGCGCCGAGCCGGCAGTAGCCCAGTCCGAGCATGGCGCGGAAGGCGAAGCGACTCTGCCCTCCTTGTTCGTCGGAGAGGACGCCCTCGAACAGCCTCGCCCCCAGTCGGCAGTGATCCTGCGTGGCAAGGGCCTGGTGGCAGTCGGCAAGGTGGAACTTGAGGTAGGCCGGGAGCAGGTTGGGTCCGCCGGAGGGTCCCATCGACCCCGATTCATCCGCTTCCTTGAGGCGCTCCGCGGCGCGCTCGAAGTCTCCCCTTCGCCAGATATCGAGTCCCGCTGCCAGGGCGCGGGGGGCCGCGCCGTAATCGATCTCGGCGACCTCCTCCGCCTTGAGCGTCTTCGGGCCCTCCGCCGTCTGGTATTTGACCTCGTCGAAGTCCTCCGAGAGGACGGTCACCTTCGATTCCCGCACTCCGTCCTTCCGCAGGACCGAGTCGCTCCCCTGCTGGCCGCTCGCCGCTGGGAGAGCGGCAGCGGCGACGAACGCCGCAAAGAGAACGTTGCGCATGCGTGACATCTCTCTCTCCGGACCGGGACCGTTCTCTTACCTGAACTTGTCCATCTGATCGGGGAACCACTGGACCATCTGGATGTACTCGTCGTAGTACGTCGCGCGGGCGTAGAGGGCCGCCTGGAAGTCCAGGAGGACCTTCTCCTGGAGCGAGTCGCCGAGCTTCGGGAGGACCTCCTGGAGCGCCATCTCCCCGTCCTTCCACTCCACGCCCTGCGGGAACTCGTCCTTGTGGCGAGCCAGCATGTCTTGCAGCAGGTTTGCTTCGATCCGAGCCGATTTCAAGACGGACTGCTTCTGACCGTCGTCGAGCTTCGACAGGAGCTCCTGGACCTGGGTCTCCTCGCCCTTCCACAGATCCTTCGCCTCGGGGGGGAAGAAATCCTGGTACCCGGCCAGCGTGAGAAGGAGGAACGCGGGATCCTCGTACCCGGAGAGACCGGCGGCCAGCTCCAGCCCCTTGCGGACCAGGCCGGGCGCCGCCTCCGCTTCCTTGGGAAGCCCGTTTCGGCGCTTCTTCATCTCATCGAGCTTCTTCGGTTCGGGGAAGTTCAGGATGGAGGTGTTGCTGTACAGGTTGTTCTTCTTTTCCTGCTGCTCGAGGAAGTGGTAGCACTGGAGGAGGTAGAGCTTCGCCTCCCACCACTCGCGGTTCGTGGGATAGGGGAAATTGTCCTTGTTCACCTGCTCCCTTGCCACCACGAAACCGTCCTTGGCGAGCTCGCCCTGGATCTCGTCTCGGGCCGTGAGCACGGCGATCGTCTGGTAGAGCCGCACGGCGAGATCCAGCGAGAGCTTCCGTACGACATCCGCCCGCTGGTCCGCGGGCGCGTCCACGAACCCCTGGACCTGCTGATACTTCGCCTGGATCGACTTCTCGTACTCGGCCTTGAGATAGGCCGTGTACTCCACGTTCGCCTTCTGGGGATCCTTCCCCTTGAGGAGCTCGTCGTACTTCTTCTGGAACTCCTCCTGCTTCGCGTCCTTGTCTTTCTGGCTCCACCAGACCTTCTTCTGGAAGTAGTTGATGAAGCTCAAGCTCTCGACGAGGCGCGCCTCCAGGTCGCCGCGCCCCTGAGCGTTCTGCGCGTCGGCCGAGAGCTCGACCAGCGCCCCCCTCTCTTCCTCCTCGCTGATCCGGAGGATGTTCTGGAAGAGCTCCTTCTCGGCGGGCTGCTTCATCCCGATGGTCCGGAAGAGGTTGGCCATCGAATTCACCGTCTTCGAGCTCTTTCGGTTCTCCTTGTAGAGCTCGTAGTACTGGACGAGGGCGTCATCGAGTTTTTCCGTCTCCAGGTAGATCCGCGCGAGACGCAGTCGCGCCGCCTGCGTCTCCTCGCTCGACCGAGCCGCTTTGAGGCAGACTTCGAAGACCCTCGCGCAGCGGCGGAGCCACTTGGTCCACTGGTCCGAGGCCGGATCCTCCTCCTTGAATTCGAGAGCGAGATCCATGAGGCGCTTGCCCGCGACGTAGCCCTGGTTGAACTTGACCGACTGGCCGTCGTCCTGCTTCTGCAAAACCCAGTCCACGAGGAACTCGGCCGCGTCGCGGCGGAACTGCTTCTGATCGGTCAGCCGGTAGAGGTCCGTGTACATCTGTCCGAACTGAAACGAGTAGTACCAGAGCTGCCCCACACCCTGGAATTCTCCGGTGAGCTTCTGCATGTACCGGCGGCCCTGCTGCGCCTGGTCTGCCGCAAGCCGCACCGCCTCCTTTTCCTCCCCCTCCTTCGCGGGGTCATCCCCCGCGGCCTTGGCCGCGGCGAGATGCTTCGCGGCGTTTCCCAGGTAGGCCTTGATGAGGTACTTGTAGGCCGTCGGAATGCTCGCCGGATCCGCCGCGATGAGCGGGTTCACCTCCGTGCCCACGAGGATGTTCTCGATCGTGTCGTCGAACTCGCCCTGCTCCAGCGAAATCGACGCGATGATGAGGAGCGTCGAGGCGAGGAGCCCAGCACGCTTCTGCTTCGCCTCCTCCGTCACGAGAGCGTTCTTCTCGTCGGCTGTGTATTCCTTGTAGGCGTTGAGACGGTCCTTGGCGGTCTGGAAGTGCTTTGCGGCCTCCGCACGCGCGGCCTCGGCGGCCTGTGCCTTCTGTCCAGCCTCGGCCGCGTTTCCGGCCGTTTCGAGATCCTCCGCCTCCTTGGCCAGCTTCTCCGCTTCGGCCAGCCCCTTCAGGCCAAGCTGGTAGTAGCAGTACCCGATGCGAAACCTCGAGTCCTCGTAGTTGTCGGCGATCCTGCCGACCTCCTCGTACCGCCGAGCGGCATCCTCGTACTTGTCCTGGTCCTCCAGGTCGAAGGCCGCCTCGAACTTGAGGTTCTCCTGCTTGGGGCTCCCCGGGAAGTCCTTGATGAACCGGTCGCGCGCAGCGGCGGCCTTCTGCTTGTCGAGGTCATCTCTCGTCTGCCGGAAGGCCCTCTTCGCGCTCACGTAGTTCCAGTACGACGAGTTTTCCGCGGTGCTCGCCGCCTTCTTTCTCACGTCCTCCGGCGCGCTCGGTTCCTGGGCAAACCGGAGCCCCGTGTTGGCGGCCGCCTCGTAAGCCAGCGCGGCCTCGTGGAAGAGCTCCATCTTGAAGTAGCAGTCCCCCAGGTACTCCCAGGCGGGCGGCACGAACTGAGCGAGCTCAGACCCATTCCCCTTCTTCCGGGCGGCCTGGATCGTGTTCTCGAACTTCTCGATCGCGTCCAGCCACCGGCGTTGGCCGTAGTAGCTCTCCGCCATCCCGAAGTAGGTCCTGGCATCGACCTCCGTCGCCCCACCCTCCGCGAGCATCTTCTCCAAGCGGAACTTCGCCTTGGACCCCCAGAATCCGCCGCGGTCCGAGAGCCTCGAGTAGACCACGAGGGCCTTGCCGACCTCCGAGACCTGCTCCATGGCACGGCCGTACCAGTAGGCGGCCCCTTGCCCGTGGTACTCGTCCATCCCGCCCTGGATCTTCGCGAACCGCTCGTACAGGGCCTCCGTGTCCTTGGCCCTTCCGTTCTCCGCCAGCGCCCGGATCCAGGCGAAGTAGCCCTTCGTGTGGAGGTTGCGGACCTCGCCCCGGATCTCCTCCGGCACCTGCGACTGCTCGAGCGCCCGCTCGATCTGATCGATCACGGTCCGGAAGCGTTCCTGCGCCTTGTCGACCTCCTTGAGCTTCCCGAGCGCCATCCCCTGCACGATATAGCCGTGCATGCCGATCAGGGTGCCGTCGTTGTCCCAGACGAAATCCTCCGCCTCGGTCACGCACTTCTTGAGGTGCTCGTCGCTCCCGCTCACCTCGCCCGCGTACCAGCGACTTTCCAGGAGGTAGTACCGGGCCTGCTGGCGCAGGTCGACCTCCTCCTCGCTCGCGCTCGCCTTGATCTTCTCGAACTCCGTGCAGGCGTCCTCGAACGCCTTCAGGGCCTGATCCCTCAGAGTCGCACGCATGGCCGGGTCCTCCTCGTCCTCGTACTTGAACTGGAGGAACCGACCCTTCTTCTGCTGGAGGTTTCCCACCTCCAGCCGTGCCTCGTTCGCCCGCGAGCCCTCGGGGTATCGCTCGTAGTAGCTCTTGAGGCAGCTTGCCGTGTCGTCGTACAGCGCCAGGCGCTTCTCGACGTCCTGCTCCCGCTCGGCCTGGTACGCCTTGATCTTGCAGAGACCGAATTCGCCCTCCGCCCTCTCCTCGGGTGGGAGCCCGCCATCGGTCATGATCTGCCGGAACTCCTCCTCGGCCAGATCGTAGTAGCCATACGCCGCGAGCGCCTCCGCGAACTCGAAGTCCCCTGCCTCGGCAGGCGGGAGGCAGCTCGCCGCGAGCGTGGCCAGGGCGACGAATGACCAGAGATAGGTTCGGTTCATGGGTGCCAGCTCCTCGAGGCGGTAAGGAAACACGGAACGGCAAGCGACGGCGAATCGGTTACCCTCCCGGGATCCGACAGCCCGGAGGGCGGACCTGCGGATCGCACGGACAGACCCCGTGCGCGGCCCCGGACGGGCCGAGGTGGTAGGCAGGTGCACAAGCCGCTTCCGGGCGCGCAGGAAGAACTGCGCGACCAGGAACAACCCGGAACGTAGAGCCAAACCCTACGTTCCGGTAGAAACTCGCTTCAACATCGAACGATCCGTACCCTAGCGCGAGAACTGGGCCCCGTGAAGCGAGGCCCACTCGTCTCAACGCTGGAGACCGGGGTTCGGTTCGATCTCCTTCCAGTAGACGATTTCCGCGCGCACCAGGACGACCAGGTTCGAGCGGAAGGTGAGCTTCTGCTTCTTCGCGAAGAAGAACGAGAGGAACGGCACCCGCTTGAAGAACGGGACGTCGCTCGTCCGTTCCTTCTCCTGGAAGTCGGTCAGCCCGCCGATCAGGATGGTCCCGCCGTCCGGGATCGTCACCGTGGTCTGGACTTTTCGCAGCACGACTCGCGGGAGCTCGATCGTCACGGCCTGCCCCGTCTGACCGAGGGTGGTGACGAACTGCCGGAGGGGAAGGTCGACTTCGGCGAAGGCCGGCTGGAGCTCCATCGTGATGAACTTCCGGTCGGCGCTGATGACCGGCTTCACGTCGAGAACCACGCCGTCCTGCACGATCCCGATGATCGGGTCGGCCACGGTCGCGTTCTGCGCGACCTGTACGTCGAAGTCCTTGATGTAGCCGAACTGTCGCAGCACCGCGACGTTCGCGCGCTGGGTGTTGAACGCCGTGACGCGCGGGGCGGTCAGGAGGTTGATCCGCTCGCTCTTCTCGACCGCCTTGAGGATCATGTTCAAACCGACCTCGTCGAGGAACCCGAACTGCAAATTCAGGCCCCCCGAGTTCGTCAGGATCGAGGTCGTGCCGAAGGCGGTCGCGAAGAGGTGCTCGATCCGTCCGCGCACGTCGTTCGTGTCCCCGTTGTCGAAGGAGATACCGGCCGTGTTGTCCGTACCCACGCCCGCCGGCGCCCCGGGGACGCCGAACAGCACGTCGTCCATGGGCGCGTCGACGAGCCCCCAGTTTTTCTGAAGGCTTGCCGTGGTCCTACGGAATCCTCCTCGCGCCGACCGGAGGTTGCTCTCGCCGGTCGCGCTGTCCATCCCCGCCGAATTGAAGAAGAGGAGCGGGTTGATGTTCGGCGTCACGCGGCCCATGCGGTCCGCAGCCTGGAGAGCCGGGGCCACCACGGGGTTCACACCCGGGAACCGGAACGCGCGCCTCTGGATCGAGTTCCCGCGCGGGCTCTGGGCGCCCAGACCGCGGAAGTCCACGCCGATGTCCTGGAGGAAGTCGTCCCGGACGGTCAGGAAGCGCGTCTCGATCGAGACCAGGAGCCCCGTCGACTGCCGGAGCTGCATGAGGAGTCTCTCGATCTCGGCGTGTACTTCGTTCGTGTGCCGGATGATGAGCCGGCCGCTCCGGGCGGTGATCGAGTTGGGCGGATCCCAGCTCCCCGCGGAAATGTTCTCCTCGATCAGGCTGCGCAGGAGATCGATCGAGAGGGGCTCGGCAGCCGCGGTGGTGTCACCGAACGACGTCCCCAGGCCGCCCTGCTGGTCGCCACTGACCAGGTCGAGGTCGATCCCCGGAAAGTCCTGGATCCCGAGGGTCAGGTCCTGGACCGGGTAGACGCGGCTCACCGAGTTCGCCTGGATCTGATCCCTTTCCTTGATCACGATCACGCCGTGCTCGATCTGGTACCCGAGCTTCGTGATCGAGAGGATGAGCTCGAGGGCGTCCTTGAGCGGGAGGTCGCTCACCTTCAGGCTCACGCGGAGTTCTTCCTCGGTCCGGTTCTTGGTTAGATCCGGGTCGATCATCATGTTGAGGTCGAAATTGTCGCGGAGGAACTCGATCACCTCGGTGAGCGGATGGCTCTCGAACTCCAGCCGTCCGACCACCTGCGTCTCGAGCTTGTTCATGATCTCCCGTTCTTCGGCCGGGAGCTGCAGGGTGTCGCTCGGGCGCTCCTCGGTTTGCCGGTTGACGACCTTCTTCCAGGTGTCGGCGTCCGGGTACCGGATGACGGTGTGCTGAGGGACGATCTTCTTGTTCACGCCCTCCCAGGTGTTCTTCCACTCCTCGATGTACATGTCCAGGTTCCTGTCGGCGACTTTCGCGTGCCGGGCCCGGACCGAGATCTCCTGGAGGCGCTTGGCGTCCTTGTTGAAGGGGTCGAGCTCCAGGATCTGATCGGCGAACTTCTCCGAAAGGTCGTAGTTCTCCTTGCGGAACTCGATGTTGGCATTGCGGAAGAGCTGGCTGATCCTCTCCTCCATGAACTTCTGGCGGTCCCTCTCCTCCAACTCCTCGGCGAGGCGCGCCTCGTCGCGATTCTTCGCCGCCTGCTCCAGATCCCAGTCCCGCTTCCTCTTGATCGCCGTCTCCTTCAGGTCCTCGAGCTGGGCCTGAAGTACTCTCTTCGGCGTGTGGTAGGGAAGCCAGCGGAGGATCTCCAGGGCCGAGTCGAACTTCTTGATGGCCTCCTCGTACTGGTTCTTCCCCATGTCGGCCCGGCCCTCCTCGATGAGGACCTGGACCTTCTGGACCGCCTGCGACACCTTGACGGTATGGATCGCGACTTCCTGCTCCAGGCGAACCGCTTCGCCGGAGCCGCCGATCCCGAGAAGCTCCTCGACCTCGCGCAGCAGCGATTGGGCCTTCGCGAGGAGGTCGGCACGGGGTTGCAGCTTGATCGCTTCCAGCAGGCTCCCCCGCGCCTCCTGGTACTTCGTCTCGCGGTAGAACTTCTCCGCCGCGTCGAAGAAGTATTGGGCGACGACGTCGCGCTTCTCGTCCTCGATCCGGACGCGCTCCATCTCCTCGGCGAGACGCGCGTTGGGGTCGACCTGGGGGCCGGGGCCCGGCCCGGGCCCCGGCGCGCCGCCGCCCTCGTCCGGCTCGACCTGGGGAGCCGCCGGGCGGTCCGCCGCGCCGATCTCTCCGCCGCAGCTCTCGATCTCCTTCTTCGTATCGGTGGTCTGTTGCGAGTCCGACGACTGGCATCCGGCCACACCCAGGACGACGAGGAGGGTCACCAGAGCCAGAAGAATGCCGTTTCGCTTCATCGGTCCGACCTTTCTCAAACGACTGAGGTCCTTTTCATCCTTGCGCGAGGTGCTTCACCACACGACGCGAACGGGGCAGGAGGGATCCAGCGCCCCCCGGTGCCGGGGAACCGCTCACTGGACGCATTCCGCTCGTTTTCCCCCGACACCGGGAAGTTCCAGTTCCCGGCGGGCCGATCCCTTCCTTCCCCCGCATGCCGATTCGTTCCGTTGGCGCTCACCGTTACTTGCCCTTGGGCTTCCCTTCGAGGAGCTCCTTTGCCCTCTGCGAGCTGACGAAGTCGAGAGCGTATACGTCCACGTACATCGTGATCGGCTGCGTGAGATCCGCAACCTTTTCCCGCTTCAGTTCGTCGATTCGCGCCTGGCGCTTTTCGGGCTCGCTGGGGAGGTCTTCCGCGCGGATGCTGATGTCCGTTTCGGCCGTCGGGTCCCCGAGTTCCTTCACGAGACGCACCGACTTGATCATCGTCGTGAGCTGAACCTCGTGCGGATCCTCTCCGCCCAGCTTCACTTGGGCCTTCCCGTCCAGGAGCGCCGCGACGAGCTTCGTCGCGTTCTCGTACCGGATCATCACCTGGATCCGGGCGAGGAACGCGGGGCTGTACTTCCAGGTCGCTGGATCGTCGGGACGGCCGCCCTTTCCTTCCAGGTACGGATTCCTCAGGAGATCCTGCGTGAGGCCGACCTGGCCCTGCCCCTCTCCATGCTTGGCCAAGATCTCGAAGCGCGCGAGCGACTCGCTCCGCTCCTTCGAGAGCACCTTGTTGAGGATCTCGAGGAACGCCTTGGTGAGGATGAATTCCTTGCGGAGAACTCTTATGTCGTCCATCGAGAGGAGCGAGTCGGGACCGGTCGCCTCCTCCATGAGCCCCACGATGTATTCCTTGATCGGGACGTCCTTGCTCGTCCCCCAGGGGTTCTTCTGCTTCTGGTACAGGTCGAGGTTCATGGGTCCCGGGACGAAGACCTTGGCACGCGCCGCATCCCGGGCGGGCTCGTCCGGCCCGACGATCGCCGTCTTCACGAGATCGAAGTGCGTCCCGAAGAACAGCTTCATGGTGTTCTTCACCTGGTCGATCTTCGACGGGTCCCCTTCGCTCTGCTCGTAGCGTTCGATCGCCGTGTCGAGGTCGGGGTATCCGAAAGGCACCTCGATCGACTCGTCCCTCTTGGTGTAGAAGAGGATGCTCTTCTCGAGCTCCTCAAGCAGCGCCCTCTGGTACACGAGGTTTCCGTCGATTCGCTCTTTGACCGGGAGCTCCGTGTCCTTCCCCATCTTCTTCTGGGCATCCTCGAGCTTGTCCACGTAGCTCTTGGCTTCGTTGACCGACTTCTCCGTGCCGGCCGACATCGGGAAGATCAGAAGGAAATAGATGGCGACGTAGAGGACGCCGCATCCTCCCAGGATGATCGTGAACAGGTGTTTCTTGATGTCGAAGTCCATCTTGACCCCACGTCCCCGGGGCTAGCTTTCGCGACCGTGCTTAGGTCGCGCCTGGGCCCCAGGAGACCCGTTGCTGGTTCACTTGGTGAAGACGAGACGCCGCGTGCTGCTCTCCTTTTCCTGGTACGCGAGAGCCTGAACGCTCGGGCTCTCCGAGATCTTGGCCAGGAACTCTTCCCGGGCGATCGAGGTCCCCTCGTTCTCGCCCTGAGCGTCCGCCGCCCGCGCGACGAGCACGAGTTCCATCTCGTCTTTCTCGGGAGTCGTGTATGACTTTACGAAACCGCCCGCAACGACCGGCAGCTGGCGGAGCTCGCCGAGCACGTCGTTCGCCTGCTGGCCCGACTTCTGGAGGACCAGCGTGTACGTATCCTTGTAGGGATACAGATACTGAAGCCCGACCTTCATCAGCATGTACTTGTTCGCGTCTCCGCCACCCCCTCCATCCAGGCCTCGCACCGCGCCGGAAGCTTCTGGATTGGAGAGCCCCGACTGCGTTGGGAAGTAGGGCTGGCCCGCCACACCCGTGAACTGAAGCGTGTCCGGCTTCCCCTCGCCCGACCAGACGAGACGGTCGAGTTCGGAGAGCTCCGCCCGGTAGATCGCGGCGATTTCCTCCGGGCTCTTCCCCAGCTCGGAGGCGAGCTTCGCGTAGGGCGGGAGGAGGACCTTGCACTCGAGCGGGTCTTGAAAGGCGATCTGACGGAAGAAGATCAGCGCTTTGTCTTGCGGGTCGTGCGGCTTCGGTTCGCTCTTGCGGAGGACCGGCTTGATTCTCGCGGCGAGGACAGGCTCCCCTTCCCGGTCCGCGCCGTTCTCATCCTTCTTGGTGACCGCCAGGATGATCACGCCCTCGTACGCCGGCTGATACCGTTCCAGCACCGACGGCTCAGCCACGGGCGTGGGAGCGGGCTTCCCCGGCTGGGCACGGGGCGCAGCCGTGGGCTCCCACTGGGAGTAGACCACTCGGTCGAGCCTTACCTCGAGCAGCCAGATCTTCTCCGTCTCGCGCTTGTTCTCGAGATCCATGTCGTTCGTGTCCGGCACCAGCTTGCGGAACTTCGCGAGGAAGGCCGGCCACACCTCCCTCTGCCGCCCGAAGATCGAGATGAGATCCTTCTGCGCTTCCAGGTGAGTGAAGGCCTTGGCCTTTGCGAGCTCCCCCTGCTGCTTCTCGTACCACGCGATCGGGTTGTCCGACCCGGCCTTTTTCGCCGTCGGGAGAGCCTCGGCGCTGGACAGGCGCAGGAAGTTCATGACGCCGACCGCCGCGACCATGAGCCCGAACACGACCGCCACGCCCGCGAACCAGGGCTTCTTCTTGACGACTTCCTGCTTCTTGCGGATCTCCTGGGGGATGAGCCGGATGTTGTTCACGGCCAGCCCCTGCCCCTGGAGCGCCAGTCCGATCGCCACGCCGAACGTGGTGACGTTCTGGTTGAGCAAGTTGACGTTGACCTTGTTGGACACGTGGATGCGCTGGATGCCGGCGAAGACGTCCACCTGGTACTGGAGGTTCTGGCTGAAGAACCGCTTGAAGCCCATGAGCTTCGTCGAGTTCCCCAGGAAGAGCATCTTCTCGAACTTCACGGACTTCGCGAGCGACTTGTAGTAGCCGACCGACCGGTGGACCTCGTTGACCATGTCCTTGAGGATCGGCCGGATGATGTTGAAGATTTTCTTGGCTTGTTTCGACTTCTTGGCCTTGATCTTGAGCTTTTCCGCCTCCTCGAACGGGATCTGGAACTTCTTCTGGAGTTCCTTGGTGATCTCGCTCCCGGCGATCTGGAGGCTCCTCATCCAGAGCCGCTCGCCGTCGACCACGACGAGGTCGGAGTTGTCCGCCCCGATGTCGATCACGACGGTCGGCTCCTGCGGGTTCACGTCGTAGCGGACGAAGTTGTAGAGCGCGATCGGCGCGATCTGGATCCCCTCGACGTTGAGGTCGCACGCGCGCATCGTCGCCATGAAGTTGTTGATGATCTCGCGCTTGACCGCGAAGAGGCTCACCTCGAGCTCGGCCCCTGTTTCTTCCTCACCGCCGATCGGGTGGTAGTCCCAGATGACTTCCTCGATGGGGAAGGGGATCTGCTGCTGCGCCTCGTACTTGACGATCTCCTTGATCCGCTTCTTCTCGACGGGAGGAAGGCTGATCGTCCGGTTGTACGTCCCCTGGCCGGGAATGGAGACCCAGATCGGCTCGTTCTTGAACTTGTTCCTGCTCTTCAGGATCGTCAGGGCCTCGCGGACCTGCTCGTCGCGCTTGGCCTCCTCGGACTCCTGCGCCTTGACCTCGAGCTCGATCAGGTCGAGGCCGGTGATCTCCACTCCGGTCTTGGTCCGCGAGAGCTTCACCGCCTTGACGGCGGAACTACCGATGTCGATGCCCCAGCAAACGTTCATGAACCGCTCCTCGAAGCGACCGCGTCCACGGGACCTGCGACCTCGCGATGCGGTTTCACCGCGATCGCGCTCGCGTTCTCAACTCCTTGTCGCATAGCGATTTACTCAGGCCGAAGGGTTCCCTCTGGGACAATGGAGGGGGAATGCTATCACCCGCTTAAACCTCTGTCAACAGAAAAGAAAAGGCTGCCCCAAAAAGACGCCAGCCTTGAAAAACGTCCGGGGCGCAAAGGCGCTAGCCTTGAAAAACGCCATGGGCGCAGGAGAAACAATCCGTATCGGGGAGCCGCGCTTTCACCTCGGAAAGTCATTTTCGGTCGCTCCCGGGGGGGAATTCGTCCCGTCTTGGTCTCGCAAGAAATGTCGAGAGCTCCATCGCGGGGATCCGGATCCTCTGCAGGGCGAGGTCGCCGCCCGCGTCTCGCACGAGGCGGACCGACTCCACCGCCGAGTCCTCCACCTCGCCTTCGAACGCGACCAAGAGCTCCCTGCATGCCTGTGGAGGAATGACCACGGGTCCGGCTGCAGCCGAGCCGGCGGTGAGCGGCCCCAGGAAAAGGGCAAGGGTGACCGGGGCGTAGGCCGGCACGTCTTCCCCGCCCTTCGTCACGTGGGCGGCCACGGAAACCTCGCCGCGCTCCGTCCCCTGCTCCCCGAGGACGACGCGCGTGCGGCTACGGTCGACCATGATGTTCCCTTCCCCCCCGAATCGATAGATCCAGAGGGCGCGGAAGTCGAGCGCGTTCTCGCCGAGGCGGAGCATCCTGTTGAGCGTGTGCCGTTCGAAGCCGTCCCGTTCGGGGTCGCCGTGAACCGGAGCCAGAAGCCACGAAACACCATCCGAACCCTCGGCCCACCATATGTCGATCTCTTCGGGGACCGCCCTCTTCGGGTTCTCCTCCCCTCCGCTGGAGCCGCGGGACCGCCACGCGAGACCCCAGTCCACCGCGAAGTACACGAGGAGAAGGAGAACGATCGAGCCAACCCAGATAAGGAAGTCGCTCGATCGGTATCGCTCGTCGCGGGAGCCGCGCGCCAAAGGTCCACTCCTGTCGTCAGGGTTCGCCGAAGGGGAGAATTCTAGCGCCGTGCAAGCGGAACGCAAATCGGATGCCGGGCCCCTTCCAGGCTTCAGGCTTCAGGCTTCAGGCTTCAGGCTTCAGGCTTCAGGCTACGGCGTTGCGGAAGGGGGATTCCGCCGGGCGACCCATCCGCGCCCGGGAAACGCCGTTCCCTCCCATGGAAAGTCGGTTGCCGGTTGGTCCAGAGTACCTCGCGCACGCGCTCCGGGTCCGGGGTCGCGCGTGCGCTCCAGCATGGTCGGGGTCAAGGCCCCTTGACGGACTCCACGACCGCACGAACGATCCCGTCGGGATCGACCCCCTCGGCCTCTCCCTCGAAGGAAAGCACCAGCCTGTGTCTCAGCGCCTCGAGGGCCACCGCCCGGGCGTCCTCCGCGGACAGATGGAAACGTCCCGCGAGCAGTGCGCGCACCTTCCCTCCCAGGAGCAGCGCCTGGAGGCCCCTCGGGCTCGCGCCGCATCGTACGAAACGCCGAACCTCATCGAGGACGCCGCGCGGACCCGGATTGGTTGCGACAACCAGTCGGGCCACGTAGTCCTCGATGTGCGGGGCGACCGCGACCGAGCGGACGAGCCGGCGCAGGGCGAGGATCTCCTCGGCACCCGCGACCGGGCCGGTGGGCGCGGGCTCCGCGGAGGTGGTCCGCCGGCCGATCTCCTTCAGATCCTCCAGAGACGGGTAGGGGATCTTGACCTTGAAAAGGAAGCGGTCGAGTTGCGCTTCGGGGAGCGGATAGGTCCCTTCCATCTCGATCGGGTTCTGGGTGGCCAGGACGCAGAAAGGCTCGTCGAGCTCGTAGCGCCGGCCGCCGGAGGTGACCGCGCGCTCCTCCATCGCCTCCAGGAGGGCCGACTGCGTCTTGGGCGTGGCGCGGTTGATCTCGTCTGCGAGGACGATCTGGGCGAAGACGGGGCCCCGCTGGAACCGGAAGCTCCTCCTGCCGTCGGGCTCCTCGACCACGAGGTGCGTCCCGGTGACGTCCGCCGGCATGAGGTCGGGCGTGAACTGGATGCGCCCGTAGGCCAGCGAGAGAGACTCGGCGAGAGTCCGCACGAGGAGAGTCTTGCCCAGACCCGGGACTCCCTCCAAGAGGACGTGGCCTCCCGCGAGAAGAGCCGAGAAGACGGATGCCACGGCTGCCTTCTGCCCCACCACGCGCCGGCCGATCGAGGCGGAGATGCGGTCGAAGAGCTCGCGGAAGCGCCGGGCAAGGATCTCAGGCGACTCGGCCAGAACGTGGGGCTCGGTCATGGGCGAACAGGATGCCGCAAACGCCCCGGCAGAGCAAGACGGGCTTCATCCAGGCTCCAGGCTCCAGGCTTCCCCTTTGCAAGAGCAGCCGTTTTTCCTTCTGATGCCTGAAGGCTGAAGCCTGAAGCCTGTATTCAGGAGTCGATGACGACGCGTGCCCCGATGGGCACCACGTCGAAAAGCTCCTCGACGTCGCGGCAGTGCATCCGAACGCAGCCGCTCGATTCGTCCTTGCCGATCGACTCGGGCCTCGTCGTCCCGTGGATGCCGTAGCCCGAAAGCCCCGGCCGGTTCTCGAAGCCCATCCAGCGAGTTCCGAGGATGTTGCGGGGATCGCCGTACGGGATGACCTCTCCTTTGAAGTACCAGGGGGGGTCCTTGATCTTGGACGCGATCCGGAACTCCCCTTCCGGGGTACAACCCCCCGAACCCAGTCCGACGGGATACTCGCCCAGACAGCACCCGTCCAGGAAGACCCGGAGGACGTGATCGGACTTCGAGATCGCAAGGAGGAGCTCCCCCCCGATGATCGCGAGCTGCTCGCCTGGCCGGATCGAGTCGGAGCTTTTCCCATTTGCGAGGCGCAGAAGCCCCGGCGTCGTCGAGAACTTCCTCGCGATCTTCCAGAGGCTGTCCCCCGCCTGGACCACGTAGACCTGCCCCCTCGCCGCGAGGATCCGGCGCGCCTCCTCGAACGTGCCCCCGGGGGCGAGGGCGGCACCCGGCTTTCGCCCGTCCGCCGCGATGTCCGACCCGCCCGCCCCCGGAGAGGCCGGGGGCTCCGCGGGTTTCGCTTCTTCAGGCGGCTCCGCGCTCGCCCCGCCCCCCCGGTCGCTGCTGGCCCAGAAGGAGAGCGCCCCGGCGGCTGCGAGTGCAAGAGAAAGGGCTCCAAAGAGATAGCGCATCTTCATGGGTCGACTCCGGCGTGGGGGCGAAGGACTATACCCGTCTAAAGACGCAGAGGCAAATCCGGACCGAGCACCTGGTGTTCCGTCGGGCTTCCCGCCTCCTGCCTGCGAGAGGATGCCGCGCAGGGTCGCAGGGAGGGGGCCGCTGGAATGCGGAATGCGGAATGCGGAACTCGGGGCAGGCCCCCCCTGCTGTTTTCAGTTCCAAGTTCGGAAGAGGGGGCTGTTCCCCTCCCCCTCAAAGGACGGCCTGCCTCTCGCCGGAGCGGAACTCCTTCTGGCCGAAGCGGCGCCGAAGACCCGAGAGGCTCCGCCTTCCCAACGCGACGACGAAAAGAGCTCCCGCCCACGCCCACCCGCCGATCTCGGGTACGACCCTGTCAAGCCCCCATGGTGAGGCTGCTGAAGAAGGGGCCTCGCTGACGGTTTGCTCCGCCCGCCGCTCGCCATTCTTCGTGGGGGGGATTCCTGCGGTCGGTTCAGGCTGGCAAGAGGATGAAACTCCCCTTACCCCCGGAGCTTCCGGTCGGCCGATCTCTCGGCCGCGCCGGGCCAGCCCGGGAGCGCCAGGTCATCCGCTCATGGCGCGGGCCACCTCCTGGGGCCCTTGGGCACTCCTCTGGAGAATCAACTTGGCCGCACGTTTCAGGTTTACCGTGATCGCGGTCAGGACAACCTGGAGCTCGTGGATAAAGTCGATCCAGTGGAGGTGCGGGAAGATCGAATGGCGGTGCATGAAGCGGGCGATCGACGACCGGGGCGAGCACCCCGGGGAGCTGACTAGCCGCCCTCGGTCCGCGCCTGCCTGCTTGAGACCATCCAGGCCGGTTCCTCGCTCCGACTCGAGGACGACACCTCGCTCCTTGACGCAGGGATCATCGACTCGTATACGATCCTCCAGATCCATCGGTTCCTCGCGGAGTCGTTCCACGTGACCGCACCTCCCGACGACTACCGGCTCGAAAACTGCCAGTCGATCGCCAACCTCGTGGAGCGGCTCTCGGCGTGATCCGCGCCTCCAAAGGGCACTGGTTCCGGGTCCTCGTCCTCTGGTTCGGTCTCTACCAGGCGGCCCACTTCGCCTGCTGCATCCTCTCTTTCCTCGGGGCGATCGACTTTCCCCCACCCCCGCCCTCGGGCTCTTGGGACACGCACGTTCGCGCCCTCTGGGAGGTCATGGGCGTCCTCGACTTCGTCCTCGTCCTCGTCTCGGGTGTGTTCGTCGCTGGCTCTCTCCTCGGGCGCCCCTGGGCCGCGTGGGTGGGGGTGGTCGGGATCACCGGCGGACTCTATTCGGGCCTGACGTTCGGCTACATCTGCCTGGCGACGGGCGCGACCGCCGAGCACGCGGTCGAACATTGCGCCATCACGCTCGCCTACGCGCCGGTCCTGGTCCTCTACGCATGGCTCTGCCTCCTGGTCCATCGCCGGCTCGCCGCCGCCTCGCCCGCTTCCGGGCCTGGCGCCCGGACATGAAGACCACCTCTCTCGCCCTTTCCTTCCGGCCGCTTCGCGTCCTCGCCGTCCGCGCGCTCGGGAAGGTCTGGCGCGGCGCGACGTTCTCGGCCTTCTCGCCGCTCGTCGTCCGGGAGATCGACGTCTCCCTTCCCCCGAAGCCGGGCTGGGTGAGGGTGAAGAATCGTCTCGCCGGCATCTGCGGGAGCGACCTCTCGCTCGTCTTCTCGCAATTCGACTTCGACATCGCGCCTCTCGCGCTCCCTTCCTCGGACCTTTTCTACTTGGGCCACGAGGTCGTGGGCGAGGTCGCCGAGACGGGCAACGGCGTGGAGGGCCTCTCCCCCGGAGACCGGGTCTTCTTCCGGGGGTGGGAGGAGAACTGCGCCTTCCAGGGCCTCGAGCCGCCGTGTCCCGAGTGCGCGGCGGGGAACTACTGCCTCTGCCGAAACCTGGCCGAGGGCGCCGGGGCCCGGGAAGGGCAGGTCGGCGGGGGATGGGGGGGCTGGATGCTGGTGCGGGCGAGCCAGATCGTTCCCCTGCCGCGAGAGCTCTCCGATGAGGAAGGGGTCCTCGTCGAACCCTTCGCCTGCTCCTTCCGGGCGGTTCTCCGGCGCCCGCCGCCTCCCGGGGGACGGGTGCTCGTGATCGGAGCGGGAACGATCGGACTGGGGGCCGTCTTCGCGCTCTCCCGGCTCTTCCCCGAGGCGCGGGTCGCGGTGCTCGCCCGCCATCCGCACCAGCGGGAGCTCGCCCGGGCGCTCGGCGCCCAGACGGTCCACGGCGGTGGAGATCTGTACGAGGAGTTCGCTCGCCTCACGGGCGCCCGCTCCTGCCGCGGCCCCGGCGGGAACTCGCTCCTCCTTGGCGGGTTCGACGTCGTCTACGACTGCGTTTCGAGCGAGCGGACCCTCGCCGACTCGCTGCGCTGGACGCGCGCCCGGGGCGCGGTCGTGGTTGCCGGCGCGAACCTCCGGCCCCGGCGCTTCGACCACTCGCCCGTCTGGTTCCGGGAGGTCGACCTCGTGGGCGCGATCGGCCACGGCAGGGAGATTCACCGCGGCGTGGAAACGGGGACGCTCGACCTGACGATCCGCACCCTCCTGGAGTCGAGGGGGCTCGTCTCCCGTCTCGTCACCCATCGCTTTCCGCTCGCCGACTACCGGCGGGCGATTCTCACGGCGGCGGACAAGCGCGTCTCCGGGGCAGTCAAGGTCACGTTCGACCTGTCAGGCTCCTAAGCAGGCTGCACTCCCGCGCGCACTCGCCGAACGCACGGGCGGCCGTCTCCAGGTCCTCGCGGGAATGCGCGAGCGTGACCGCGGCGCGCAACCGTCCCTCGCCTCGCGGGACGGCCGGATAGAGGATCGGGTTGACCAGGACCCCTCGCGCGAGGAGCGCTCGGTAGACGGGGATCACCTTTCCCTCGTCCGGGACCCGGACGGCGAGGATCGCGCTCCCCGTCGCGGGCGCCTGGAAGCCTTCCTTGCAGAGGAGTTCCGCGAAGTACGTCGCCTTCGCCCGGAGTTCCCGCGCCATGCCGCTCCCCTCCCGCCTCAGGATGCGCAGGCCCTCGAGGCAACCCGCGGCGACGGGCGGGGGGATCGAGGCGGAGAGGAGGAGCATCTTGGCCTGGAACCGGAGGAACTCGACCGCCGCGCGGGGTCCGGCGACATACCCGCCGGCCCCGGAGAGGGACTTGCTGAGCGTGCTCATGTGGAGATCGACGGCGCCCGAAGGGAGTCCGAAATGCTCCATCGATCCTCGCGCCTCCTGCCCGAGGACGCCGACCGCGTGCGCGTCGTCCAGAAACGTGATCGCCCCGTGCTTCCTCGCGATCTCGATCGCCCGGGGCAGGTTCTCGATCTCGCCCGTCATGCTGTAGACGCCGATCATCGCCAGGAGCACCGTCCGTCCCTCTTCGGCGAACCGGCCCAGGAGCCAGTCGAGCTCCTGGTGGTCCAGGTGGCGGTAGAACCGGATCTCGGCGCCCCCCGTCTGGGCCCCGAGGTAGAGGCTGCCGTGGCCCGCCTCGTCCATGACGACCGCGTCTCCCTTGCCCAGGAGGGCGGCGAGAGTCCCCGCGTTCGCGGAGAGCCCGCTCGGGAAGAGGACGGCCGCCTCGGCGCCGTGGAACAGGGCGAGCTCCTGCTCGAGCGTCTCGTGGACGTCGTAGTACCCGGAGAGCGCCGGGGAACTGTTGGCGCCCAGTCCGTAGACTTCCATCGCCCTCGCCACGGCGCTGGCGACTTCGGGGCGCTGTCCCAGGGCGAGATAGTTGGACGTCGAGAAGTTGAGGTACTGGCGGGGCGAGTCCTCCCCGCGCGCGCGGAGCCGGACTCGGGCGGTGAGCGACGAGCTCACGACGGGGTAGTAGACGCCCCAGGAAGCGAGGTCCGTCTCGGCGGCTCCCGCGGCCCGGATCTTCTTTTCAAGTGCGGGATGCACGGGGCGACTTCGACTGCCTCAGGCGGTGGATCCCCGCGGTGATCGCGCGGAGCGTCGTCCAGGAGCCGATCTCGTCCTGGGGGATTCGCACGTCGAAGCGGCGCTCGAGGTCGTTGGCGAGGTGCATCGACCGCAGCGAGTCGAGAAGCCCCGCCTCGACGAGGTCGAGGCCGGGAGGTAGGGCATCCTCGCTCCGCCGGAGCACCGGTGCGGCCACGGAACGCACCTCGGCGAGGAGCTTTTCCACGGGCTGCTATCTCGAACGCACGGCACTGCCGGCCGGGGCCGCCGACGCGTCTGGGGTTGAAGCCTCGCCGCGTTTCCACACGAAGAGCGCGCGCGCCTCGCCGGACTCGTATCGAGACGCCGTCGCCGAGCGCCGGAGCTTCCCGCTCGATGTTTTCGCGATCGTCTGCGCGGGGACGATCGCGATCTCGTCCGGTGGGAACGCGAACGATCCGGCGATCCGGTGGCGGACCCCGGCGGCGATCCTCGAGTAGCCCTCCGGGCTCGCGTCCCGGCTCTCGACGATGAGGACGATCTCTTCTCTCTCCGGTCGCGGGCGGGCGTACGCGACCACCGATCCCGTCCGGACGCCCTCGACCTCCCACGCGGCGAACTCGATGTCGTGCGGGTCGATCTTGCGACCCTGGACGATCAGGAGGTCCTTCTTCCGGCCCGTGACGTGGAGCCGGCCGCCCGCGAGATACCCGCGGTCTCCGGTGTGGAGCCACTCGCCAGACAGGGCCTGGCTCGAATCGCTCTCGTTCCCGAAGTACCCCTTCATCACCGAGGGGCCCCGAACCAGGATCTCGCCGACCTCCCTCTCCGGGCAGTCCCGGCCATCCTCGGCGACGATCCGGATCGCCGCGCCGGGAACCGGCTTTCCGGTGGAGACAACCCAACGGGTTCGGGCGAAGGGGTCCTGGGCAGGGCGAGCCAGGCCTCGCTGTTCGAGAACGTCCGCATCCACCGGGTCGGCGCGGCATCCTCGATCGCCCGTCACGATGCAGACCGCCTCCGCAAGGCCATAGCCACAACAGAGCGATTCCTCGCGGAAGCCAACGGTCCGGAAGCGCGTCGTGAACCGGCGGGCGGTGCCCAGGTCGATCGGCTCGCCGCCACAGAAGAGGTTGCGGACCGAGGAGAGGTCTACGCCGTCGAGGTCGACATCCTCGATCCGGTCAGCAGAGTAGCCCAGGGCGAAGTTCGGAGCCGCCGTGACCGTCGCTCGCTCGCGCGTGATCGCCCGGAACCAGACGGCGGGCGACTTGAGGAAGGAGAGAGGGGGGAGGTGCGTCAGGGGCCATCCGCCGATCAGGGCCAGGTGGACCATCGAGAGACCCATGTCGTGGTAGAGGGGAAGCCAGCTCACCCCCGCGTCCGCCGAGTTCATGGCGAAGCAGTCGGTCCAGGCAGCGGCGTTCGACAGGAGCTGTTCGTGGGTGAGCTCCACGCCTCGCGGGGCCCGAGTGCTCCCCGAGGTGTACTGCAGGAGCGCGGTCTGGCCGCCCGCCACCTCTTGAGGCCGGAAGGCGTCCGGGTCGCCGGAGAGATCCTCCGGCGAAAGCAGCAGCGCCGGGAGGTCGTTTCCCGCCGGAGTTTCCCGCAGAAACGCGAGGACGGGGGGCGAAGCGACGGCGAACCGGGCCCCGCAGTCCGCCAGGATCGCGGCCACGCTCCGGACGTACTCAGCTCCCTGGGAGGGGCGGAAGGGG
>JACQVV010000485.1 GCA_016209595.1 Planctomycetota bacterium
CCCCCCACCCTCCCCCTCCGTGCCCATGTCGCTCAGGATACCCGAGGTCGTGCTGGATGGGGAGCGCCTCGATTCGACACTGCCGTCTCACCGTCCCCCACGGCTCTAGTTTCCAGCCCCCTTCACGTACCGGTCGAACCAGGCGTGGTCCCACTCGACCTTGGCCCTTCGGTGCTCGTACTTGGAGAGCCCGTGCCCCTCGCCTGGATAGACGAGGAGCTCGGCGGGAACGCCGGCGTAGTGGTGGAGGGCCCGGTAGAGAGTGCGGCTGTGGCCCGGGGGGCAGCGCTCGTCGTTCGCTCCGACATGGATCAAAGTCGGGGTCTTCACCTTGTCGAGGGCGTAGGTCGGAGAGGCCTTCCGATAGGCGTCGGCACGGCTCCAGGGGAAGCCCTGCATGTAGTTCACGACGTGCCCCGGCGTGTCCTCCTCGCCGAACTGGAGCACCATGTCGAGAACGCCCGCGCCGCTCGATGCGGCCTTGAACCGCGTCGTGTGGGTGATGACGCAGTTCGTGAGGAACCCGCCGTTCGACCAGCCCATGACGCCGAGCCGCTCGCGGTCGGCGATCCCCCGCTCGACCATCGCGTCCACGCCCGCGAGGATATCCTCGACCTCGATCTCGTTCTCACGGCCCACGAGATCCACCAGGAACTTGTCGCCGTAGCCCGTCGATCCGCGGTAGTTGGGAGAGAGGACCGCGTAGCCCCGCGCGGGGAGGAGGGTGCGCCCGTAGATCGAGGCGGTGAGGCAGAACGGCTCCGACGCCGTCGGACCGCCGTGGATCTGGACGATCGTCGGGAGGGGTTCGCCGCCCGCGTGGCCCGGAGGGAGCTCGAGGACCCCCTCCACCTCCTGTCCCTCTGCACCCTTCCAGGTGACGAGCGAGATCTCGGGGAGCTTCCACCTCGCGACCTGGGGGTTCGCGTCGGTCAGACGCCGCTCCGGCGCACCCGGCTCACCGGGAGAGACGATCCAGAGATCATCGAGGTGGGTCGGATCGCTCCGCACGACGGCGATATCCGCGCTCCCGGGCACGAAGGAGTAGGCCCCGACGACCACGTCGCCCGTGGTGAGCGTCGAGAGCTCTCCTGGCCCGCCATTCCTCGAGCCGGAGATCGCGTACAACCGAACCCGGGCGCGCTCTTCTCCCAGGAAGCACAGGTCTCGTGTCCCCTCTCGCCAGGCGAGGCCCCACGCGAAGGAGACGCCGTCCCGCCACTTCGCCTGTCGCAGGGTAGCTCCCTCACCCTTGCCTTCGGCCACCCAGATCTCCGTCGGAAAGCCGTCGTAGGAGACGCCGAAGGCGAGCGCCAGGGAGTCATCCGACCAGGCGAGCCCCTCGACCCAGCCGTAGGGAGACGGCGCGGCTTTCCGCCAGACCTCCTCCGGCGCCGCCCAGGTCCCGCCGGTTGCGCGGTCGTACACCTCGACCCTCGACCACCCCTCGTTCGAGAGGAGCTTCTCGTCCGGGGTCGTATGCATCGCGACGCGGCTCCCGTCGGGAGAGACCGCGAAGTCACGGATCGTCCGGCCCGCGGCGACCCACTGCTCGGCCCGCCAGCTCTCGAGGTCGAGGCGCCAGATCTCGGACGTCTCGCGCACGCCGTGTCCGTACTCGACGCCATCGTGCCGCGTCCGGAGCGAGCTCCACTCCTCGTCCGTCGTCTTCTCGGACGCCGCGTAGAAGACCGCGCCGCCGTCCGTCGCCAGGTCGAACCCTTCGATCCCTCCCTCGACTCGCGTCACCGGCTGCGGGTCGCCCCCGAGGGCGCCCACCCGAAAGACCTGAGCCTTCCCGTCATAGGGCGGCTTCGATTCCCCGCCGCGCTTCGGGGAGCCCTGGAAGTAGATCCACTGGCCGTCGGGGCTCCAGCGCGGCGAAGAGTCGGACGCCGGGTCGAACGTGAGCCGGGTCCGCTTCAGGGTCTCGCACTCGACGACCCAGACGTCCGTGTTCCGCTTCCAGTCGCCGCTCTCCCAGCGGGTCTCCGTGTAGGCCACGAACCGGCCGTCCGGCGAAACCGAGATGTCCTCGATCCAGGCCACCTCGAACAGGTCGTCGAGCGTGACGTCGTGGTCGCGGGCGGGATCCTGGGCGAGCGACGGGCGAGCGAGGAACGAAAAGGCGAGGACAATCGAACAAGCGAGAGCGGGGAATCGGGAGGGCAAGGGAGAAACTCCGAGAGTCAGGGCTGAGATCGACTGTTCGGGCACGGGCACGGGCACGGGCACGGGCACGGGAAAAGACTCGAAATCTAGCCGAACACCTCGCTCTCGGCCATGGACTCGATCGCTTGACCCAGCTCATCCCGGAAGCTCGCGGCGTCCGCCTGGCGCGAGGCCGGGTCCCGCTGGAGCGCCTTCAGGCAGACCTCCTCCAGGGCGGGGGAGATCTCGGGGTCGAGCTCCGAGGGCCGCTTCGGCGACGACTTGGCGGCGCGCGCGAGGATCACCGGGAGCGACGGCCCGCTGTGGGGGGGCGAGCCTGTCAGCATCTGGTAGAGGATTCCGCCCAGCTGGTAGACGTCGCTCGCGACGCCGACCTTCGTCTGGTCACCCTCGGCGAGTTCCGGCGAAAGGTAGGCCGGGGTCCCCAGGAGAATGTCCTGCCGGCTGATGGAGATCGAGTCGGGCTTGAGGAAATTCTTCGCGAGGCCGAAGTCGATGACCAGGGGGACCGCCCCCTCGTGCGACACGTCGATCATGACGTTGGTCGGCTTGAGATCGCGATGGATGACCCCTCGCCCGTGCGCGTAGTGGATCGCGTCCGCCACCTGGAGCAACATTCGCAGATGGCGGAGCGACTTCGCGGGACGCTTCGCCTCCGAGCCCCCGACCTCGGTCGTCTCGCCCGCGAGGTGCGCCTGCAGGTTTCCCCCCTGGACGTACTTCATCACGATGTAGTACTCGCGCCCTTGCCGCCCGAAGTCGTAGACCGGGCAGATGTACGGGTGGCGGAACTCCATCATCACGCGCGCCTCCCGCTGGAAGCGCTTGATGTCGTCCTCCGAGTCGAACCACTCCGTGGGCAGGATCTTGATCGCGAGCGGGATCTCGAGATCCGGATGCCAGGCCTTGTGGACGACCGTCCTGGGACCGGAGTAGATCTGCCCTTTCAGCGGGAACCGATCGATCTTCGACGCGCCCGTCGCATCGAAGTAGCGCTGGACCGCCCGCTCGACGAGGCGGTTGGCGAAGCGGCAGTTCCCGTCCTCGCCGCGCGCGGCGATCCCGAGAAGGAAGGGGCGGTACATCGAGGGGTCGTGCGGCCCGGAGAAGGGAACCGGAGTCTCCTGGTCGAGGAGGTTCTTCACCCACTTGCGGAGCACGTCGTTCCGGTCGAGCTGGCGGAGGATGTGCCCGATGTAGGGATCGGCCACCGTCCCGCCCGCTCCGCCCACGATCTCCTCGATCGCCGCCTCCAGATCGATCTTCTCGCCCCTCCGGATCTGCCCCACGAAGACCTGGCAGAGCCTCTGCGTCAGGTACGGGTGCCCGCCCGCGATCCGGAAGGTCTTCTCGCCCAGGTCCGGGGCCAACTCGGCGATGGGCTCGACGAGGCGGGCGACGCTCTCCTGGTCGAGGTTTCCCTGCCGGATGTCCACGCAGACGTTGAGGAGCGGCGAGAGCGCCCCGTTGGGCAGCTCGTACAGGTCGAGCGACCCGATGAAGAGGAAGATGAAGCGCCCGTAGCGGTCGGCGTGGTCGTTCAGGAGGCCGCGGAACGTGGCGAAGAAGGGGCTTGCCACCTCCGTGCGATCGACGGCCCCCACGTTGTCGAGGGCGATGACGACGCGGCGCCGGTCGGCCGACTTGCCCGAGAGCCACCGGAGAAAGCTCATGAAGGCATTCTGGTCGAACTTCGCCCCCTCGATCGTCGCGAGCCACTGGCCGATGTACACGGGCCAGGGCCACTGGTCGGTCATCTCCCGGGCGAGGTGGCGGTAGAAGCCGTCGAGATCCATCCCCCGCTGGGACTCCAGGTCGACGTAGACGAGCGCGATCCCCTCCTCGGCCAGGCGCGAGCGAAGGCTCCAGACGAGGGTCGTCTTCCCCGTCATCCGTGGGCCGGAGACGGCGAAGTACTTCCGCACGCCCCCGATCGCCTCCCGCCGGATCTCCTGGAAGAGGTGATCGAGCTCTCTACGGGGGGATATCCAGTCGCCCTCACGCAAAGGCCCCCCAGCTCGGAATCTTGTAGCGAGACTCACCTTGGATCTCCCTCAGGTAACTGTCGAGAACGTTCTCGGCCCGCTCGGTCTTCTGGATCACCTCGGGCAGGCGGCGGAGCGCGAACCGGTAGAGGATGTGGTCCCCCTGGGTCTGGGTCCGGAACACCTTGAAGAGGTGGAGGATCTCCAGGGCGACGTCGACCTCCCGATCGTCGAAGGTAAGACCGTGGCTCTCCAGGAGGTCGAGAAGGGCCTGCTTGTCGAAGCAATCGTCGAGGGTCACGCCGTTCGCGACGAGAAGATAGACGAGTGCGAGCTCGAAGAAGTTGAGCGTCCCGAACGCCGTCCGCTTGAACTCGTTCAGGTATGTCGCGCCGGCGAGGATCGAATCGAGGTCGGCAGGCGCGAGCGTCGCCCCCTGCCCCCCCCTCTCGTTGACGAGCTTGACCGCGCGCTCGCACAAGTCCTGAACGAGGTACGGGTGCCCCGCCGTGAAGTCGGCCACCCGATCGACGACTTCCCGCTCGTGTTCCTCGCCGAGAATCCCGAGCTGGCGCATCGGCCGAGCCACGATCGCCTCGACGTTCTTGGGCTTCAGGTGGTCGAGGTCGATCTTGTGGCAGAAGTTGAAGAAGGGGGACTCCGCGGTCTGGAGGTGCCGGTAGAGGACCCGCTCGCCGGAGAGGACGAAGCGGCACTTGTTCTCCTGGGAGAGCGAGCGGAAGACCTTGACGAGGCGGCCACCGTTCCTCGCGTCGAACTCCACGAGCTCGTCCACCTCATCGAAGAGGGCGATGACCTTGCTCGCGCCCGACTTCGCGAGCATCTGGTTCACGATGAAACGGAAGTCGAGCGGGTTCTTGCCGGGGGCCTCGCGGCCCTCGTAGCGGAGCGCCGTGAAGAAGGACTCGTGGTCCTGGATCGGATGGCAGTCGAAGTAGAGCGTCTGGTATCGCTTCTCCTTCGTGAAGAGCCGGTGGACCTTCTGGAGCGTCGAGGTCTTGCCGATCCGCCGGCCGCCGAGGAGCGCGATGTTGTTGCTCTCGATCGTCTGGGTGATCTTCTTCACCTCGTCCTCGCGGCCGACGAACATCGCGTCGGAGACCGGCGATCCCGTGACGTAGGGAGAGAGCACCGAGAGCTCGAGGCCCTTCGCCTGGATGAGCGACACGAGGCGCCGGACGGGGTTCGCCACGAAGAGGGACTTCACCTCCGGACCGCCGAGCACGATCAGGTCGTAGCGGTAGATCGAGTCGGCGACGGAATGGCCGATCCGATCCACCTCCTGGGCGTCGTCGGTCGCGAGCAGGACGAGCGCGAAGTACTCCCGCGCCTGCGTGGTCGCGATCATCGTGACGATCCGTTCCAGGAGCTCCTCCCCCTCGCGAGGCGTGGACGGACCACCACCCCCCCCGGCCCGCGGATAGAGGATGAGGATCGGGAAGCGGGTGTAGCGGATCCAGAGCCTCGGCGTCTGGACCATCCAGCCGGCGAGGAAGCCCGCGGGCGGCAGGGCCTCCTCGATCGAGAACCCGAGGAGCGGCCGTAGCTGGTCCTTCACGAGCCTCTCGCAGGCGACCGCGAACCGCTCCGTGTCGTTCCTCGCCGCCAGGAGCTCGTCCCAGACCTTCGAGAAGGCGAGGATCTGCTGGAGCCGCTGCCCCTTCCCCTCCTCCGGCTTCTCCCGCGCGAAGAAGATCAGGTTGCTCGAGCCGACCCGGATCGAGTCTCCGTGGTAGATCGGGCACTCCTGGATGCGCTGGTTGTTGACGAAGGTCCCGTTCCGGGAGCCGCAGTCGGCGATCCAGAACTCCTCCCCCCGGCGGCGGATCGTGCAGTGGACCCGCGAGAGCAGGTGATCGTCCCAGGTGAGGTCGCACTCGTTCCCTCGGCCGATCGCGTGCTCCTCGGCCCGGTCGAGGTCGACGCGGAGGCCTTTCTGCGGCCCCTCGACGAAGTAGAGGAAGGTCCCAAACCCCAGATCGGGAACACGCTCGGCTCGCGTCGTCGTCGAGGCGCTCCGCGGGAACGACGTGCCGGAGGGGATCGTCTCCGGGTCGTGCTCTCCGCTCCCCGGAACGAGGTACTGATCGGCCGCGGTCTGGGCCTCCCGATCGAGACCCGCGAGAAGCGGCAGCACGTTCTCGTCCCGCCGGTAGTTGAGAGAGTTCGTCTCTTCCAGGTTGCGTTCCGTGCTCCCCGGGACGAGGTACTGGTCGGCCGCGGTCGGCGTCTCCGGCGAGAGACCCGGCAGGTCGCCCCAGGTGCCCTTTCCCTTGCTGTTGTCGAGGTTCGTGCCCTCGGGGTCGAACTCGGACGATCCGATGTCGCTCTCCGTCGCGACGTCTCTCCTTCTCTTCGCGCCGAAGAGATCACCCACCTCGCCCAGTGCCCCCCACAGTTGCGGGTCGTCGCCTCTCGTGGCCCGCAGCCCCGCGTCGTCGCGAGTGAGCATCCGCGAGTCCGACTCGCGGCTCCCGGTGATCTCGCTCCGCGCCACGAGAACGCCCTGCCAGAGTTCGGCCGCGGTCTCTTGCCGTTCGCGCGGGTCGAGGGCGATCGCCCTCCGGACGAGCGCCTCCAGCGAGCGCGGTATGTCCGGGTTCTTGCTTCTCGGAGACTCGCGCGCCTGCCAGGTGCTCGCGCTTCTGCCCTGGGCGTACGGCACGTCCCCGGTGATGATCCGGTAGAGCGTGACGCCGGCGGAGTAGACATCCGACCGTGGCGACGCCTGGGTCGGGTCGGAAAGCACCTCCGGCGCGACGTGGGAGTGGTCCGCGGGAAGCGACTTCTTCGCCGGAGGCCCGAGCGCGCTCGCCCCCTGGACATACGAGTGCTCGAAACCCGTGAGCTCGACCTCGCCCGTCTCGTCGAGGAAGATCGTCTCGGGCCTGACATTGTTGTGGATGACGCTGTGCTCGTGGATGTACTGCAGGGCGTCCGCCGCCTTGGAAAGGTGCTCGAGCGCCTTTCCGAGCGCCGCCTGGTATCCCACGTAGTCGGTGAGGTCCCTCACGAGGACCCCCTTCTCGACCGCGCAGTAAAACCCCGTCACCCGGAAACGATCGAGGACCGGCCAGACGTTCGGGTGGGCGAACTGCTGCCGGAGCCCCAGGTCCCACTTCAGCCGGGCGCGGTCCTCCTCGGAGAGGTCCTTGAGCGCGAAGAGCCGGACGGCCACGATCCGGCCGTCCGACTCCGCCTCGGCCATGTAGACCCGGCTCGCTCCGCGGTCGTCGACCGGCTCCCCGAGAACGTAGACATCCTTCTTCCCGGTCAGCCGCGTCCCCGGCCGAGGAAACTGGGCCTTCCCCACCACGCCCTCCCCTTCGCGCTTGTCTCGCGCGACAACATCATATCCCTTTTCCCCTCAGGGCTGTAGCTTGTGATCTGCCGCCTGATACCAGCCGTCAGCCTGAAGACGGAAGGCCGCCGTTGTCGCGAGCTCGTGGCTGGGAGTAGGATTTGCTCGCGGGCACCCTCTGGAGCAACGGTCGTGACAGTACACGCGGTCGGCTCATCGCGCATTCCCCCGGCTCGCCTTGCGCCCATCGACGTCGACCAATACCACCGCATGCTCGAAACCGGCATCCTCCAGGACGGCCAGCCGATCGAGCTCCTCGACGGCTTCCTGGTCTACAAGGACCGCAGCGCGCGGGGAGAGGATCCGATGACGATCGGAACGCGGCACAACACCGCCATCAAGCTCCTGTCGCGACTGGACGGGCGGCTCGCGCCGTTGGGCTGCCACATCCAGACTCAAGGACCGATCACGATTCCGCCCTCCCACGAACCCGAGCCCGACGGCGCCGTCGTGCGCGGCGAACCTCGCGAATACCTCGAGCGGCATGCAGGGCCGGGCGACGTCTCCTCCGTCTTCGAGGTCGCGGAAAGCTCTCTAGAACTCGACCGGACGCGGAAGTTGGAAATCTACGCGAGAGCCGGGATCGCGCAGTACGTGATCGTGAATCTCGTCGACGACCGGCTCGATGTCTTCGAGCGACCGAACTCAGCCCAGGGGGCCTACGAATGGCATGCGGAGCGGACAGCCGGCGACGCGCTCTCGCTCCTCGTCCCCGGCGGGACGCGCCTCGACATTCCCGTCCTTTTGCTCCTTCCGTAACCCCGTCCGGCCACGTATAGGAAACTCGTCGTGGGGGTGAAGCGCCCGGGAGGCCAAGCGGGGAGACAACGGTCGCAACTATAATCGGCGTCCATGGACTCGCAACTTCCCGCACTTCTCGAGAAGATCGGCTTCCTGCCTGCCGACGTCGCCCGAGCCGCGGCGGCCGAGAAGGACCCGGTCGGCTTCTGCCTCAGGCGGCTCTCGCGCGATGGCAGGGTCGGGCAGGCCTTCGAGGCGCTGCTTTCGACCGACCTCGCTCTCTCGGTCGCCGACCGCCTCCCCGACTGGTGCCGCAGGGCCGAGGAGATGATCGTGGCGGCGAAGGCCGGGATCCCGCCCGACACGGTCGAGCTCGCCCGCAAGGCCCCCAGCGTCCGGGAGCGAAGGAC
>JACQVV010000486.1 GCA_016209595.1 Planctomycetota bacterium
CCGCAGAGCGTTCTCGCTGTTACACCTGGCGGTGCAACAGCGAGAACTTCGGACGATGCGGTGAGAAATGCGGGCTAGAACTCGTCGCCACTCTAGCGCGCCACTTGCCACCCCGCCTTGGCGTGCTTGTGCTTCGTAGCCGTTGTCCGCGATGGCCGACCGTCCGCCACTTCTCCCTCTCCTCCCTAGCCCGGCTCAACCTCGTGTCAAGGGCTGGTATTCCCGTTGCACGGATGCCGGGCGATCTGTAGGATCTAGGCACTTGAGCTACACGTTCGCCTGCCTTCTCGCGGGGTCTGGAGGGTGGTTGGGATGGCAACGATTCTGCGGCGTCGTGGCGCAGCCTTGGTCGTCGTTGTTGGCGTCCTGGCGATCCTCGCCATTCTCGCCGTCTCCTTCGGGCGCTTGACCCTTCTCGACAGGACCGCAGCGGCCACCCATCAGTCCACGGTACGAGCCCGCCTCGCCGCCGAGGCCGGCGTTTCCCACGCGCTCGCACGTCTTGCGACCGGCTCCGCGGATGCCCTCGATCCGTTGAGGACGCCCGAGCTCTTCGGGCAGCCCGTCACGGGGATTCTCGACCATCCGTCCACCTCGGCCCTGGAGGCACAAGGTCTGACGGCCGGGGATCTGGAAGTGGTGGGCAACGAAGGACCGAATCACTGGTCGGCCTATCGCGTCCAGATCACGAGCGCGTCCTCGCGAATCAACCCGAACCATTCGGGCGCGAATCTGAGATCGATCCTGGACAACCTGGGTCTCGCTATCTCCCCCTCCAATCCTCCGATCCGACCCGGAGAAGGGAGAGAGATCGTGGCGTACCGGGATGCCCTCCCGGGCGGGCGGTTCACCCGCGTCGACGAGCTGCGCGGGATGCCGGGAAATTTCATCACCGACGACGACCTGCGACGGCTGGCTCCGTATCTCACGGTCGACTCCTGGGTGGACGCCACGACGATATGTCCTGCCGCCGTTTCCCTGGAGGAGGCGGGCGCGACGCCGTGGATGGGCTCCCCTCTGGAACGACCTCCTGTAGGTGCGAGCTACCTCGGGCGGGTTGTGCCAGGGACCATCGAGATCGAACCCCGAGCGCCCGTGGACATCAACTCGGCCACCAAGCCCGTCCTCGTCGCGCTCCTCACTGGCATCAGCGGGGTCTACGAGGAGCCCGATTGGGCGGTGGGGAACTTCGGGCCGAGAGATTTCGATTCGCTCAAGGCAAGAGGTCTGGAGCACCTCGGCCAGCTGAGGCGGAACGCCCTGAGTGAGCCAATCGACGTGGCCACGGCCTCCAGGCTGGCCGACGCGATCGTCGCCGTCCGGTCGATGGATCCCGCGACGCCCGGCGCACCGCCCTTCGCCGGGTCCTTCCGCACTTGGGAGCAGTTTGAGAGCTTCGTCGACAGCCTCATCGAGCGTCCGGAGCTCATCTGGGCCGACGAGATAGTGGCCAGGGTGTCCCCGCTGGGGACGAACATCCAGTTCCTTTACCGCGAAGGGACCCAGGACTACAGGAGGGACAACGCGCGCCAGGTCTTCGAATGGCGGCTAAGAAACCACTCTGCCTCGGGGACGGATATCCCACCCCATCCCGGCCCTGTGGACCTCGTATTGTCAGCTGACTTCGGCGTCGGTCTCGAGGCCCGCGGGAGGATCGACTCCGACTACTCGTTTTCACTCTCGGACGTTGGAGAGTTCTCGGAACCAGGAACGCAGACGCTCTTCCACGTCTGGACGGGCCCTGTCTCGATGTTCCGCCTGTCGTTTCCAGAAGGCGTGTATACCCTCAGGGGTAGCCCGGAGGCCGGAGTGTTCGTGCGGGGAGAGGTAGAGCCACCCGACTACCGCTCGATCGCAGGGGACCTGAGCGTCCGCACGACGAGGCTCGCATCCATCGAGCTCCAGACTCTATGGGACCGTCCCGTGTCGATCGATCCCTACCAGGCAGCGGCCATCAAGGCGAACTTCAATCCGAACTCCCGGCTCAACAAGTTCAACCCGGATCACGACCACTTCACGCCCATCGACAAGTCCGACCTCGCGTACCACACGACGGAGTTCTGCTTCTCGGCCTGCGGGATTCACGAGATCGACTCGATCGGGTTCGTCTGGGTCGGGGACGGGGAACTCCTTGCCACCCACCGCATCCGGGCCACCGTCAAGACTCGCGAGCTCTGGCGGCAGACCACGCAGGAGGACTTCGAGGCGGGCAGGATCACACGAGCCGGGGGTTTGTGTCCCGTCCAGGGTGGGTGGTCGCTCACAAGCTATCCCCAGCCGCAGATGGACGGTCTTCCGGAACGATGCCGAATCGACGGCTCCCTGATGCTGTCGACCGTGCGGGTCCCATCGGATCCCACGCTCCTCTTCTGGGCGGGCTTCGAGAACGGTCTGAACGCCGAACGCTCCGGTGGTTCCGCCGTGGCCATGCCGGGACCGGCGGGACCCTACGCGGGCGATCTTTTCGACCCCTCTCGCCCCGGCACCCTCTTCCCTGACGGCGTCTACTCCGAGCACGAGGCCGTTCCGACCTACAGCGCCATTGGAAACCTGGGCGATACGGCGGGCACGGTCGCATTCTGGGTGAAGCCGGGGTGGACCCGGCCCCAGACTCGCCACCGGCTCTTCGACGCCACGATCCACGGCGCCTCCTATCCCCTCGAATACCCCAGCGATCGGGAGGGAACTTCCCACCAGGAGTTCTTCCTGGAGATCGCCGAGGACATCTGGCATCAGAGGTTCCTGTTCGAGACCCACCACCTGGGGCGAACAGTGCCGTACATTCGATTCTGGGACTCGTTCCAGCCGCCGATACCGAGACGGTGGATCCTCTACACGCTTGGCTATGACGTTCGCTCGGGTGGAGGGGAGGACACCATCGCCCTCCTCACCAACGGACGGGAGCTCGACGACTTCTTCGCCCACCAATGGAGGACGGGCTATGAGGAGCCCTACCTGCCTCTGGACGCGCCGGCGGCGTGGACGGCACCCGAGTCGTTCACGGGAAGAGACAACGTGTTCGGTCTCGGACCGAAGTACCTGGACGATGGGTTCTACACGGTCGGGCGAAATCCGCGAACCCTTTCCGAGTACTACTGGGTAGACCAACCGGCCGACTCGACCTTCGACGAACTCGCAACCTACGGCGGGTTCCAGCCACGGAGCCTGGGGCCATACCTCTACCGCCTGGGACGCTACTACAACCATGGAGACGCCCGTTTCGAGTCGGCCGCCTTCTCCCCTCCGCGGGGGAGCACCATCGAAAGCGTCCACTGGACGGCGCGTATCCCGAGAACCGTCCCCGGCGGTCGTGTCCGCATGGAGATCAAGACCGGCGAGCGATGGAGCCCCCCCGTCGAGAACGCCGGAGGGAGTCCCGTCGAGATTCGGGCCGATGGGCCGGTACAGTTCGCCGCTTTCTTCGAAGAGACGGCCGAGGAGGGAGTCGAGCCCCTCCTGACGTCGCCGGCCGTGGACGACGTTACGGTTGTATTCCGGCATGCGCCGGTGTTCCTGCGCTATGAGGAGATCGTGCGTCTCGAACAGGATCGTCCCGCAGCCTCCGGCGGCGAGACGGACGAAGAGGAGGAGGCGATGGACCCCCCATTGCCGAGCCGGAGGGGCAGGGCCTCCGGCCGGCAAATCGTCTACGACGCCTCGGACTATGTGGGCTTTGACCTGGGCGAGTTCGTCCGGGAGATCGCCTCACCGGTCGGTCCGAAAGATCTGCCGGAGGAGCTCGCGCTCTTCGCCGCCGGAGACGGCGAGGGGATCCGACCCGCAGGCGATGCGCGCAAGGCCAGGACCCGCCTCCCGGACGATGACGCGCGGGTCCGGGTCGACGCGATCGAACGGGCCGGTTCCCGCCCTTTCTGGTGCATCCTGACAGTGGTTGACGGGACGGACACCCATTCGCCACTCCCCGATGCACGCGTCGTCGTCCGCGGTCCCACCGGGGCGGTCCTGGATGGACGAACGGACGAGGACGGCCGCTGCTGGTTCCTGGCCCACTCGGATGACGACTACGTGGCGGAAGTCCAAAAGGAAGGGTACCAGGACGTGCAACACTCGTTCCATGCCCCCCAGCCGGCGGCGGACGGGGGCACGCCGGAGGTGACGATACCGCTGGCTCGGGAGACCCGATGAAGGGGACGCTTCGCCTCGAAGGGCCGACGGGACGCGAGGGAGATTCCAGCCTGCAGCGGATCGGCACCTACCAGATCCTCTCCTATCTCGGTGGAGGGGGGATGGGGTCGGTCTACGTTGCGCGTCACGAGTCGCTGGGCCGGGAGGTGGCCGTGAAGGTCCTTCGCCGCGATCTCCTGGAGGATTCGAACCTCGCGGCGCGGTTCCAACGCGAGGCCCGCCTGATGGCCCAGATTGACCATCCGAACATCGTCCGGGTCCTCGACGCCGGGGTGAGCGACGGCCGGCACTACCTCGTCATGGAGCGCATCAGGGGCGTCTCCGCCGGCAAGCTGGTCGGAGAGCGGGGGCCCCTGAGCCTCGGCGAGACGCTGTCCATAGTGCGCGGAACTCTCCAGGGGGTGCGAGAGATCCACCGGATCGGCATCGTCCACCGCGACATCAAGCCTGAGAACATCCTGATCGACGAGAAGGGGATCGCCAAGCTCGCCGACTTCGGACTCGCCCACTCCGTCGCCCAATCCACGATGCTCACGCAGACCGGGGCGATCATGGGGACTCCCAACTACATGGCGCCGGAGCAATGGGACGGGGAGAAGATCGACGGCCGTAGCGACATCTACGCCCTCGGAGTGACATGGTACTACCTCCTCACGGGTTCTCACCCTTTCGAGGCGGCAGGCCCGTACGGAGTGCTGGCCAAGATGACAAAGGGCCAACGGACGCCACTGGCCGGAAGGAGATCGGATCTCGACCCGCGGTACATCCAGATTGTGGAGCAGATGTGCGCCCTCGACAGAGAGAACCGCTACTCGGGGACCGAGGCAATCCTGGGCGCTCTTGAAGCCCTGGAGATCGCCGGCGAGCGGACCTCGCCTATCCAGTCTCCTGCCCGTACCAGGCGAAGGCGGTTTCGGCTGCACCCGTATTTCTTCCTGGGCACGATGGCGGCGGCAGCGGCGCTGATCGTGCCGGTCGTTTTTCTGGGATCCGACTCGCCCCCCGAGGACCCGGCGAAGGGGGCGGAGACGGCTCGGCAGGGCGCTCCGGTTCCCCCGGAGCCGGACAGAATCGTCGTGGAGATCACGCGCTCCGTCGGCGACGTGATCCAGGCACCCGAGATCACGATCGAGGGGACGGTCCGGTCCTCGAGACCCGTGTCCAGGCTGCTCGTGGGTGGAATCGAGGCTGAAGCCCTAGAGCCCGGCTGGGGACGCTGGCGGTCCCGCCTCCAGGTGCGCGAGACCCAGTTCTACCGGGTGGTGGCCGAGGTCGAGCTCGAAGGAGGCGGGTTGGGCGAGACCGTTCTCTTCGAGGGGCCCGTCGACTTCTCCGGACCGATTTTGGAGGAGATCGAGCTCGTCGGGGCCACGAGGAACGGCGAGAACGCCTGGGTCGTACCAGAGTCGGCCGTAGAAATCCGCGGCTTGGCGAGCGACCTGACGGGCGTCCTGGAGATCTGGGTCAATGGAGAGCGCGCCGTCCAGGACGAACCCGGGTGGGCCCGATGGCACGCGAGGCTTGACCTGCCGGCGGGCAGATCCACGATCACGCTCAAGGCCCAGGACGTGCCCAGAAATCCACCGACCAAGGTGCTACTCGATGTAGAGTGCACGCCGGATGCCGGGGGAGGAGGGAATGGATAAGGACCTGTCTGGGTGATGGAGCGACCACCGGACAAGAATGAAGCGCTTTTCGGCCAAGAGGCGGTGCGTCTCGGTGTGGTCAGCCCGGAGCAGATCCTCGCGGCCCTCGACGAGCAGCGTCTTCTGGAGAGGGTCGGGATCAAGAAGCGCGTCGGCGAAATCCTCATCGAGAGAGGAGTACTCTCCCAAGAAGGACTGCAGGAAGTCCTATCTCGGCTCCGCTCCGGCGGCGTCGAGCCCCCCCGGATGCAGGTCTCGGCGCTGGACGACGCCCACATCGTCCTCCTGGGGCAGCTCGTGGTGGCGACGGGGATCCTGTCACCCGAGAGGATCGACAAGTGCATCGAGATCGGCCTGGCCCTTCACGAAGTTGGGCTGGACCGGAATCTGGGCCGGATCCTCCTGGATAAGGGCTATGTCGCGGACAGCACGCTCCGCGCCCTTGTCGAGATGGGGGACACGGTGGCGCGCAAGGCCATCGACCGTCTACGGATCGACCCGAGCCCGCTCCTGGAACCCGGGATGGGAACCCCACCGTCCGATGGGGAGGAACTCGCGGTCGTCCAGATCGACGCGCCTGTAGACGACGGTCTGAAGTCGATACGCGCGACCATCGCGCAGGGCATCAACCGGGCGCTTGCGGAGATCGCCGGTCGTCACGGCGAACGCCGGCTCGGCGAGATGCTCGTCAATAGCGGGATCCTGGACGAACAAAGGGTTCTCCAGGCCCTCGAGATGCAGGAAGAAGAGGCGAGACGGGGCAGCGATATGAAACTAGGCGAGATCCTGCTCCAGAAGGGCTGGATCGATCGCGGCGCTCTGGAGGGGCTTCTGGCCCTGCAGAAGGCGACGCGCCGGGTCGTGAGGTCCCGGGCCGCGAAGGCCGAGAAGCCCGATCCCCTGATGGCGCGGACTCGCAAGATGTGGTCCGCAATCCTCGCCGCATTGCTTGTGTTCACCGCCACCCTGGGTATCCTAGTTAGGTCGGTCGAGCCCGAGGAGCCTCAAGAGGCCCCGAGCCCCGCGCGCGAGGTCTCGGCCCCGACCTGCGCTCCCGAGAGGCCCGACGTGTTCGAGGAGTGGATGGAGGCCCGGGGGAGGGGTCGATACCGCGATCTGTGGGTGACCCCGGAGAAGAGAAGGGCCCTGGAGACCGGGGAAGAGCGTCGCACAGAGGCTCGGGACAGGCGCGAGGATCTGCACGCGAGCCATCGACGGGAGGCGCTGCTCGAGCGGGGATTCCGCTTCGACCCCGTCGGGGAAAGATGGATCTTCCCCGAGGATCGTGTCCCTCCCGAGGTGGCTGAGCGACTCGAGGCATCGGTGTTCGTCCACGCCGAGGAGCGAGGCGATCATGTCGAGGTATCGATCGAGCTCCCCTGGCGCCAGGACGTCCGCCTGGAGGTCTCCCTCCTCGACCCGGTGGGCGCGGTCCTCTCGACTGTCCCCGGAGCCTCCCGGAATGGTAGTGGCCGGGCCGAGATTCCGAATATTGGGTGCTCCCTCTTTCCGGGGATCTATGAGGTCCAGGTCCGCGCCATCCTCGATGAACCGGGCGGACCGATCGTCCGGACCGAGGGTTCCGCCGCCCTTTCGATCGGTGACCCCAAGAAGGTCCTGGACGAACGAGATCGCCTGCGATGGGCCCTCCGGACCGGCGGGGCTCTGTGCGACGAGGCCTGCCGGCGGCTGGAGAGTCCAGAAGGGGCGAACGGAGAGGAGGGCGCCATCGAGGCTCTCTGCCGGCGCCTGTCGGACCTCGTGACACCCCCCGATGCGGTTTTCCGCTACCGCGCTGTCCCCTTCGCCCAGACGCGCCGGGATCTCCACAGGGCGGTTTCACTTCTCGACGCTCGGGACCGGGCCTCCTGGCAGCGGGCCAGGCGCCAGCTGCAGTGGCTCCGCGTCGGACTCGCGGCCGAGACCTTTTGCCGGATCCCCGGCGACATGGAACAGGAATACGCCTTCGCGAGAGAACTCCTCGCGGAATTCTCGACCAGGACTGGACCCGGTCCCGGTCCGTTCCGGCCCGCCCACCAACGATCCGTCGCCGAAAGGATCCTCTCGCTGTCGGCACGCGCCGACGAACTCTGCCGCTTCCTCGAGACGCCTGGAGAACCTCAGCTCGATGACCGGAAGAGGTTCGCCTTGAACTGGCTCTGCGCAGTCGCCGGAGATCTGCTGCGGCTTGAGGTTTTCGCATCGGATGACCTTGACGAAGGGAGCGTGGCGGACCTTCAGGGACGCTTCTGTGAGCTCCTGTCGATATGGCTGGAGGGGCCGACGCCTGTCCGCGGCGAACGGCTGGAGGCTCTCCGGAGCTGGGTCGATATCATGGAGGAGTCCTACCTCGGCCCCGACGCCCAAGCGACCTATCTGGCGGAGGACCGGCAGGAGGTCCGGGCGCTCTTCGCCGATCTGATGAAAGCCCGGGAGATCCTCCAGAAGGCTTCGGGCCTGAAACAAGAGGAGTGGGAGAAGGGATGGTTCGACGCCCGCGGGACGTGGCTTCCCCGGTTGCGCCGGGCCCAGGCGCGCTGGCGGAGCCTGTGGGGGGGGCGCACAATCCCTCCAGAGGCCAGGGCGCTGGAGGAGGCCATCGGTTGTCTCGAAGAACTTGCGGATGTCTTCCTTGAGAAAGGGCCAGCCTTCGAGAGAGACTCGGAAGTCGACTCGCTCCTTCGAAGGATGGCCGCCCTGTTCGGCGAGTGACTCGCCGGGCCGCGTGGACCGGTCAGCGCTTCCGGATCGAGGAGCGGAACGCCTTGAGGTCCGCGTCCATCTCGGCCGCCGCGGGATAGCGCACGTCGCGAGCGCGAGCCATCGCGCGCCGCACGATCCTCTCCTCATGGTCGGGTAGGTGCGCCGCAAGTCTTGACCCACGAGCATAATCGAAGGACGAGGATTCCGGACCTCAAGGCGGTCTGGTGCCGGGTGATATAGAGCCCGACGAACCAGGCTCTAGGCTGGAGGAACGGCCCAGAACCAGGCTTGAGACTGGAGGCTGTAGGCTCGAGGAACGGCCGAGGGCACTCCCCCTTTTTCCCCTCTGTTTTTTCTCCAGTCTCCAGCCTCTAGCCTCCAGCCTGTTTCTAGCGCGGCCCCTCGCCCGGGCGGTAGCTCCGCCAGAGGTAGACGTCGCCGCCCTTCTCGTAGACGAACCGGTCGCCCGAGGGAGAAAGCGAGCCGGGCCCGCCCGCGTCCCCGATCGAGAGCGCATGGTAGAGCGAGGTGTCGAACTCGAAGACGCCCAGCCGCGAGAGCGTGCCCCCGGATGGGAGGGCGATCGCCCGGCGTACCAGCGCGCGGCCGTCCGGCAGGTACTCGAGCACGGAGAACTCGGCCGGGTGGTACCGGAACCCCATTTCCACATCGCCGCGCTCGATCGAGAAGAGGTAGACCTCGTAGTCCGCGCGATCGAGCTCGCGCGTGGTGAAACAAAAGGTGCGGCGGACGGGGGAGAACCCGATCGGACGATGGACGTCGGCCCGGCCCTCGCCGGGGTCGAGCTCGATCCTCGACGCCACGTCGTAGACCCGGGCCTCGACCGGGCCGCCCTCCTCCGCGATGAGGCCGAAGGCGAGCCAGCGGCCGTCCTCGGAGAGGACCGGGTCCATGACGGGTTGCTGGACCCGCAGGATGTCGATCGTCTCGTCGGTCGCCAGATCGAGCCGGGAGATGACCCAGGACGGGCCGTCGGGCCGGATCGACGCCGCGAAGCGCCCGTTCCATGTGACCGACGGGGACCCGCATGAGAGGTCGAGCGGGATCCGGCTGGAATGGAAAGCGACAAGGACCCGGGTCGGCACCTCCCACTGGACCTGGTGAAGGTCGAGCCCCGGCGGGAAGTCGAAGGCCGCCACGAATCGCCTCGCCTCCTCGTCGTATCGGAACACGCGACCGGCTTTGGCATAGATCTCCCCGTCCGGCCCGAAGGTGGGGTCGGCCAGGTGGAGCGGTCCAGTCTCGAGGGCCGAGACGAAGCCTCCGCTCGCTTCGCCCTCTCCCGCACGCTCGCGGGGCGGCAGGGCCTCCTCGGCCGCTCGGCGGAAGACCTCGGCCAGGGGCGAGGATCTCGGAACACGCACCTCCCCGCCGGCTTCGCCGCTTCTCCACCAGATCCGGACGCCTTCGCGCTCGGTCGCGGGGGGTTGGTCCGCGATCCCGTTCTCCTCGAGCCGCGACAGGAAGGCCGCGAAGAGAGCGGCGTCGAGCGCCGCCCGCTCCCGCCTTGCCTCGGCCCCGGCGGCGAAGTCGATGCGCTCCAGGGTGGCGCTTCCTCCCTCGACGCGCACGCCGACCGCCGCTTCCTCGAGGAGTTCCGGGACCATCCACCATGCCTGCGGCGCGGCGTCGGCCTGGATTCTCTCGATGACTTCCTCGACGCGGGGAGGGCCCGCGGGCGCGGGGACGGGGCGGAGCGGCGACTCCGAGCATCCGGTGGCGAGGGCCGCGGCGAGGACGAGAAGCCCCACCTTTCGCGTCCTGCTCAAGAAGTTGGCGCGCACGCGAGGCATTCTACCGGCGAGGTTGCCGGATGGCACCGGCGCGGTAGAATCCCGGGCCGATGTCCGGGCCGCTCGTCTTTTGCTGGGAGTTCGACATCCGCGTACCGCGCGGCGTCCTCTGGAGGTTCGTCGCGGACACGGAGCGCGTGAACCGCCTCGCGGGGCTCTTCCCGGTCACCTACACGTAGCGACGGACAAGCAGCGGCTCACCGCCCCTTGTCGGTGGCCTCGAACGTCTTCAGGATCGAGTCGACCCCGATCGCGGAGACCTGAAACTGTCCGGGGGCGAACTCGACGACCCAGACGAAGCCCTTGTCGGCGTTGCGGAGGTTGGAGGCGACCGAGTAGATCTTGACCACGCTCCCGTCCGGGTAGTCGAGGTGGCACCAGAAGGCGTGCATGTCCTTGGAGAAGAAGTCCTTCTCCATCTTCGTGCGGACGCTCGCCCCGGGCCTATCCTCGTAGATCTGCCGGTGGAGCCGCAGGAGCCCGGAGGGGTTGTCGCCCTTGATCTCTTCCTCCCAGCCCCGGCCGGCGAAGATGTAGCGCGTGGCGAAGACGAAGGCCGAGAGCCGCATCGCGACGAGCGCCCCGCCCCCATCGCTCTTCTGGATGGCTGCGATGGCCGACCCGCCGCCCAGCGGCGCCCCGCCGTTCGCCTGGTAGCTCCATTTCTCGGAGTCGGGGAGCGCGATCCTCAGGGCGAATCCCGGCGTCGAATGATAGTCCTCCTCGGCCGGGGTCCCCTCGATGATGTCCTCGAGCATGGAGCGCTCGGCCACGGAGATCCAGCGCCCTCGGAAGTAGACGTAGCCCTTCTTCTCCATCTCCTCCTTCTTCTCGAGGGCCTCCTTCTCCTCCCGGGTGATCCATTTTCCTTCGTGCAGGACGAGCCCCTTGGCCTCGTTCTCCGCCCGCTCCAGGCGCGCCTTCTCGGCGGGCGTCATCCAGCGGCCGTCGTGGAGGACGAGTCCCTTCGCCTCGTTCTCCATTCGTTCCTTCTCCTCGGGCGTGACCCAGCGCCCCTGGTACTCGACCAGGCCCTCGTGGTCCACCTCGCGTTCGAGGCGGGCCTTCTCCTCGGGCGTGACCCAGCGATTCCCGTGGCGGACGAGCCCTTTGGCGCGCATCGCGCTCTCTTCGAGTTCCTCCTTCTCCTCGGGCGTGACCCAGCGGCCCTCGTACTGGACCTTACCCTCGTGGTCCTCCGCGCCCGGGTCCGTCCCGTCCGGGCTTTCCTCGCCGTTCGTCCCCGACGAACCGCCGCTTGCATCGAGTTCTGCCTTCTGCTCCGGGGTGAGGACCCGGTCCGCGGTCACGACGAGCAGGCCGGGATCCGCCATGCCGAAGGCGGCCGCCACGAGAGAGAGGACTTCCTCTCGGCGCTCGGGCGCGAGCGAGATCGCCTTGGCCGCCTGGCGCTGGATCGCCTCGTCCGCGTGGCGGTGGATGACGTAGTGGAGTGTCGCGAAGGGTTCGCTCGTCTCGAGCCCCAGAAACACCACGAGCTGATACATCGACTTCTTCGAAGCGAATTCGATGCTCTGCCACCGGAGGAGAGTTGCATCGGTCTTCCCGCTACGGATGACCGAGAGTCCCTCCGCGCTCGCGCTCTGGATCTCGTATTTCTTCCAGCTCCCCTCGGGGCATGTGAACTTCCCCCGGCCGTTCACGGCCGCGAGAAGCGCCTCCCAGAATCGAGGGAGCTCCTTCGCACGCTCCATCCTGCGGGCGATCTCGGCCTCCCACTCGGCCTTCCCGGAGACGCGCAGGGCGAGCTTCTTGCCCCTGTCGGCGGCGTCGTTGTAGCGGTCCTCCGCGATGGCCTCGTCGATCTTCCCGAGCTCGTAGGCGAAGTCCTTCTCCGACAGGCCTCCCGTCTTGCTCTTCCCCGAGTTCTTGGCCGGGCCGCCCGGCGTCGGCCCCGCGTCCTCCCGGATCGCGAAGTAGTAGATCCCTCCACCGAGAACGGCGACCGCGACGACGCCGGCGACGGCGCCGACGATGACCATCCCCGCGCCCCCAGACCCGGCTCCTCGCGCGGACCGCGTCGTGCCGGTGGGATCCCGCCCGCCGCGGGGGCCGTGGCCGGTGCCTCGGCCACCCCTCACTCCGGAGGCGCGCTTCGCCGCGGCCGGGCCCGCGGCGGGGGGGAGAGGGGGGGGGGAAAATGC
>JACQVV010000487.1 GCA_016209595.1 Planctomycetota bacterium
GCGGAACTCCATGTGGACGAAGTCGCCCTTCCGGTCCATGTGGTGGAGCTCGCCCCGGCGGCCGCCGAGGAGCTCGATCATCTTGCCGGTGAATTTCTCGGCGCAGTCGACGATCACGGTCTCGATCGGCTCGTGGCGCCCCCCGTCCACTTCCTTGAAGATCACCTTCGGCCGCCCGACCGCGAGCTCGTACCCCTCGCGGCGGACCGTCTCGATCAGGATTCCCAGGTGGAGCACCCCCCGGCCGGCGACGTTCCAGGCGTCGGGCTCCGCGGTGTCCTCGATCCGGAGCGCCACGTTCTTCTCCAGTTCCTGGTAGAGCCGCTCGCGGAGCTTCCTCCCCTGGACGTGGTGCCCGTCGCGCCCGTAGAAGGGAGAGTCGTTCGTCCGGAAGAGCATGTGGATCGTCGGCTCCTCGACATGGATCGGCGGGAGGGCGACCGGGTTCTCGGCGTCGGCGATCGTGTCCCCGATCTCGACCGTGGGGATCCCGACCACGGCCGCGATGTCGCCCGCCTCGCTCACGTCCTCTCCGATCTTCTCGATCCCGCGGTAGGCGTAGAGGGCCCGGATCACATGAGTCTCCCGCTCTCCCGTCCTCTGCCGGACGAGCGCGACGGGGGTCTTCTTCAGCAGCCGCCCGGCGAAGACCCGCCCGATCCCGATCCGCCCCACGTAGGAGTCGTACCCGATCGAGGTCACCTGCATCGAGAGCGGCGCGCCGACGTCGCCCAGGGGCGGCGGCACGTGGTCGAGGATCGCCTGGAAGAGAGCGGAGAGGTCCTTCCCCGGCAGGGCGAGGTCGAGCGTCGCCACGCGGTCGCGGCCGCTCGCGTAGACGACCGGGAACTCGAGCTGCTCCTCGCTCGCGTTCAGGTCGACGAAGAGGTCGAAGACCTCGTTCAGGACCTCGGCCGGACGAGCGTCGGAGCGGTCGATCTTGTTGATGACGACGATCGCCTTGAGGTCGAGCTCCAGGGCCTTCCGCAGGACGAACCGCGTTTGCGGCATCGGTCCGTCGAAGGCGTCCACCAGGAGGAACACCCCGTCGGCCATCTTGAGCACGCGCTCGACCTCGCCCCCGAAGTCGGCGTGCCCCGGCGTGTCGATGATGTTGATCTTCACCCCGCCGTGCTCGACGGTGACGTGTTTCGCGGTGATCGTGATCCCCCGCTCCCGCTCCAGGTCTCCCGAGTCGAGGAATCGCTCCCGGACCGTCTCCCCCTCGCGGAAGAGATGGGCCTCGAAGAGCATCCCGTCGATCAGGGTCGTCTTGCCGTGATCGACGTGGGCGATCACGGCGACGTTTCGCAGGTTCTCGCGTCGCATGGGGGCTTTCAGAATTCGGGCGCGTGAGTATACTCGAACGCGCCAACACGGAACGGTTCTCCACGAGGAAGGGAAAAGGGACTTGGCCGCGTCCGGTGGTTTTGCGTCAGGCGTTCGATCCCTCGATACGGAGAAGCTCCAGACCGGGGCGACGCTGATCTTCCCGCTCTATCACGAATCGGGGCAGCTCCTTCTCGCGCCGGGGCGAGTCCTCTCGGAGGTCCATCTCAAGGTCCTGCGCGAGGCGGCGATCTCGACCGTCTACGAGTGCGAGAGCGATGAGGACGTCGTCCGGCTGAAGAAGATCGCGGGCAGGAGCGCGATCCCGATCGACTCGCTCGCTCCGGGAGAGGTCCTCTCGCACCCCATCCACGACGAGGACGGCCGCATCCTTTTGAAGGAAGGCCACGCCCTCACGCCCGAGTCGATCGAGAGGCTTCACCGGCGCTGCCACGACTCGGTCTACAAGGAGCCCGCGGGTGTGGAGCGACAGCGGGAGCAGGTCGAGAAGTTCAAGAACGATCTGGCGAGCCTCCTCGCGAGCGACCTCGACGAGCGGGTCGCCACGGAGGAATACCTGCAAGTCCGGCCCGACGGCGAAGCATTCGCGTGTCTGGCCGAGAGACAGAGGACCGACTATTCCCCCCAGGAGCAGGAGGCCGTCCTCGCCGCGCGGGACGAGGCGGTTTCCAACGCGCGACACGTTCTGGAAACCTTGACGCGGGGCGTGGCCGTGTCACAGGGGCCCATGCGCGGCGCGATCGACACGCTCGCCAAGAACCTCCACGACGCGCCCAACCTCCTCCTCGGGCTGGCCTATGCCTTCGAGAAGGACGACTTCCTGGCCGAGCACGCGGTGTCGACCGCGTCGGTTTCCATGGCGATGGGCGCCGTCCTGGGGTACGGCGAGCGGCAGGTGAAGGAGCTCGGCCTCGCGGCGTTCCTCTCCAACATCGGGATGGCCCGGGTCCCCCCCGAAATCCTCAACAAGCCCGGCCCCCTCACGCCCGAGGAGTTTGCCCAGGTCCGCCGGCACCCCATTCACGCGCTCGATATGCTCCAGCAGTGCTCCGCCGTCCCGGAGGTCGTGAGTCTCGCCATCTACCAGTCCCACGAGAGGGACGACGGGAGCGGCTACCCCAAGAAGAGGCATGGCGCCCACATCCACGACTACGCCCGGCTCCTCGCGGTCGCCGACATGTACGTGGCCATGAGCTCGCCGCGCTCCCACCGCCCCGCCCTGCTTCCGTACGAATCGATGGAGACCCTGATCCACCAGGCAAGCGTCAAGACCATTCGCCCCGAGGTGATCCGGATCCTCCTCAAGGCCGTGGCCCTCTATCCGATCGGCTCCTGGGTCCAGATGTCCACCGGCGAGATCGCCCGGGTGATCGCCTCCGGCGGCGAGACGTTCGACCGGCCCATCGTACGGGTCCTCTACGACTCGGTCGGAAATCCCCTGGCGACCGATCGGGTCGTGGACCTGCGAACCGAATCCAGGCTCAAGGTCGTGCGGGCCGTCACCCCCGGCACCGCGTCTCCCCAGAACCTCGAAGGCTTCGGGTAGGAGCGCGGCATCGCATGGCCAGAATCCTCATCGTGGACGACGACGAGGCGATCCGTGCCCTCATCCGGCACATTCTGGAGCCGCTGGGGCTGTCGATCTCGGAGGCGTCCAACGGCCGGGAAGGCTTCCGCAGGGCGACGCGCGACGAGTACGACCTCATCCTCGTCGACATCCGGATGCCCGACTGGGGGGGGTTCGAGGCCATCCGCTCGATCGAGATCGTGCGGCCCAAGACGCGATTCCTCGTGATCTCGGCCTACATCGACGACGACGCCCGGCGCCAGCTTGCCGAGGTGGACAGCGTCCTCGCCTGCCTCGACAAGCCCTTCGACGTCGAGGAGCTCGGCCGGATCATCGAGAAGGTCGTCCGGCCGGACTGATCTCCAGACCAGTGGTCAGTGACCAGTGGTCAGTAACAGCCAAACAACAGGCTGTAGGCTGGGGGGACGGCCGATGGTCCGGATACGCTTCAGCGCTGGACATTCCAGGTGTTGATGCACCACTGGCCGGAGAGCTCCTCCACCCCGGTCTCGATGGCGCGTTCCCGGTCGGCCACGACCTCCTGCTCGCGCGCGAGGAGAGGGGCAAGTTCGGGAAAAGCCCGGATGTCGCGGTCGAGCGCCGCGAGGTCCTCACGGCGGACCGCGGGGGCCGCCGGAACTGTCGTTGTGCGGTGCTCGTCGGGGAACTCCACCACGGTCTCACTGGGGTCGTCTTCCCGGGAGGGAGCGGGGTCCTGGACGAGGGCCGGGAGCTCGGGCCGCAGGTTCTCGGGGTCGCCCGAGGAGAGGACCTGGAGGAGGAGATCGCGGGTCCCGTCGTCGTCGTTCTCTCCCTTGCCACCGCCGTTGCCGCCCTGGTTCGCGGGACGGGCGAGCCTCAGGGCCCGGAGCCTGCCCACGGCGGCTTGCATCGCCTCGCGTAGGTCGTCCTGGCCGAGCCGAACCACGATCTCCTCGCGCACGGTCATCACCCGGGCGTGCTCTCCCTCTACCCGGGGGCTGAACTGGGCCTCGGCCGCCAGGTTGGGCCGATGGACGGCGGGCCGGCTCGCGAGGGTGTTCGGGCGGCAGCCGAAGGCCATCTCGGTGCCGTCGGGGGTCCAGGCGACCTGGGAGAGCCAGCACTCGTGGTGGTGCTTGCCATGATAGAGAATGTCGCCGGTCGAGGCCGAGAGGAGCCACACATCGCAGCTCTCGTCGCCGACAGCGAGACGCTCTCCCGAGGGATCGTAGCCGAGCGCCGTTACGAAGTAGGGCTGGCTCGCGCTCAAGATCCGCGACCCTTTGGATGCGATCTCGACCTCGCATACCTTCTTGTCCATTCCTCCTACCGCAACGCGGGTCCCGTCGGGATGGAAGGAGACCGCGTAGAGGGCGAGCGGGAACTCCTCGTACCGGACGAGCTTCTTCTTGTCGCGCTCCCACACCCGGAGGTTGCCCAGATTGTCGACGCCGGCGAGATAACGGCCGTCCGGGCTCCAGGCGAGGCCGGTGACCTGCCCGGGGAAAGCGAAGGCGACCGTCGCCTGCAAGCTCGGGAGCGGTCGGATGTCGATCGCGCAGCTTCGCGCCGTGGCGACCTCGCCGTCGCCGGGTCGGATCGCAAGGTAGCGGGTTTCGACACCTTTTCGCGAGGCTCGCGGCCTGTCGCTACCCACGTCCTGGAGAACGAGCCCCGTCCTGGTGGCGCAGGCGACGAGGGACTTGCCGTCCCCCGTGAGCGCGAGCGCGAGGACGGGCCCCTTCGACGCGGCGAGCCGGGAACGAAGCTCGCGCGTGGTCGCGTCGAACTCGAGGATCTCCCCCGTGGAAAGGCCGGCGAGGAACCATGCTCCATCGGCCGAGTAGGCCACGGCGGGACAGTACGAGATCCGGTCTCCCTCGTTCTCCAGCCGGAAGGAGCGCGAGACGCGGGCGATCTCGTCCGCCAGGGCGAGATTCGCCAGGAAGAGGAACAGAGCCAGTCCAGACACGAAGCGCATCGGTTCGCCTCCTTCAGGAGTCGCGGCCATCCTGCCAAGAGCACGCAAGCGCGGGGCCAGTCGAGGAGAGACTGGCCGCCGGGAGGCAGGGGGTCCCTTCGCATCTGCCGGCGGAGGCGACCGCCGGAAACGCCGTTGCCAGGGCGTGTAAAGGTCCTTTGCGCGATCCGGTCGGGGCTACTGGATACCCCGAGCCACTTGGATGTGCTCCTAGTCGGTCCCGAACCGGATCCGGAGGATCCTCTCCCAGCCGATCTCCTCGCTCGTCGCGCTCTCCAGCCTCACGCCGCGGTCGTCCCAGCGGACGATCCGGCCGGCGCGGCAGGCGCCGATCATCTCGACCCTCGCGCCCGCTCTTGCGAGCGACGATGCCGCCGTCTCCTCCCGGAACCGGAGCCGGGCGAGCGGCGGCCGGACGACCTGGAGCTCCTCGGTGGGAACCTCGACGGCGGGGCCGTCCCGGACGGGGGAGAGCCGCAGGGTGGCCGAATCTCCAGCGAGCTTGCTCGCGAAGAGACGCTCCCCGCCGGCGAGTTCGATGGCGAAGAGATCCGGGTCCACGTTCTGGGGGACGATGGGGCCGAGCAGCCAGTCGTCGGTCGTGAAGTTGGGGTCGATCCGAGGGTCGTCGAAGATCTCGACCCGGTGGATGGGGACCGGGGACTCGAGTCCGAGGAAGTCGGTCTGGGAGCCCGCGGTCAGGACCTCGCGAAGGACGCGGCCGTCTGCGGAGTAGGCTCGGAGCCCCGTCCCGCCGGGTGCCACCTGGGCCACGTAGACGCCGACCGTGTGGACGCCGCCGGGGACGCCCTGTCGGGTCGCGGGATCGACGGTGCCGGGGACGTAGATGAAAAGGTTGACGTGACCGTGCCACTGCGGGTCGCGCACGGCGCCTGAGTTGCCGCGGCTCTTCCCCTGGACGACGTATTCGTCCGCGTAGACGATCGTGCCGAGGTGCTCCGCGTCGAAGACGAGGCCCCAGGAAAGGTAGGCCGTCTCCACGTCCGCGCCGCGGAGGATGGGCTGGCCGTCGCCGTCTCGGTCGAAGGTGACCGCCCGCGTGTCGGCGGGGAAGTCCCGCGGGGAGAGGGGGCGGAATCCTCCGGGCGGCTCGGGACCTTCCGGCGCCGGCTCGGGCGCACGGCGCAGGAGCTCGACGACCTCGCTCCAGGGCACTCCGAATGTCTTGCTTCGCCAGAGGAACCGGCAGGTGCCGGGCGTCAGGCGCCCCTCGAGGACGGAATCCCGCATCTCCACGCTGTCGAGAGAGCGCGGTCCCTCGCGTCCGGGCGCGACGCGCACGACTTTCTCGGGGTCGAGACGGGCGGGGCCCGAATCGGCGTCGAGCTCCAGGGTGTCCACGAGCCAATCCGCGGCGAGGAGGCTGCCGTTCTCCAGCCGGATCCAGGCCGGGTGCGCGGACGGGCGGGGCGGAGCCGGGGGAAACGTCCCCTCGCGCGCCTGCCCGGTCTCCGTGGAGGGAGATGCGGAGCGCGTCCACGTCCGCGAGATGAGCCATAGGCCGATACCCGTGGCGACGGCGAGCGCGCCGATCGAGAGCGCCACGATGCGCCCCCTCGCGCGGGACGCCGGGGCTTTCGGGAGGCGGCGGGTGATCGTGGTCGTCTTGGAGATCCCGATCTCCTCGCCGCGGAGCCACCGCGCGCAGTCCTCGGCGAGAGACCTGGCGCTTGCGTAGCGGCGCTCCGGCGTCTTCGCAAGACAGCGAAGACAGATCGCTTCCAGGGACCGCGGGACGGCAGGGTTGAGCGCGCTCGGCCGCGGCGGCTTCTCGTCGCGGACGGCGAGCATCGTCTCGATTGCGTTATCCTTCTCGAAGGGCGCTCGCCCGGTGAGGAGCCAGAAGAGGGTCGCGCCCAGCGAATAAACGTCGCTCCTGGGGCCGACGCGACGGCTCATCCCCGCGGCCTGCTCTGGCGACATGTAGGACGGAGTGCCGACCGCGACCCCGGCGAGCGTGATCCTCGTCTCGGCGTCCGCGATCTTGGCCAGGCCGAAGTCGGTGACGTAGGGGACCCCTCCGGAACCGAGGAGGATGTTCTCGGGCTTGAGGTCCCGGTGGACGACGCCCTTCGTGTGGGCGAAGTGGACGGCGGTCGCCACGTCTCGCAGGACCTCGACCGCCCTGCGGAGCGGCAGCTGCTCCTCGGCGAGGCTCGTGCCCTCGATCCATTGCATCGCGATCCAGCGGACGCCCTCTTCCTCTCCGACGTCGTAGACCTGGGCGATCGACGGGGCTTTCAGCGCCGCGGCCGCGCGCCCTTCCCGGATAAAACGTTTCCGCGCGGCCTCGTCGCCGGAGACCGACAGGACCTTGAGCGCGACCGTGCGCGAGAGGCTCGTGTCCCGGGCTCGGTAGACCACCCCCATCGCGCCCCGCCCGATCTCCTCCTCCACGACGTAGCCCCCGAGCCTGGAGCCTCGACCCAGGGCGGAGTGCCGTCCCGAGGCCCCTCGGGATGGGAGTCCGAGCGTCTCTTCGTTCTCCCCGAGCCCCTCGCGGCTTCTATCCTTCATCGAGTTGGGATTCTACTGCGTGGCGAGGACGAGAGATCTCCCGGCCCTCGTATTCGCTCGCCGGGTCGTACGGACTGCTCCTCCGTTTCGAGGTCCCTGTGCGCTACTCCGCTCCCGCCCTTCTCGTTCTGTCAATTCCCGCGCTCCTGGATCTCGGCGCCTAGCTCGACGATGGCGTCCCGGACCGCGAGGGAGATCTCCGCGCAGGCGAGCGGCGTCGCGAGGCGCTTCCGGATCAGCCTCGGCAGGACCTGGGTGACGATCCGCGAGGCGACCGCGCCGGCGTTCGCGCCCCCCATGCCGTCGGAGACGAGAACGAGGTCATGCTCGGGCGAGATCCCGAAGGCGTCCTCATTCTCCTCCCGCACCTTCCCCGGATGGGTGAGCGCGGCGGCGCGTAGCGGCGAGGCCCCGGGAGCGTATTCGAGGACCGTCTCGCCTTCTTTCGGTTCCTCCCCTCCTGGCATCTGCCGCGGGATGCTCTCCGCGAGCCGCGGGATCTTCCCCTTCATGCCCGCCTCCCGGGCCCGCCGGGTCGCCTCGCCCGCGAGAGCCGCGGCTTCGTCCCCCTTCCCCTCGCCGGCCAGCGCGACCGACTGCGCGACAAGGTCCACGACGTCGAGCGACCTCACGTCGCTCTCGCTCAGCGGATCCCGCGGACTCCGCGTGCCCGTCTCCCGCGCCCCGAGGGGCGGGAGCGCATCGAGGACGCGGCTGAATCCCTTCGACTTGTCGGATCCCGCCTCTACGATCGCGAGCTTGTTCCCGAGACAGATGTCGTCGCGGAACCAGCCGAGCGCATCATCGTCCACCACGAACGGCACGAGAAGATCGATCTTCTCCTTGAGCTCGCGCGTGAGCGTCCACTCGATCTCGGTCTGGACCCAGCGCCTGCCAATTGAAGCCCGCGAGAGGATCGCAACGACCTTCGCGGCCGCGTTGATGAACCGCGCGATCCGGCGGATCAGGTTGTCGCCGCCCTTGAGCGAGCGGACGTCCACGTAGACCGAGTATCCACGACTCTCGAGAAACTCCGCGAGCTCGACCGCGAGAGCGTTGTCCTCGTGGCAATGGCTGATGAAGATCCCGCCGCTCGCCTCTTCGCGTTCCTTTCTAGCCATCTCACTCGCCCGGGCCTGCGAGCTCGACTTGCCTGTTGCCTTGGGATCTAATCGACGACGGCCAGGATGCCCTTTTCGGTGCCGGGGCGCGGGCGGAGGACACCGGCCTTGTGGTCGGCGATGAGCTCCATCCTCTCCATCTCCTCGCACCCGAGGAGCACCGTGTCGCGGCCGGGTTCGACGAGTGCATCTGTGGTGATCAACCTGTCGGGGAGACCTGGCATACGGACACGGAGGCCGCAGACGAGGAGCCTCTTCGCGCGCCGTCCGTCCGCGAAGCGCACCCACCGCCGTCCCGTGGGGAGCAACGCCAGCGAATCCGCGATCTCCTTCGGGAGGACGGTGTACATCGAGCCGTTGTCCACCTTCGCGCACACGCGCATCGGGGCACGTTTCCCCGACTGCACCTCGCGCTCGTCGAGGATGTTCCACAGCTCCAGCTCTTGTTTGATTTCCCTTGTCATGTCTTGATCGTATCCGAGCCGCAGCGAGGTTGCCAGTGGCGTCGCGTGCTCACGCGAGCGGCGGGGGGGATTTCCAGGTCCTGGCCATCTCGGCAAGCTTCGCGCGGATGCCTTCCTTGCGGAGCCGGCCGAGGACGGCCCACTGGAGCTCCCGGTAGAGGTCGTCGAAGTCGGTGTCGGTCCAATTGGCGGCGCCGTCACGCGAGGGCCTTCCCGTGCGTCGGCTATCCGGACTCCTGTCTGTGCTTCCAGTAGTCCGGGCTTCGGTGGAGGTGCATCACGGCGAGGATGAAGATGCCGTCAGACTCGATGCTGTAGAGGACCCCGTAGGGAAAGCGCCTGGTGAGACAGCGTCGAACCTCGTCCTCCAGAGTAGGCCAGGCCCAGGGATGTGCCACGATACTCCGGATCGTCGAATGGACTTCGAGGGCGAAATCGCAGCCGAGGCCAGGCTCGCATTCCTCGTAGTATGCAAGTGCCTCGTAGAATTCGGCCTGCGCTTCCGGATGGAAGCAGAAGGTCATCGCGCAAAGCGTTCCTGGATCTTCGCGAAGACCTCGTCGCCGGGGATCGGGCGTGCGGTTCCTGCCCGCAGTTCGGCGAGACGACGTTTGGCCGCGGCTGCCCACTGCCGGTCGATTTCCGGATGAGGAGCATTCAGCGTACGAAGGAGGGAATCGACCACCAACGCCCGTTCTTCCACCGGGAGTGCGGCCGCTTCCAGAATGATCTCCTTGGCACCGTGCACGATTGACTCTCGCGGATTCTTCGGCCCGACCCCTCGCTTCGCTCGGGGCGGGGTTGCTATGACTGAGCCTACTCAGCACGCGGCCCGACGTCAAGGACGACGA
>JACQVV010000519.1 GCA_016209595.1 Planctomycetota bacterium
CATCCACTGGATGAACTTCTTCTCCCAGCCCTGGACGTTCCGGAGCGAGACCTCGTCGAGATGGCCCTCGCTCGCGGCGAAGATCACCAGGACCTGGTCGGTGACGTGGACCGGCTTCGCCTGGCCCTGCTTCAGGACCTCGACCATCCGCGCGCCGCGGTCGAGCTTCGCCTGAGTCGCCGCGTCGAGCTCGGTGCCGAGCTGGGCGAAGGCCTCGAGCTCGCGGAAGGCCGCGAGGTCGAGGCGGAGTCCCCCCGCGACCTTCTTCATCGCCTTGTTCTGGGCGTTCCCGCCGACGCGGCTGACGCTGATTCCGACGTCAATCGCGGGGCGGACGCCGGCGAAGAAGAGGTCGGGGACGAGGTAGATCTGGCCGTCGGTGATCGAGATGACGTTCGTGGGGATGTAGGCGCTGACCTCCCCCTCCTGCGTCTCGATGATGGGGAGCGCGGTGAGGCTCCCGCCGCCGCGGTCCTCCGAGAGCTTCGCCGCGCGCTCCAGGAGGCGGCTGTGGCAGTAGAAGATGTCGCCCGGGTAGGCCTCGCGCCCCGGCGGGCGGCGGACGAGGAGAGACAGCTGCCGGTACGCCTGCGCCTGTTTTGTCAGGTCGTCGTAGATCACGAGCGTATGGCGCTTCTTGTCGTACATGAAGTGCTCGGCCATCGCGGCGCCCGCGTAGGGGGCGATGTACTGGAGCGGCGCGGGGTCCTCCGCGTTCGCGGAGACGACGATCGTGTAGTCCATGGCGCCGTGGGACTTCAGGACGTCGACCACGCCCGCGACCGTCGACTCCTTCTGCCCGATGGCCACGTAGACGCAGATCACGTCCCCGCCCTTCTGGTTCAAGATCGTGTCGATGGCGATCGCGGTCTTGCCGGTGCGGCGGTCGCCGATGATGAGCTCGCGCTGCCCGCGCCCGATCGGGATCATCGAGTCGATCGCCTTGATCCCCGTCTGGAGGGGTTCCTTCACGGGCTGGCGGTCGGCGATTCCCGGGGCCTTGAACTCGATCGGCCGGTACTTCTCCGAGCGGATCGGCCCCTTGCCGTCGATCGGGTTTCCCAGAGGATCGACCACGCGGCCGATGACGTCGTCGCCTACGGGAACCGAGAGGACCTTGCCGGTCGACTTGACCTGGTCGCCCTCCTTGATCTGCGTGTAGTCCCCGAAGAGGATCGCCGCCAGGTTGTCCTCCTCCAGGTTGAACGCCTGGCCCATGGTCCCGTTCTCGAACTCGACCATCTCGGCCGCCATGGCGTTCGAGAGGCCGTAGATCCGGGCGATCCCGTCTCCGACCTCCAGTACGTAGCCGACTTCCGCCACTTCCAGGCGCGGCTGGTAGTCGGCGATCCGGGTCTTGAGGACGGACGCGATCTCGTCGATTCTCATCGTCATGTGGGCTTTTTCTCCATGAGCCGCGCCCGCACTCGCTTCAGGCGGGTGCGGATCGACCCGTCGATCTGGAGGTCCCCCACGGAGAGGACCATCCCTCCGAGGAGGGACGGTTCCACCCGGGGTTCGACCTCGATCTCCTTCTTCAAGGATCGCGCGAGGACGTCGCGCATCCGCTCGATCGTCGGAGGATCGAGCGGGACAGCCGACTGGATCGGCACGCGGACCCGGCCGGCCCGATCGTCCTGGACCCTCCGCCACTCCTCGGCGATGGCGGGGAGGATCCGCAGGCGCCCCCTGTCGGCGAGGAGCCGCAGGAAGTTCGTGAAGATCTCCGGAGCGCCGCGCTCCATCGAGAACGCCGCTTCGATCGCACGGCGCTTCTCCCGGGTCCCCACGGCGGAGGTCTCGAAAAACCCCCGGATCGTGGCGTCCTGGAAGAGCCCGGCGACCTCGGCCAAGGCCTCGTGCACGGAGGCGAAGACGCCCTTCTCCTCAGCCACCGCGAGGAGGCTCTCGGCCCAGACCCGGGCGACGGAGCTCCGGCGCGCGCTCACGCCGGTCCAACCTGCCGGCGGTACTCCTCGATCGTATCGTCGATGAGTCGCCGGTGGTCGTCGGGCGCGACCGCGCGCTCCAGGACCCGCGACGCGATGCGGCAGGAGAGATCGGCTCCTTGAGTCCAGACCTCGACCAGGGCCCGCATCTTGGCCTGGTCGATCTCGCGATTGGCGCGGGCCTTGATCGCCTCGGCCTCCTTCCTCGCGCCCTCGAGGATCTCTTTCGCCGTGACCTCGGCGTCCGCCTTGCCGTCCGCGACGATGGCCGCAGCGTCGCGGTCCGCCTGGGCGATCCGTTCCTCGTACTGGCGCCTCAGCCCCTCCGCGTCCGAGCGCTCCTTCTCCGCCGCGTCGAGGTCGGCCTTGATGCGCGCCGAGCGGGCGTCGAGCGAGGAAAGGAGCGGGTTCCACGCGAACTTCCAGAGAACCGCCAGAACCACCGCGAAGGTGATCCAGGTCCAGACCGTGGGGCCGAGATGGAAGGAGGCGCTCCCGATCTCGGGGACGAGGGGATAGAGCTTCGCCTCGTGGCCGCCACCCTCCCCTGCTGCCCCTCCTTCGCCGTTCGAGGCGGAGACGCGCACGCCGGCGAAGACCGCGAGCAGCGCGAAGAGGAAGACGAGGAGGGCGATGCGACGGAGCTGTCCGCCCCTCGATGGATCGTGCGTCATCCCCGGTTACTTGTCGTTTCCCGAGACGAACTTCTCGGGAGACTGCGCGGCCTTCTTGTTCACGTCGGTGAACTGGCCCTGGATCATGAACGCGATCACGCACGCGAAGAGCGCGACGCCTTCGATGAGGGCCGCGGTGAGGATCATGTTGCCGCGGATCGCGCCGCCGGCCTCGGGCTGCCGGGCGATCGCCTGGTTGGATGCGGCGGCGATCTTCGAGATCCCGAGCCCGGCCGCGAGCGCGCCTATTCCAGCGCAGATGCCGGCGCCGAGGAGTCCGAGTCCGATTCCGATTTCCATCCGAAGACCTCCTGGTTGTTGAACGTGAGTCCCTAGTGGTGGGGGTGCAGGACCTCCCCGATGAAGACGACCGTCAGGAACGTGAACACGAATGCCTGAAGGAACGCCACGAAAATCTCGAGGAAGAAGATCGCCGCCGCGCCCGCCACCGAGACGAGCGCAACGAACACGTTGTTCGGGAAGAGAAGGATGAATCCCAGGATCGCGAGGATGACGACGTGCCCGGCGACCATGTTGGCGAAGAGACGAATCGTGAGGGCGACGGTCTTCGCCACGAAACCCGCGAGTTCGATCACGAGCATGAGCGGCCAGAGGAAGAGGGGGACCTGGGGCACGATGACCTTGAAGTAGCCGATCGGCCCGTGCTTCAAGAGCGCCGTCGCCTGGATCACCGCGAGCGATACGAGCGCGAGCGCTCCGGTGACCAGGATGTTGCCGGTGGCCGTCGCCGCCTGCGGGACGATCCCCAGCAAGTTGCAGAAGAGGATGAAGAAGAAGACGGTCCAGACATAGGGGAGGTAGTGCGCACCCTCCTTCCCCATGTAGGGCGTCACGAGCTCGTCCCGCAGGAAGAGGAGGATCGCCTCGAAGAAGCTCCGGAGGCGGCCCGGGACAAGCCTTCGGTCGCGGCAGGCCGAGAGGCACAGGAGGATGGTCAGAGCCGCCGCCACCCAGAGGAAGACGACGTGCTTCGTGATGTAGAAGGGGGACCCGTCCGGCAGATGGACCGTCCAGCGGAAGACCTCGATCTCGTTGGAGTCCGAGATGTGGTGGAGGATGTCCCCTGACGCGAGCGCTGCCCAACCGCCGAACATTCTCTCGGTCTACCCTCTTCGATCTCTCTTCACTTGCTCGGACGCCAGGTAGCCGCTCTCGACGAAGAGGATCGTCAGGTAGAAGAAGACGAGCCATCCCCCGAAAGCCTGGAAGTTCAGGCGCACGAGGCGGGGGACCACCAGCATGGCGGCGAGGACGACGAAGAGCCGGACGGTCGGTCCGAGCAGGAAGACCCACGTGCTCTCCTTGCCCATTCCTCGTACAGTCCAGCGCGTCAGGCCGCTCGAAAACGCGATGGTGAGGAGGCTCACCAAACCGCCCGCGTAGAAGCTGCGGAGGTGGTCGAACCCCAGTCGGGTGGCTACCGGGTACGTCGCGATGGCAAAGAACACGAGCGTCCCCGCCACGAACCACAAGAGCCGTCGCATGGCGGGGGCAAGACCTTAGTCCGCGGGCGGAGGTCTGTCAAGAGCCAGAATTCAGTAGTCAGTGATCAGTGATCAGTGGCCAGTGAAGGAAGAAAAGCTTTTTTCCATCACTGACCACTGGTCACTGGCCGCTGGTCACTGGCTGCGGCGCGCGGAGGAACCCTCTCTCCTGAAGGCAGCAGGCGAGGACCGCCAGGTGCCGATCGCGGTCTAGGGGGAGCTCGATCGTCTTCTCCCCGCAGCCGAACTCGACCACGAGGTCGCGGACCATGCGGTCGATCCGCATCTGGAACTCCCTCGCCGTGGTGCGCGTTCCGTCGGCGACGATCCGGCGGTCGATGATCGGCACCTGCACGAGGATGTCGTAGGTCTCGATCCAGCGGGCGAGGAGCGGTTGGAGGTACTCCTGTCGCCCGCTCGCCAGGACCATGTAGGCGTAGTTGTCCAGCACCGAGCGGTCGCAGATCACGAGGTGGCTCCGCCGGCTTGCCTCGAGCTCCTCTTTCCACTGGTTGGCGAGGATCCACATCTGCGCCTCGAGGGTCGTCCCCTCATTGATCGGGAAGGGGCAACGCCGAGAGTTCTCGTAGGCGACGTCCGCGTCGACCGATCGCTTCCTCAGATAGCTCGCGAGCTCGAAGGTGAGGACGGTCTTACCGACCCCGTGCGTCCCGATGAAGGCGATCTTCCCCCGCATGAGCTCCCACCCTCTTGTATCCCGGTCTTTTCGAGAGCCCAGGATATGGGGGGGCACCGCCTTCGTCAACACTATTTGCTGGAAAGTCCCTGGGGTCGTGCCGGGAGGCCCTGCGAGAGCCGGAGCTCCCCGGCCCGCTCCCGCAGTCGCTCGCCGATGTCGTGGAAGAGACAGGTTCGCGCCTCCTCGTCGATGTCGCGGTTGGCCGCCCACTCATCGGAGAACACGAGATACTGCCCGTCCACGCGCGCCTCGGCCTCGATCACCGCGAGGGGCCTGCCGCTCGACACGTCGAGGAGCACCGCGGCAGCGGCGGTCCAGACCTCCCGGGTGTTCCCCGGGGCGAACGCGAGCCCCACGATCGTCGGATAGAGGAAGGCCCAGCCGTTGGCGTAGGAATAGCTGTTCGAGCCCCGGGTGAGGAGGAGGAGCCCGTCGGCCCCGAAGCGCGCCGCCTGGTAGCGGAGGTTCGCGAGGTCGACCGTCACGGGCAGGAAGGGAGCCGGGATCGTCTCCGCCCGCTCGAAGAGGGGAGCGTCGCCGCCCACGCCCTTCCGGAAGGCGTCGAGCTCCGCCACCGCGATCGGCTGCACCTGGACCGTCTCGTACCCGGCGGGAACGAGCTCCACGACGGCGAGTCGGGCCGGAAGCGCCGCCCGGCCGCCCGCGGCTCGCTCCTCGAGCGCGCGGCGGATCTCCTCCTCGGTGACCCGGGCCCCCGGTTCGACGGGAGTTCGCACGGGACCGGGTTCGGTGAGCCCCGCCGCTCGGCCGGTCGCCC
>JACQVV010000489.1 GCA_016209595.1 Planctomycetota bacterium
AGCTCCTCCCCTACTTCCGCCCCGACGCGCAGGGCTCGGAGGTCCTCTCCGGGGAGGACATCGAGATCTCCTTCCGCCGCGGGAGCGGCTCCGGGGAAGCCGATGACACCGAGCTCGACATGACCCCGATCATCGACGTGACGTTCAACCTCATCATCTTCCTCGTCATCACCGCGCAGTTCACGCAGCGGGGGCTCGTCGTGGACCGCCCGGAGACACCGATCGGCACGACCTTCCGCAAGGAGCACGTGAGCGTCCAGGTGGACCGCGAGGGGCGGATCTTCTTCGAGGGGAAGGAAGTCACGCTCTCGATGCTCCGCCGAAACCTCTCGACCCGGCTCAAGGCGAGCGGGCAGACCACGGTCACGATCGACGCCGACAAGGACGCGCGGCACGGCGTCGTCGCCCAGGTGATCGCCGCCTGTCAGATGGCCGGGGCGCGGAAGTTCAACATCCCCACGCACGTTCGGCCCGAGATCCCTTGAGTCTCACGAAGCCCGAGCGGGACGAGATCTTCGCACGGATCGCGGTCCTGAAGGGCCACGCCTCCTTCGACCAGGTCGAGGAGGGCCGGCGGATCCAGAAGAAGATGGAGTCGCTGGGGCTGAGGAAGTCGCTCGCCGAGGTGATGGTCTATCGCGAGTTCCTCCCCGAGACGAAGCGGCGCGAGATCCGGCACCTCCGCCGCTTCTTCGTCCAGCGCCGGCGGGACCGAGCCCTGGCCGATGCCGCCCGGGCGGCCGGAATCCTCGATGACGAGCTTGCCGCGAAGGGCTTCGAGCTCCAGCGCGCGCACTTCTCGCGGACGGGGGACGCGCTCCCGCTCCTCGACTTCCTGCTCGCGAGCGGCGGCCTTTCCCCCGACGCCGGGAAGCGCGCGGCCGCGCTTCCCGTGGAGCTCCCGCGCTTCTCGCCGGAGGAGGTCGCCGACCTTCCGGACCTCGACGAGGCCGCCCTCCCGGAGGTGGACCGGGACAAGGAAAGAGAGGAGCCCGAGGAGCTCGAGCCCGAGCTGAGCCCTTCTCCGGAACCGCCGCCTGCGCGCAGGCGCCCTATCGACCCGGCGTTGCCGCCCGTCCGTCTCGTCGCCGAGATGCGCGAGGAGCCGGCGGCTCCCGCCGCTCCCCCGCCGTCCGTCTCCGTGGACGCCGCCCTTGAGGCGCCGCCGCCGGCGATCCAAGCGACCCCCGTCCGGCTCCCTCCTCGCCCGAAGGTCGATCCCGCGGAACGCCATCGCCGGGTCCTCGTCGCGGCCCTCTCGATCGCGACGGTCTCAGGGGTAGCTCTCGTGGTCTTCCTCGCGGCCACGGCCTCCCAGGCGGTCGTCGACTCCGACTGGAAGGACGCCGAGGACGCTTTCGAAGTCGAGAGCTACGACGACGCCGAGCGGCTCTTCCGCGACTTCCTGGAGGACTACCCCGGCGACTCGCGGGCGAAAAGGGCGAGGGAGCGCCTCCAGAAGATCGAGCTCCTCCGCGGGGAACGGGCCTTCGAGGACGGGGACCTCGCCCGCGCCCTGGAGTCCTTCGAGCGCGCGGGCGCGATCGATCCCTCCGGTCCGCACGCCCTCGAATCGCGCCGGCGGGCCTCCGAAGTGCGCGCGGCCCAGGTCCTCGCCGAGAAGCGAGCCCGGATGGCATCTCTCCTGGAAACGGCCCGGGCCCTGGAGCGCGAGAAGGGCGTGCGCGTCGCTCTCGACTTCGTCCGCCGGATCGACCGAACCGAGTTCCCTGCCGAGCTGCTCGCGCCAGCCGACGACCTGGAGTCCCGGCTCCAGGACGCCCTCGCGGCGGAGATCCTCGCCTCGTTCGTCTTCGAGGCGGCGAGCGGCGCGGACCCGGTCCCCGAGGGTCCGCCGCTCGACGCGCGTTCCTTCGCCGGGGAAGGGATTACCGCCCTCCCGCTCCGGGACGATGCCCCCGCGCCGCTGATCGAGGGCGTGGAGGGGATCCTCTTCGCCCAGACCAAGGGAATCCTCTACGCTCTCGATGCGGCCACCGGGACCGTCCGGTGGACGCTCCACCCGGGCCTCGGCCGCCACTTCCCCCTGGAGTTCGTCCAGGCGACCGCGGACGGCTTTCCCGCGGGGAGCTCTGGCCCGACCGACCTCGTCCTGGTCTCGGGGGCGAGAAACTCGGTCGCGCGGATCTCTCTCCCCTCCGGACAGGTCTCGTGGGAGAAGGTGGTCCCGGAGCCGGTCTCCACCGGCGCGCTGGCCCACGAGGGGCGGCTCTACCTGGGCAGTTTCTCCGGCCGCATCCACGTCTACGAGTTCGCGGACGGGAGGAGAATCGGATCGTACAGGCTCGGCGGACCGGTGCTCGCGCGTCCCGCCGTCGACCCGCGTGCGCGCGTCCTCTACGCCGCCTGTGGCGATTCCCACGTCTACGCCTGCTCCCTCTCGGAGCCACGGTTCCTCAGCCGCTTCGAGGTCCCCTACCTCGCCCCGTCCTCCCCCGTCCCGCTTCCCCCCTGGGTCGCGGTCTTCGGGTCCGGGGCCGGCGGGAGCCGGGCGCTCTTCCTCCGGCCGCAAATCGTCGAGGGGGCATGGAACCTCGTCGAGGCTGCGGATTTCTCGTTCGAGGGCGCGTTCGTCGGAGAGCCCGCCGCGGCTCCGGCCCGCCTCCTGGTGGCGACGGATCGAGGCGAGGCGGGCGTGATCGAGACCTCCCCCGCGTCGGGCAGGGACGGGGAAGTGTTCAGCCTCACTCAGCGAGGGCAGTGGCTCGAGACGGGGTTCCGGGGACCCCAGCACCTCGCCTGGCTCGGCCCCGACGAGTTTCTCGTCTCGGGACGGGAGGTCGCCGCCTTCGGCATCGTGAAGGAGGGGGAAAAAGCGTACGAACGCCTCCCCCGCCGGCGGAAGTCGCCTCCGGAGACATCGAGCCTCCTGGAGGGCGCGCCCGACGCGCGACCGTTTTCGATCGGCCCGGCGCTCTTCCTCCAGGTCCGCTCGCCCGACGGCGACTCACTTCGCGTCCTCGCACTCGACCGAGAGACGTTCGAGGTCCGCTGGAGGCGCGACCTCGGGGCAGCCGCCGCGTCGGGCGTCGTGGCGACCGAGGACGGACACCTCCTCGTCCGCACGACACAGGGGACGATCCACGGGATCCACGTCTCTCCCGGCGAGAGCGAGGAAAGGCCCCACTACTGCCCAGTCTTCCAGGACTGGGGGTCGGCCGGCGGTCCCGATTTCGCCTACGATCCCAGGGACGGCGGGACCGTCTATTTCGCGGACGCCCTCCATGGGCTGCGCGCGATCGACGTCGTGACCGGCTGGGAGCGCGAGGACTGGGCGCCGGCCCTGCGGCCGACTGGAGGCCTCTCCGGCCCACCGGCCCTCTCGGGGAAGACGGTCTACTTCGCAACCACGACCGGACACCTGCACGGCCTCGACGCCACGACGGGGGCACCCGACCCCCGGGACGAGTTCATCCTGGAGGAGATCGACGAGGCGAGGCGTCGCTTCGGGGGAGGACCCGCGGTCTCGGGGAACACCCTGCTCATCGGGACCGAGACGGGAGAGCTCCTCCGGATCGATCGAGTGACGCGGGACGGGGGCGAGGCGGAACTCCGGAGGATGTGGGGCTTCCCTTGCGGCGCCCCCATCCGCTCGACGCCGGTCGTCGCGGGAGGCCTCGCCTGGTTCGGGGCCGAGGACCGGCGGCTCCGCGCGGTCGGGATCGAGGATGACAGGGAGGCCGGGAGCTGGGAGTTTCCGGCGTCCGTCCGGCTCGTCGCGGCGGCAGGTGCTACCCGGGTCGCGGCAGCCTCCGAGGACGGCACTCTCGCCGCGTTCGACGTCGCCGCCCTCACCGAGCTCTGGCGGAATCGCCTCCCGGCCCGCCCCGGCGGGCCCCCCATCCTCTCCGGATCTTTCCTGTGGATCGGCGATCGCTCCGGAAACGTCTACCGGATCGACCCCGGGACGGGGGAGCGCGTCGCGACCTGGATTCTCCCCGCCCCGGTTGCCGGAACGCCAGCCATCGTGGGCGGGCGGCTCTACGTCCCTGCCGAGGACGGGATGCTCTACAGGATCGAGATTCCCTGAGGCTTCAGAAAGCCTCGCAGAGGATCACGGAGTCCACGAGCGCGGGGTAGTCGAGGGGGAGGACGAGAATCCCCGACGGGCTCTCCCGCAGCACGCCGCCCGGGCCCAAGAGCGGAACGTCCACGCGCTCCGAGAGGGCCTTGAGTTCGTCATAGTTCATCCTCACCTCGACTTCGAACGATTCGATCGCCGCCCGATCGTGTACGGCCGTCACGCGCACCCGGCGGACCATGTCGGGGAGACGTGTACCCTGCGTCAGGACATAGTGAACGAGGAGGACCAGCCTTCCCTTGCCGTCCGCGTCGGCCCAGACGGCGCGCTCGATCGCGATCTGCCGGCCGAGTTCCCGGGAGAGGACGACCTCGGGCGAGGAGGCCGGGAGCGCGGAAACCGCCGGCTCCGTGTCGCGGGCGACCCACGCGGCGACCGAGAACGCGAGCAAGCCCGCGAGCGGGATCGCGAGGATCGCAAGTCCGATCGCCCACGGGAGATTCCGCCACGGTCCGATTCGCGTCGCCGGCGACCGGCCCGAGAGGGGGCCTTTGGAATGCGGAATGCGGAGTGCGGAATGCGGAAGTTCAAAATCGACCAGGGGCGGGGGCGACGCCGTCGCCACGTCCGGCGCGGTGGCAGGAGCACCGTTTCCGGGGCAGGGAGGCGGAAGGGTGGAATCGCCGCCCGCGACAGGAGAAGAGGAACGCAGGGGCGCCAGCGGAACGGGGAGCTCCTGCATCTCGGGCGGTTCCAGCGTCTCGACCGCCACGACCGACTCGGGGCCGTAGATCTCCTTCATGATCTCCGCCACCTGCCTGCGGTCGAGATACCGGTGGGTCATGAAGATCTCACCCACCGGCATTTCCCTGCCTGCCCGCCTCGCGCGGACGCACTCGGAGACGACTTCCTTCACACGGTCCGGCGTCGTGAAGTTCTTGCCCAGAGCGATCTGGCAGAACTCCCGGATTCCCACATCCGACATGGCCCGCTCCTTTCATCCTCTCAGGTACTCTCGCTGGCCATGCGGGAAGCGCCCCGTTTGACTCCCGTTCGGCCTCTATGATATACTCCGCGACTTGCGTCCGGGCAAATGCTTGCAAGTTAGTGGGAGATCGCAGCTTATGGACACCTCCGCCGGATCATCCTCCGAGGAGGGGAAGAAAAAGGCGAAGGGCCCTCGGAAGAGCAGGGGTGCGGGCGGGGGAAAATCCGGGCGCGCTTCCGCGGGAGAGGGGAAGAAGAGCCCCGGGAAGGGGAAGTCCCTCGTCATCGTCGAGAGCCCCGCGAAGGCCCGCACTATCCACAAGTACCTCGGCGACGGCTTCGAGGTCCGGGCCTCGATGGGCCACGTCCGAGATCTGCCCGAGAAGAAGCTCGGAGTCGACGTCGAGAATGGATTCCGTCCCGACTACCACACGATCCGCGGGAGGGGAAAGACGATCGAGGAGCTCCGCAAGCTCGTCCGCAGCGCTTCTTCGGTCTACCTCGCCCCCGACCTCGACCGCGAGGGCGAAGCCATCGCGTGGCACCTCACCCATGCGCTTTCCATCCCCCCGGAAAAAACCTACCGGGTGACCTTCAACGAGATCACCAAGCGCGCGATCCAGGAGGCGTTCGCGAGCCCCGGGCGCATTCGCATGGCGAAGGTCGAGGCGCAGCAGGCGCGCCGGATCCTCGACCGGCTGGTGGGCTACGAGCTCAGCCCGCTCCTCTGGAAGAAGGTGACGCGCGGGCTCTCCGCCGGCCGCGTCCAGTCGGTGGCCGTGAAGCTCGTCGTGGACCGCGAGAAAGAGATCCGGGCTTTCGTCGCCGAGGAGTACTGGCGCGTCCGGGCGAAGCTCGCCAAACGCCCAGCGCCGCCGGCGGACGTCGAGCGTCCGACGTTCGAGGCGGAGCTCGTCAAGGTGGACGGGCAGAAGGCCTCGCTCCCCAACGAGGTCGCAACCGGCGAGGTCCTCGCACGGCTCGCGGGCGCCGAGTTCGTGGTCGCCTCGGTCGAGCAGAAGGAGCGCTCCGACAAGGCGCCGCCCCCCTTCACGACGAGCACCCTCCAGCAGAAGGGCGCGACGGTGCTCCGCTTCAGCGCCAAGAAGACGATGATGCTCGCGCAGAAGCTCTACGAGGGCGTCGAGCTCGGGGACGAGGGACCGGCCGCCCTCATCACATACATGCGGACCGATTCGGTGCGGGTCTCCAGGGACTCGCTCGACCTCTGCCGCGCCCTCATCGCCGGGACATTCGGGGAGAAGTACCTCCCGGAAAAGCCCAACTTCTTCAAGGAGAAGAAGGGGGCGCAGGAGGCCCACGAGGCGATCCGTCCGACCGACCCCAACCGGACGCCCGATTCGGTGAAACCCTACCTGGAGCGGGACCTCTACCGCCTCTACAAGCTCATCTGGCGCCGGTTCGTGGCGAGCCAGATGAAGCCCGCCGAGTTCCTGGTGACGACCGCAGAGATCCAGGCCGGGCCCGCCACGTTCCAGGCCAAGGGGCGCGTCCTCCGCTTCGACGGACATACGGTCCTCACGGGCTTCCATTCCGACGAGGAGCAGGTCCTCCCCGAGCTCGCGCCGGGCGAACGTCTCGACCTCGCGGAGCCGCTCCTTCCGAGCCAGCACTTCACGCAGCCGCCTCCGCGATACAGCGAGGCGACACTGGTCCGGACGCTGGAGAAGAAGGGGATCGGGCGTCCCTCGACCTACGCGCCGATCCTCTCCACCATCCAGGAGCGCGGGTACGTCAAGCTGCTGGAGCGCCGCTTCAACGCGACCGATCTCGGGATCCTCGTCACCGACCTCCTGGTCGAGCACTTCTCGCAAATCCTCGACGTCGATTTCACCAGCCAGATGGAGGAGAAGCTCGATCGGATCGAGGAGGCCGAGGGAGATTGGGAGGGCGAGCGAATCCGCCTCCTGAAGGAATTCTACTCCCCCTTCTCGAAGTGGCTTGAGACCGCCTACGACAAGATGGTGGACGTGAAGAAGGAGCCCGAACCGAGCCCATACGCCTGCGAGACTTGCGGCAAGCCGATGCTGTATCGCTGGAACCGGCACGGCAGATTCCTCGGCTGCTCCGGCTATCCGGCGTGCAAGAACGTCCGGCCGGTGGACATGGAGGGGAAGCCTCTTCTCGAGGAGCTCTCCGACGAGAAGTGCGACAAGTGCCAGAAGCCCATGAAGGTGAAGACCGGCCGTTTTGGCCGCTTCCTCGCCTGCACCGGCTACCCCGAGTGCCGGTTCACGCTCTCGCTCGACAAGGACGGGAATGTGCTCCGTCCCGAGGTCACCGACGAGAAATGTCCCTACTGCAGCGCGCCCATGGTCATCAAGAAGGGCCGCCGGGGCGCCCACAAGGCCTGCTCGAGCACGCCTCCCTACCACGATATAGGGAAGACCTGCGAGAAGTGCGGGAAGGCCATGCTCGTCAAGTACACGCGCCGAGGGCCGTTCCTCGCCTGCTCGGGCTTCCCCAAGTGCCGGAACGCCCGGAACCTCGCCGAGGACGAGATGGGGCCGGACGACAAGCTCGAGGCCTCGTAGCGAGGAGGATCTTCCCATCGACGACCGGCAGCAGATGATCGAGGAAATCAAGCGCCTCCGCCGGGAGCTCGCGGAGAAGGAGGGAGGCAGCGCCGCGCCCTCGTCTTCCGACAGCGAACCGATGATGCGCTCGATCGTCGGGCTCCAGGAGAAGGTGATCCAGCTCGACGAGAAGGACCACATCCTCTACATCAATTCCGCGCTCGCCAAGGAGCTCGCTCTCCCGCGCGCCGCCGTCCGCGGCCTCCCAGTGGTCGAGATCGACCGCTTCCGCTGGGGCCCGGGGCTCCTCTCTTCTCTCGTGGCGCAGGCCCGGAAACTCCCCGAGGGCCGCGAGGCCGTCCGGGAGGTCGCCTGGCACGACCCCGAGAAGGACCAGGACGTTCACTACCGGGTGAAGGGCACGATCGAAGGGGGCAAGTCCCAGATCCTGATCGAGGACATCACGAGCCTGCGAAACATCGAAAAGGTGTTCGCGCGCTTCGTCTCCCCGCCCATCATCGAGAAGATGAAGGAGATGGGGAAGGACTTCTTCCGCGCGGAACGCTACGAGATGACCGTCCTCTTCGCCGATCTCCGCGGCTTCACGACCTTCTCCGAGCGCCTCCAGCCGGAGGAGGTCCGCGGGATGCTGAACGAGTACCTCACCGGGATGATCGAGATCATCTTCCGCCACGGCGCGACGCTCGACAAGGTCGTCGGCGACGAGGTGATGGCGATCTTCGGGGCCCCCCTCTACTACGAGGACCACGCGCTCCGCGCGCTCTCGGTCGCGATCGAGATGCAGGCCGCCCACGCCACGCTCGCCCAGAAGTGGGCTGCCCAGGGGCGCGAGGCGCTCGGCCTGGGGATCGGCTTCAACACCGGCGAGATGGTGGTCGGAAACGTCGGGAGCGAGCGGGCGATGAACTACACGGTGATCGGCCACCACGTGAACCTCGCGAGCCGGCTGTGCAGCCAGGCGAAGGCGGGCGAGATCCTCATGGGGCAGACGACCTTCGAGCGAATCAAGGACGCCCTCACCGTGAAGGGGGCACACCTGGGCTTCCGCGTCAAGTTTCGCAAGACCGGCCAGGTTCAGATGAAGGGGCTCTCGGCCGCTACGGATGTCATTCAGGCGGTCGTGCAGAACGAGTGACGGGCCACGCTGGGTTCCGCGGGGCGCTGGCCGGCGCGGTCCTGGGCGCCGTATGCTCTCATGGTGCGAGAGCTACGTGAGGGTCGACCATGGCGCCACTCGGACTGGACGTACTCCTCCTTCAGGGTCTCCCCGGGAACAAGCTCGAACTCATGAACGGAAAGACGCCCTGCGCGGTCGCTTTCCGGACCCGGGAAGAGGCCGAGGCCACGTTCGAGACCTGGGTCGAGACCGTCTCGGCCTGGAAGGACGCTCCCGCCCGTGTCCGCCGCGGAAAAGGGGCGTGGTCCGGCCGCGTGGCCGGGTACGAGTTCGGGCTCAGGAAGCGGCGGATCGACGTCCGGGTCCCTCAACACGGCGGCGCCCACTTCGAGTTCCACGGGAACTTCTGGGAAGGCAATCTCTGGCCTGGAGGCGCCGAGCACGACATCACGTTCGGCGACCACCAGCACGTCGAGTTCGAGCTCTGGGCGCCGCTCTACCGTCGCGACGACCAGATCTCCGCGCACCCCTGGTGCGACTTCGTGCTCGACGATCGGTCGGCCATGCGCGCCTGTTGCGCCGTCTTCATCAGAGGCATGGAGCGCTGGATCGGGGAACCGGGAAACTACCTCGGCGGCGTTCCTGAGCTCGCGATCGAAGTTGCTTCCCCCGCGACCCGGGCCGATGACCTGCCCGGAACGGGCGAGAGACCTGGAGTGCTCGCAAGGGCCGGCGTGCCGCGATACTGGCTCGCGGATCCGGCCGAACGGTGTCTCTCGGTCTTCTCACTCGAAGGCTCGCGATACCGCCTCCGCGAGACCCATCGCCCGCCCGGTTCGTTCGCTCCCGACTTCCCGGCCGGAGTCCGCTATGACCTGTCCCGCGTCTTCGAGCGCCACCCCTTCCCGCCCGTCCTCGTCTGCGGAGAGCGGCCCGATCTGGAGGACCCACGGTGGCGAGTCCCCGACGAGCCCGTCGGCGTGGAACACCTCTTCCTTGCGGGCCACCCCCTCAGGCGCTACGAAATCCTCGAGGACCAGGCGCCCTGCGCCCTCGCCTTCCGGGACGAGGAGAAAGCGCGTCTCCACTTCGAACACTGGGCTCGAGAGCTCGCGCTCCTGGCGAACGAAGAACCGCCCGAGCGCCCCGGAACGACGTTCGAGGCGGGCCGGTACCGTCTGAGCGCCGAAGGCCCCCGGGTGCGCCTCGACGTCCGCTTCCCGTGCCGCGAGTACCAGTCGTTCCTCGAAGCGCTTTCGCAGCCCGGGGTCTGGGAGGCGTAGGGCGGCGTAGAGCCCATCCAAGAACGCTCCCGTCGCCGGGCGGGCGGCGCTCCGCCGGGCTCGGTCCGGGTTTGTGGATGGGCTGCTATGGAGGTGTTAGGAAATAACTGAACGATCTGGACGGCCCTCGTTGCCGCTGGCTTCGTTGCTTCGGACTCGGCGTAGCTGGGCTACGCCCTCGTCCTCGCGCCTCGCCAGCGCCAACGATTATCCGCCCATCTCGATCACCTATTTCCTAACACCTCCTATCCGTTCTGCCGGTCGCGTTCGAGCGCACCGAGGAGCCGCTTCATGTCGGCCGGAAGCGGCGCGTCGATCGCGAGCTCCTCGCCCGTCATCGGATGGACGAACTCGATCCGAGCGGCATGAAGTTGCGTTCGCGTGGCGATTGGCTCCTCGCCCTCGCGCTGCCGAACGCCCCGCACGTCCGACGGGAAGATCTCGCTCGCGCCCGAATAAAGCGGATCGGCCGCGACAGGATTGCCGAAGGCCTGGAGGTGGACGCGGATCTGGTGGGTCCTTCCCGTTGCCGGGCTCGCCTCGACGAGCGAGAAGCGCCGATACCTCTCCAGGACCCGGAAGCGCGTCCTCGCCGGACTCCCGCCCTCCGGCCGCACGGCGATCTTCAGCCGGTTCTTCGGATGCGTTCCCAGCGGCAGGTTCACCTCGAATTCGTCCATGCCCGGCTGCCCCTTCACAATCGCGAGGTAGGTCTTCTCCACCTCCCGCTTCTCGAACTGGCGCGCGAGACCTACGTGCGCCTCGTCCTCCTTTGCGAAGAGGATCACGCCCGACGTGTCGCGATCGAGCCGGTGGACGATGCCGGGCCGGAGCGGATCCTCGCCTCCCGCCGCGCCGCGCGCGAGCAGCCCGTGGACCAGCGTGCCCGCCGGGCGCCCCGCGCCGGGGTGGACGGCGAGCCCCGCCGGCTTGTCCACGACGAGCAGGTGCTCGTCCTCCCAGGCC
>JACQVV010000499.1 GCA_016209595.1 Planctomycetota bacterium
CCGCTAGGTTGTTTCGTCGGCGCGCCTCGCCTGGCGGCGTCTCGCTCGGCCTCGGTGTTGACGCATTTATTTCCTTACAGCCCCTTAGGGTCGAAAGTATCGAGCCCGGCGGCATCCCGATCGACCGGCTCGAGAGGGGGAGCGGCACGATCTTCCTGGGAACGGACGAGTGGATGTGCGTCGTCCCGGCGCAACGGCCCCTTCCCATGAGCATCACGAGTTTCCGGGTCTGGATGAAGTCCTCTTCGCATCCCTCCTGGGAAGAAGACCGATTGACATGGTGGTACGAAGTGCGCAGTCCGAGGCCATCCGAATGAGCTGGCAGGAAAGGAGTCGCTCTCCTGGCAGACTGAGAGCGTGAGCAGGAATGCCGGACCGAGCCAGGCGGTCGGGACGGCCCTGTGATCGTGGGGCCCGGCCGGATAGACTGCAGGTGCGATGGCCATCTTGCGAACGGGACACATCTATCGAGTCACGGCGCGCCTCCGCGTGCGCCGGACTTACCCGCTCGCCCACTTCCAGGCGTATCCGCGGAAGGGAGGTCCCGTGAGCGTACGAGCTCCCCTGACCCTTCGGGTGCTGAAGGCAGCTCCGACGGGGAGCCGGAACATCCAGGCCATAGCGCTGGTGAACACGGGCTACGAGGCCGACAGGCCCGAGCTCATCGTCCCCGTGGGCCTCGCGGCTCGGCTCGGATGGTGGCCGACCCTCCCGCGGGACGCGGACGAGCAGGTCTATTCGGGACTCGGAGGAGCGTTCTCCGTCTGGCGGATCGAGGACGCGCTCGAGGTCCGGGTCATCTGCCCCGACCGGCAGACGGTCGAGACCACGACCGACGCCGTTGTGTCCCACGCGGAGCGGGAGGTCTTGATCTCGGACGCTCTCGCGAGCGCTCTTTCGATCGAGATCCTCGACCCGCGCGGGGGAATCTGGCGGCTCTCCGACGATCCCGCGGGGCAGCGCCGCGCCGGCGAGGCCCGTCAGGTCTGGTGAGATCGCTCCCTCAGCGGATCCGCTGGAGCACCCGACCGAGCGACTCGACCATCTTCGTCCCCTCGTCGCGGCCGTAGAAGGTCGCGAGGGCCTCGTAGCCGCCCTCGTCGAACTCCTCCGGGGTCGTGATGTAAGCCACGTGCCCGCCGGTGAGGCCGAAGACGATGGCGGTCCTGAAGCCCGCGGCGTAGGCCTGGGCCTGGGCCATCTGGCCGAGGCGCGTGATCGGTTCGCCGGGGAAGCAGACGATCGCGGTGTCGTCGATCTTGAGCGCCTTCATCGGGAAGCTCGAGGGGACGATCGGCGTGATCTCCTGCTTCACGGTGAGCTCGTTCCCGAAGATCGTCCGGTAGACGAGGCAGAAGTCGACAGGGAACCCCTGGCTCTGCGCCGCATTCTGTGGCTGATTGCAGGAGTAGTAGAGCCAGGCCTTCGGGAACGTGATCCGCTCCACGCCGGCCGCGAGGTCCACGCTCGAACGGACGGGAGTCTGAGCGCGCGTGGCGAGGGCCGCCTGCGCCACCGTCCCGCCAATGAACTGGACGCCGGCATCTCCTTTCATGCCGGGAGTGACGTCCCCCTCGGCAGCATTGACGAAGAGCGCGACCGCTCCGGGAAGCGCCGTTTCGATCGTGCTCTCGGCGTAGCCGGGCCAGTCCGCGCTGATCAGCATCGAGTCCTGCGAGAGGCAGATCGCGTGGATCGCGATATTGAAGAGGACCGCGATTGGCTGGCCGTCTGCCCGGTCCACCCGGAGGACCGAAAGCGTGGGGTCAAACCGGCCGGGGTGGTCGCGGCGGTTCCGCTGCACCCCCTGAACCTGCGTCTGCCCGATCCCGAGGCGCGCGTCGGCGAGGTTGGCATTGGCGAGCTCGATCGCCCGCGCCGCGCCCGCGATGAGCCCCTCGTAGATCCTCGGCTGGAACGAGTCCATCGTGATCACTTGCCAGATGATCGTGTTCGTGAGCGTCCCGGGTCCCGAGTGGGTGTGCGTTCCGCTGACGAAGATGTTCTCCTCGCGGATGCCGGTCGTGGCGAGGATGCGGGCGGCGATGTCCTTCACTGCCTCCTCCTCGACGGCCACGAGGTCAAGCTTGAGGAAGGCGATGCGGTCGGTGCCGTCGTCGAGGACGAGGGCCTTGGCAACGAGAGGATCCCGCACCCCAGTCGAGGGCGACATGAACTGGTGGTAGTTGTTCGGGTTGAAGTCCGGCGGGAAGAGCCGGCGCTTCCCGCCGCCATAGCCGGCAAGGGGCACGCCCACGGGAGGAGTCACGTCCACGGCGGCCGCGCCCGCCCGGAGCCGGGAGGGCCCCGCGGTTCGGAAGGCGCTCGCGAAGGCCGAAACGAGCGGCGCCCCGTTCGCGCCCCGCACGGAGGTCGTGAGGGAGACGCGGATCGTGTCGCTCGCGGGAAGGGGACTCGTGGACTGGAAGACCGCCCGACGGCCGGCGTTCTCGAGGCGCCAAGCCCCCGGAACGGGGCCCGCGGGCGCCGCGACCGACGCCGCGGCCGGCGTGAGGCTCGAGAGATCGACCCCCGAGTCGAAGTCGATCCTCACCGCCGAGCTCGTCGCGACCCTTTCCGTCCCGTTCGCCGGATCGATGGCCGTCACGGCCGGCCCGGTGGGGGCCGGCGCCGGCGGCTGGCAGTTCGCCCCCCAGAGAACGAGGACGGCGACCACGAGGGCGAGCGAGCGGAGCGCGGCAGGTCTTGCGGACATCACTTTTTCCCTTTACGGGTGGATCGGGTGGTTCGAAAAACGGACCGGAGTGCCCAGCATCTGGAGGATTTTGTTCCCGACTGAGTCGCCGAAGTGCGGCCCGGCGGTCACGAGCTCCTCGTAGTGGTTCGGGTGCTTCGTCTCCAGAAGCCCCACGAGATCGGACTCGGGGATGAGATACCCGAGGTAGCAGTTGGCGTAGCCCAGGACGACCTTGTCGCGTCCGGTCATGTAGTCGGCGATCGCGGGCATCGCGGGGAAGTTGTAGTCCGGCCAGCCGAGGTGCGAGTACCGCGCGACAGAGGCCCTCCGGCCGATGAGATACTCCGGGCACATCTCGCCCGGCGCCGTCACGAGCTGCATCCTCCCGAGGCTCGCGACCGTGATCTGGACCCGCACGCCTCCCGAGAAGCCGTTGAGGTACGAGGCCTTCACCGGACGGTCCAGAGGGTCCACGCTCGTACGGCTCGTGAGCCAGAAGGCGAGGATCTGGAACGGCAGGTTCACGAGGTCGATGTCGAGGTCCTGCGTGTCCACGGAGAGGACCGGGTCGGTCTGCCAGGGCTCCCGGGCGAGCGCCGCGAGGCAGGCGTCGGCGACGTAGTACCCGACCGAGCGGATCTTGTCCTGGACGCTCCGCGTCACGAGCTTCGGGAACGGATTCCCGTTGGGGTCGAAAACGCCCGTCTCGTAGACCGCGTTTCCGGCCCCGTCGTAGAGGGGGAAGAGCTTCCCGCCCGGGAGGCCGATCTGGCCGCCCAGGACGCCGCTCGCGTAGACGCAGGTCCCGCCGAGGGCCCTCTCCATCCTCTCTCGCAGATGGTGCGGAAAGTCGGAGGAGAGGAGCGTGTTCCGGTCGGACTGGAGCTCCGGGTGGTCGTGCCAGTTGACGAAGGTCGCGACCGTCCGCCCGTTCGAGGCCGCGGTGAACTGGAGCGCGACGGCGGGCGTGTAGCGGACGTACGGATCGCGGCCGTCGTGCTGAAGGAAGGGCCTGTCGAAAAGGGCTGGCCGGAGCTGGAAATCCCCCTCGAAGGACGGGTCCCGCACGTTCCTCTGCGTCTTGAGCTCGAGCGTGTTCGGGTCGTAGCCCATGAACGGGTACGCCGTGACCGACTTCATCCGGACCTCGACCCGCGAGGCCGCCGCGAGCTGGATCGACCGGAACATCCGCTCGCGGAGCCAGGCCATGTACACCTCGTCGATGTGCCCCCCCCACAGGATCATGGGGTCGGGCCCCTCGTGGTCGTGCGTCGAGGCGATCACGATCGACCGGAAGGGAATGCCGAGCTCCCGCTCCACGCGCCGTTTCACGGGGTTGATGTCGATGTGGAGCATCCCCACGAGATCGTTCGACTGGATCACCAGGAATTTCCCGTCGCGCTCGGCCAGAATCGTCCGCGACCAGAGGTCGTCCCGGATCCCGGTCGCCGCCCGCATGACGCCCCCGTAGATCCCCTGGAACCCCGCGATCGCGAGCGACTGGAAGACCCCGTCCCCTTCCGTCCCCCCGGGGTTCGTCCGGAAGTCGAAGTTGTCCCGCGCCGGATCCCGGACGTCGTCCGAGCCCGCCGCGAGGTACTCCCCCACGTCGTCCAGGGCGCCGTTCCCGTCGTCGTCGGCCCCCGCGACGCCGGGCCGGCCATCCGGTCCAAGCGCCCCGGGCTCCTCACTGTCGAAGAGGCGATCCGCGCCAGCGTCGAGAAAGTTCTCGCCCTGGTCGAACTCGCCGTTGCCGTTCGCGTCGGTCCAGGACTCGAAGGCCGTGGGCGTGATCGTGACCGCGGCAACCCCCACCCGGAGCGGACCGCGCTGCCCCGTCTCCGGAGCCGGAGCCGGGGTCGGAGGCGCGCTCTGCTTCGGGATCGGGTCGCACTTCCCCCCGGCGATAATCCCGGCGACGACGAGGAGCGCGGCTCCCGCTGCCCATCGCGAAAGGCCCGTCCAGGCTCGGCTCGGCGTGGATTCGATCTGCGGCACTCCCTGAGTGGAGCTGCGGTGTGCAGCAAATCCAGTGCCGTCAACGTTCCGGGCTCACGTTGCCCCACAGACGCCGATCCATGCACGATACAGGCCTGGTGACTGTTGCAGTGGGTAATAGCGTTACGAAACGTAATGGGGTGTCCGAGAGCCGACTTCAAGCGCTTCAACTCAGTTTGCAGTCTCAAGCGTTCAGCCTTCAGGGAACGACGGGGCGTCCTTCTGAAGCCTGAAGCCTGAAGGTTGACTCTCCCCTTCCCCCTGCTATCATGGCCGCCTTCGTTTCCACTCTCCGGCCCGGGAGGGTCGCCGTGCACTACGTCAGACGGTACGTCGGCTACGTCATCGTGCTAGTCATCGTTGGGTTCATCGCGCTCTACTTCTCGAGGTGCGCCGCGACTCACCTCCCGGTCGACCACGACCAGATGAGCCCCACGTTCAAGCCCGACGACTGGGCCATGCTCCACAAGTCCGGACGCGACCCCTCCACTGTCGCGGCCGGACTTGTCGGGTATGAGCCACTGGAGCGCGGCGATGTGGTCCGGTTCGCCTACGGGTACCCGAGCTACGACTCGGACGAGGAGGTCTTCATGGGCCGGATCCTCGCGATGGAAGGAGAGAGGGTCGCGATCCGGAAAGGCGATGTCTACTGGGCCCCGGTGGGCGCGGAGCGAATCAACTTCGACAAGAACCGGGTCTCCGAGTCCCATCTGTCCAAGGACCTCCTCGACCCGAATCTCCACTTCCACGAGATCGTCGTGCCGCGCGGGCACGTGTTCCTTCTCACCGACAACCGCAAGGCCGTCGAGCGCAAGAACGTGAAACTCTACAAGATCGACAGCCGTTTCCTCGGGCCGATCCCGACATCGCTCATCGTCGGGAAGCTCACGAAGCTACTAGGCGACTAGAACCCCACCCCGGACTTCCGGCGCGACGAGCGATGACAAACAAGTTTCGATTCACCTGGGACGCGTCGGGGCGGAATCGCGGGAACCCCGACAGCGATGAACGCAGATGATGAACAAATTCCGCTTCACCTGGATCGCGTGGGCCCAGCTCGGAGCGATCGCCTGCTCCCTCCCCATAACGCTCATCCTCACGATCTCGGGGGCCACGACCGCGATCGCCGAGTACCACTTCACTCATGCCGTCCACCGGTACGGCGCCGGGAACACGTCCCAGGCGGCAGGCGACGTCGACTCGACGATCTCCGCCCTGGGCGACTCCGTCCCGTACGTCCTTCCCGCCCTCGAGATGAAGGCGCGGATCCAGATCGACAACGGCGAGGAGGCGTCGGCGAAGACGACCTACGCGAAGATCCTCGAACTCGATCCCGACAACCCGGGGGCCCGGATCGGTCTTGCCTCCGTCGCTATCCTAGAGAAGGAGAAGGACTTCGAGAAATGGATGGAGCTCCGGGACGCCGGGGCGGGCGCCGAGGGAGCGGGAGCGCTCCGCCTGGAGCTCGACAAGGCGGTCGAGGAGGCAAGGGGCGAGTTGACGAAAGCCGTCGAGACGGCCAAGTCGAGGGGGATGGGGAAGCTCGCGGACGCCCACGTCTACCTCGGAGTGCTCCACCTGCTCGCCGACCCCGACAAGCGGCCCGGCTACCTCGAGGACGCCCGGAAGGAGTTCCTGAAGGCGCTTCCCGAGAGCCAGTCCCGGCCGACCGAGATCCCAGGCCGCGACGCGTGCATGCGGCTCTTCGACGGCCTGGGTTACGTCGCGTACCGGGAGAGCCTCGATCTCTGGGCGAAGGTGGACGAGACCCGCGCCCGCCTCGCCTACGTCCGCGACGGACTGGTCCCGCCGAAGCCGGGCTCGATACCCGACGAAATCCTCGCCGCCGCGAACCTCGCCGCGGTGAAGTCGTTCGACGCGGCGCGCTACTTTCTCACCGCGTGCCACTACGGCGAGATGTGGCGGGGCGCCTTCGTCAACTTCGAGACGGCCATGACCCGCTACCTTCCCCGGGTCGAGCTCCTGCAGACCGAGCCGGACCTGCAGCAGTTCCTGGACATGGCCATCCAGTACGCCCAGTACAAGGAGGACTTCTTCCGCATCGTCCAGCGCCTCTTCGGCGACAAGGCGACCGAGAACCGCTTCGAAATCAAGGACGACAACCGCCACGAGTTCGACAAGGAGTCCTATCCGTTCTGCAACGCCGTCGCCATCGCGGCCACGAACCGGCAGTCCTGGTCGATCGCCACCGAGTTCCTGAGCAAGGCCGGAGACTCTCTGAAGAAGGTCAAGGCCAGGGAACGCCAGCGCTGCGAACACATCCTGAACCGGCTCTACTTCCTGGCCAACAGGGTCGTGCTCGACCCCCTCTACTTGCGGGACAATCGCGCGCTCACGGATCTCATCAACGGGGCGGAGAAGACAGTGAACGACGGACTGCGCACGTTCGGCCAGGAGCAGGGGATGACCGACGAGCGTAAGGCCTGGCTCTGGGTCTCTCTCTCCTACATTCGCCTGGCCGCGGCGGTGATCCACAAGCGAGACCAGGAGATCATCAAGGCGTGGCTGCTCCTCGACGACGAGCATGCGGGCAAGTACGTCCAGGACGACTGGCTCAAGACCCTCCGCAGGCAGATCAAGTGGCACACGATCGATGTGTTCAGGGACGCCAGGGGCGGCCCTGAGCTAGATGCCCTCCTGGGGGGCCTGAAGGAGTTCGGCCTGCCCGAGGTCCCCGCCCCCGACAAGATGCCGCCGTATCCCACGAGACCCGGGAAGTAGCCCCCCATGCGTCGAGGCAACCCATGAAGTGTGCTCAGTGCGGCAGCGAGAACAAGACCGGCCAGATCTACTGCCAGATCTGCGGCGCGGAGCTCGACCTGACCTACGACCAGGTCCACGAGTCGGTCCGGGAGGAGCTCAAGCTCGAGAAGGAGAAATACGCGGAGGACCAGACCCGGCAGTTCCTCGTCCTGGCGGTCTTCCTCATGATCCTCTCCATCATCCTCTCGGTCGTGGCCGGACCGGTGCCCCAGGCCGAGGCGCCGCCGAGCTTCAGCGCCCCCACCACCGTGCAGAAGCCCGAGCCGCCCGCCGCAGACGAGCGGTTCTACTTCCCCGAGCGCGTGGAGTAGAGGTGCGCGCCGGTCGCGGAACCCGGCCCCAGGATTTTCCCTTCGACGTCCGGTCGGTCCTGGCCGAACTCCGCGGCCTCTACCGGATCGCCTTCATCCGACCGCAAGGCTGGACCGATCCGGTCCTTGGCGCCCTGCTGTCCTTGCTCTTCCCCGTCGTCGTGGCGCTCTCGATCGCGTCGAACTGGACGCGCCCTGCGGGCGGGACGTCCGGCGATCATGAATCCCGTCCCTTCGATTCCTCGTCCTCCGGCGGCGAAACCCCGTACTCCTCGAGCTTCCGGTAGAGCGTTCGCGTGCCGATGCCGAGGATCTTCGCGGCCTTCGTCTTGTTGCCGTCGACGTAGGCGAGCGTCTGGAGGATCATCTCCTTCTCCACCGAGCGCAGGTCGGTCCCCACGGGAAACTCGACCACGTCCCGCGCGCCCTGCGACTGGCGGATCTTGAGCGGGAGGAGCTCCGGGGTGATCCGGTCGTTGCGGCAGAGGACGACGGCCTGCTCCAGGCAGTTCTCGAGCTCGCGGATGTTCCCCGGCCAGTCGTAGCGGTCGAGAAGCTCCATCGCCTCCGGCGAGACGCCTGCCACCTGCCGGTCGTTCGCGCGGCTGTACTTCTCCACGAAGTGCGCCATGAGGAGGGGCAGGTCCTCGCGACGGTTGCGGAGCGGGGGGAGGTGGATCGGAACGACGTTGATCCGGTAGAAGAGGTCCTCACGGAACTTGCCCGCCGCGACCTCCTTTTCCAGGTCCTTGTTCGTGGCGCAGATGAGACGGATGTCCACCCGGACCGTCTCGTTTCCGCCGACCCGCTCGAACTCGCGTTCCTGGAGGACGCGAAGGAGTTTCACCTGGATCTCGGGAGGGATCTCGGAGACCTCGTCGAGGAAGAGCGTGCCGCCGCTCGCGATCTCGAAGCGGCCCTCGCGGCGGCGAGCCGCCCCCGTGAACGCCCCCTTCTCGTGGCCAAAGAGCTCGCTCTCGATCAGCGTGGGCGTGAGGCTCGCGCAATTCACCTTGACGAGCGGCTTCTCGCGCCGTGCGCTGTGGGCGTGGATCGACTCGGCGACGAGCTCCTTCCCGGTCCCGGTCTCGCCCGTCACGAGGACCGTGGCGCGCGAGCCGGCGACCTGCACGATCGTCTCGAAGACCCTCTTCAGCGTCGAACTCCTCCCGATGATCCCGTCGAAGCGGTCGCCCTCCTCTACCCAGGCCATGAGCTTCCGGCGCGCCTCCCCCAGCTCCACCTTGCCTCCCAGGGCCGCCTCGACGGCCCGGCGCACCTCGGAGAGATCGAGCGGTTTTTCGAGGAAATCGGACGCCCCGAGCTTCATCGCCCGCACCGCCTTCTCGACCGTCCCGAAGGCCGTCATCACGATCACGGCCACATCCGCGTTCGACCTGCGGATCCGCTCCAGCGTCTCCAGGCCGTCGATCCCCGGCAGGATGACGTCGAGAAGAACGAGCGCGATCCCCTTCTCGCCCGCGAGGACCGCGAGCGCCTTCTCGCCGGTCTCGGCCTCCAGCACCCGGATCCCCCCCCGGGAGAGGGCCTTGACCAGCGCGGAGCGCGCGCTCCGGTCGTCCTCGACGACGAGCACCGAGCTTCCGTTCATCGCTTCCCCTCCGGCTCCCGGATCGGCGAAAGCGGCAGGTAGATCGTGAAGAGCGCGCCTCCCTCGGGGTGATTCTCGGCCACGATCCGGCCCTTGTGCCCCTCGACGATCCGATGGGCGATGGCGAGACCCAGCCCCGTCCCGCCCTCCTTCGTGCTGTAGAAGAGGTCGAACAGGCGGTCCTTCTCCTCGGCGGCGATTCCGGGCCCGGTGTCCCGCACGTAAAGGGAGAGGAAGTCCCGGCCGCGCCGCGCGCCCGCGACGAGCGTCCCCCCGCCGGGCATCTCCTGGATCGAGTTGAGCATCAGGTTGTACAGGGCCTGCGAGATCTGATCCCGGTCAATCTCCACCGGCGGCAGGTCGTGGTCCACCTCCAGGACGATCCGGACGCCGCTCCGCCGGGCCTCCTCGCCCAGGAGCCGGCTCGAGTACTCGAGGAGCTCCGGCACGCTCTCCGGGCGGGCGCGGGTCTGCGGAGAGCGCGCGAACTGGAGGAAGTCCTTGATGATCCGGTTGAGGCGATCGATCTCGGACTTCACGAGCTTCGCCGTCTCCACGAGCTCCTGCCGGGGCACTTCCCCGGGCCCCGTGACGAGCTCGGTGATGAGCTGGAGGTTTAGGGAAATTGAGTTCAAGGGATTGCGGATCTCGTGGGCGATGGACGCTCCGAGCTGCGCGAGCGAGCTCGTCCTCGCCGTGCGGACGAGCTGCTCCTCGAGTTGGATCCGGTCGGTGACGTCGTGCCGGACGACGACCGCGCCTCCCCAGCGCTTCTCGTCCAGGGCGAGCGGGAACGCCTTGAGGTCGTAAATGCGGATCTGGCCGTCCCGTGTCTTCTGTGGGTAGCGGCTCTGCTCGACCACCCGCCCCTCTTCCAGCACCTCCACCATCACGCGATCGCCCCAGACTTTCCCCTGAAACTCCTCGGTGAAACCCGGGAAGACTTCCCAGAAGTGGCGGCCGATCGCCTCGTGCCTGGGGCACACGGCATCCTCCAGCGACCGGTTCCAGATGTAGATTACGCCCTCCTGGTTAATGACGAAAATGTCCAGGTCGATGTTCTCGACCAGGCTCTCCATCGCCCGGGCGTAGTCCCCCCGCGAGATGAGGCGGAAGAGGTAGTGTTCGAGGTGGAAGTCGTCCACTTCAGGCTGGAGACTGGAGGCTGGAGGCTCGAGGGCTGAAGGCCATGTCAGGCTTCAGGCTACAGACTTCCGGCTTCAGGAAAAAGCGCCTCCCGCCTGCAACAGTCCGTGGCGCGACGCTCGCGGTCCTAATCCAGGAACGAGTCCCAGCCCACGACGCGGCCGTTCCGGAAGTAGACCATGGTGCGGCTCCTGCGGAAGCCGTTGAACCGATAGTAGACCCAGGTCTCGTCGCTCGTGTCGCGGAGCAGGGTCTCCCAGTACTTCGGCGGTCCGAGGACCTGGCGGACGGTGTTGGCCGGCATCCCCACCTGGAGGAGCTCGTCGAGCATCTTGCGGACCGCGATCCCGTGCTCCTCGATGAAGAGATCCCGCTGGCCGTCGCTCGTCAGGCGGTGGAACGCGACGCGCTCCTCGCTCGTCATCCTCTCCAGGTACGGCCCGTATTTCTGCGGAACGCGGGACTGGGCGAGCCACTCGTCCGTCGGCCCATCGTAGCGCACCGGCGGCTCGGACTCGCATGCCGCGGCGCAGGCGAGAAGGACGAGGAGGGCTGCGTGCCTTGTCGACATCTCCAGAGATCCTCCCATTGTCTCGGATCGGAAGGATGGATTCTAGCCACCGGATCGAGGAACGTAAAGCGGAATCCGGCCCCTAGTCAGTGGCCCGTGGCCAGTGAAAAAACACCGACCACTGGTCACGGGTCACTGGCTCGGCGCCGACCGGCTCCGGAGAGGACGGAGTCGGCCCAGGTCGCGTCGGCCCCGTCGAGCGGCGGGTCGAGCGCGGCCCGGTAGTCGAGGTCGTCGTAGGCGCCGGATTCGTAGGCCCGGTCGAGGACGGCCTGGAGGTCGAGCGGGACGTCGTCGTCGGTCTCGCGGAGGGGAACGAGGATTGCGGGCAGGCGTTCGGCGAGGGGGGCCCGGTAGATCCAGACGAGGTCCGGCCGGGCGCCGCGGCGGACCGAGACGAGGTATGGCGTCCGGTGGCTGGGCGGGATGAGATGCCGGGGCACCGGGAGGACAGGGTCTCCGCCGCGCAGGAGGTCGATCTCGACCAGGTTCGACCGGGCGGCGAGGACCTCCCGCTGCTTCTTGACATAGGCCTCGCGCCCCGCCCCCGGGGCTTTATTGGAGGGGAAGAGGATCTCTATCACGGTGACGACGCGCCTCCCCGAGCCCACCTCGATGATCTCCAGGTAAGTCTCTGTGACCGGTTCGGTCTCGAGGTAGAGGACGAGGGGCTCGGCAATCGCGGTCCCCGCCCATTCCCGCGCCGGTCCGCCCGGGCGCTTCCGCGGCACTTCCACGATCCGGACATCCGGGAAGACCGCGCGCAGCGGGCCCTCCGGCCCCTCGACGGAAGACCCGCTCCTCGACGCGCGCCCTCAGGTCGGCCGGCAGCCGGGGCTGGAGCGATTCGGAGATGAGGAACACGAGCCTCGCGTGGACGTCCCGCCAGTGCGCCTCCAGGTAGGGGTCCATCCCGGGAAAGGGACTCTTCGCCGCCATGGATGGCATTCTATCTCGGGTCGCGCGACCCCGGCCAGTAGGGGCCGGGTTTATCCCGGCCCTGGTGCGGCGGGGGATAGACCCCCGCCC
>JACQVV010000057.1 GCA_016209595.1 Planctomycetota bacterium
GCCCCGCTCGCCGAGGTCGCCCCGGACTGGAGCCATCCGGTGCTCGGCCTCACGCCCGCCGGAATGATCGAAGAGCTCCGGCGCTCAGGAGGCTGGACGCGCGCCGTCCCCTGGATCTCGACCGAGAGAGTCCCCCATGCACCCTAGCTCGACGCGCCCCCTGCTCCTCGAGACCAAGCGCACCCTCCGGGAGTGGGTCGTCCGGGAGAAGAGGGGCGGAAAGACGATCGGCCTCGTTCCCACGATGGGCTACCTCCACGAGGGACACGCCTCCCTGATGCGGCGCGCCCGGTCCGAGAACGACCGCGTGGTGGTCTCGATCTACGTCAACCCCCTGCAGTTCGGTCCGAGCGAGGACTTCGCGGCCTATCCGCGCGACCTCGCCGGCGACCTCGACCTCTGCGCCGGCGCGGGCGTGGACGCCGTCTTCCACACGAGCGACGACCAGATGTACGCGCCCGACTTCTCGACCTACGTCATCCCCGACGCCCTCGCATCGAACCTCTGCGGGGCGAGCCGCCCCGGCCACTTTCGCGGCGTGTGCACCGTCGTCGCGAAGCTCTTCAACCTCGCGAGTCCCGACCGCGCCTACTTCGGCCAGAAGGACTGCCAGCAGGTCGCCGTGCTCGCCCGGCTCGCCCGGGATCTCGATTTCCCACTGGAGTTCGTCGTCTGCCCGACGGTCCGGGAGCCCGACGGCCTCGCCATGTCCTCGCGCAACAAGTACCTCTCGCCCGCGGAGCGGGAGACCGCTCTCGTCCTCTGGCGGTCGCTCGCGTTGGCGCGAGACCTCGTCAAGAGAGGCGAGTCCGACGCCGCGCAGATCCAGGGCGCGATGCGGGCCCTCTACGAGGGGAAGCCGGGCCTCCGCACCGACTACATCGAGCTCGTCGATCCCGGGTCTCTGGCGCCCGTCTCCCGGATCGCCGGGAAAACCCTCGTCGCGGTCGCGGCTTTCGTCGGAAAGACCCGCCTCATCGACAACGAGTTCGTCGCTCCCTGATGTCCTGGCGACCCTTCGAGGTCCTTGCCCCCGCGAAGATCAACCTCTTCTTGGAGCTTCTTGCGCGGCGCGAGGACGGCTACCACGCGATCGAAACGGTCGTCCAGGCGATCTCGCTCTGCGACCGGATCGAGATCGAACCCGGTCCGCGTGGGCTCGCTTTTTCGTGCTCGGACCCCTCGCTTCCGGCGGGCGAAGGAAACCTGGTCGTGCGAGCCGCTCGGGCGTTCGCCGGCGCCACGGGCGTCGAGCTCGCGATCGCCGTCCATCTCGAGAAGCGGATCCCGGCCGGCGCCGGGCTGGGCGGAGGCTCGAGCGACGCGGCCTCGACCCTCGCCGCGCTCGACCAGGTATACGAAACGGAACTCCCCCCCGACGACCTCGCGGAGCTCGCGGCGGAACTCGGCTCCGACGTCCCCGCCTTCCTCGCGGGCCCGACGGCCTTCGCTCGCGGCCGCGGGGAGGCCGTCATCCCGCTCCTCCCGCCACCGCCCGCGCCCGTCCTCGTGGTCGTACCTGTCTGGTCGACCCCCACGTCCCTCGTCTACGAGCACGCCGCACGGGCCCTCGGCGGCCCGCGCCGCGCGGCACCCGTTCGGCGCGTCGCCGGCATCTGGCGGTTCGAAGGGGAGCGTTCGAACCGGCTGGAGGATGTCGTCCTCTCGCTCTTCCCCGAGGCCGCGCGACTCCGCGACCGGCTCGCCGGAGCGGGAGGATGTCCGGTCCTCCTTGCGGGTTCGGGCTCCGCCTTCGCGCTCTTCCCCGCGGACGAGGAGGCCTCGACCCTGCTCGCGGGGAAAGTATCGGAGTGGCCGGAGGTTCGGTCGGTCCATCGTGTCCACACGCTCTCGACCTCGTGGGTCCCGGAGGCGATGATGCCGGCGTGAAGCCCGACGTCGCGATCATCGGTCCGGGGAGGGTGGGGCAGACGCTCGGACGGCTGCTCTTCCAGGCGGGGTATCCCGTCGTCGCCGTCTCCGGACTCCGCGAGGAGTCAGCGCGCGCGGCGGTCGCCTTCATCGGCTCGGGTCAGGTCCTCCCGGCCATCCCCGCCGCGGAGTCTGCGGAGCTCATCCTGGTCACGACCCCCGACCGCGCCATTCCCTATGTGGAGGCGGCCCTCGTCTACTCGCGCCTCCGCCCCGGCGCCGTGGTCGCCCACACGAGCGGGCTCCTCTCGAGCCGCGTCCTGGAGTATGTCCGGAACGGACCTGGCCATCCCGCGATCGCGAGCGCCCATCCCCTCCAGAGCTTCGCCCGACCGGAGGAGGCCGTGGAGCGCCTCGCCGGCGTCACCTGGGCTCTGGAGGGGGACGAACGCGCGCTCGCGGTGCTCGAACAGGTCGTCCTGGATCTCGGCGGCCGTCCCGTCCGGATCTCGACGGACGGGAAGCCGCTCTATCACGCCGCGGCGTCCGTCGCCTCGAACTTCCTCGTCGCGCTCCTCGGGGCGGCCGTCCGACTCGGCGAGTCAGCGGGTCTCCCTCGGGAGGAGGTCGTCCCGGCTCTTCTCCCGCTCGTCCAGGGCACGCTCGCCAACGTCGCGCGTCTCGGTCCCGTGGAGGCGCTCACCGGGCCGATCGCGCGCGGGGACGTTTCCACGGTAGCCGCCCATCTCGGGGCGATCCGGGCGTCGCTCCCCGACCTCGAACCGCTCTACCTCGCGATGGGACGGGAGACGCTCTCCGTGGCGCGCCGGAAGGCCTCTTTCCCGCACGAAGCCGCGCCGGAGCTCGAGCGACTTCTCGGTCGGGGATGATCTGCGTCACGATCGCGAGGGGGAGCCCCGCCGAGGTGCGGGAAGCTCTTGCGGCGCTCGAGGGAAAGGTCGCGATGGCGGAGCTCCGGCTCGACCTCCTTACCGATCCCGATCCGGAGCCCCTCCTCGCCGGGCGGCCGCTTCCGGTCCTCGTCACCTGCCGCGCGGCAGAGGAGGGGGGAGGATGGAAAGGGGACCACCCGTCGCGGCTCGCGCTCCTCCAGCGAGCGATCGATCGGGGCGCCGAGTGGGTGGACGTCGAGTGGGGTTACGAAGATCGTCTCGTCAGGAGACCCGGGACGCGCCTCCTGGTCAGCCGGCACGATTTCCGGGGCGTCCCGCCGGACCTGCCGGGACTCGCTCGCGAGATGGCGAAATCGGGCGCCGACGCCGTGAAGATCGCCGTCACCGCAAACCGCCTCGCGGACTCTCTCGCCGTGTTCGACCTCCTCGCCGGCGCCAAGACGCCGATCGTCGCGCTGGCGATGGGACCCAAGGGGATCCCCACGCGGATCCTCGGTCCCTCCAGGGGTTCGCTCTGGACCTACGCCGCGCGGACGCCTTCCGAAGCGGCGGCGCCCGGGCAGCTCGACTGGCGGACACTCGCGGAGGTCTACGGCCTCCCGCTAGACCGGCCGCCCGAGGAGCTCGCCGCCCTCGCAGGCAGTCCGGCGCTCACGAGCCTGGGTCCCGCGGTCCACAACGCGGCCTTCACCTCGATGGGGCTCCCGCGGCTCTACCTGCCGCTCGAGACCGACTCGATGGCCGAGGCCCTCGCGGTCGCGGGACCGCTGGGCATCCGCGCCTTCAGCGTGACGATACCCTTGAAAGAGGAAGCCTTCCGGCTCGCCGATCGGCTGGAACCCGAGGCGCGCCCGATCGGCGCCGTGAACACGCTCACGCTGTCGGGGGACGGTTGGGTCGGCGCGAACACCGACGTCCTTGGCATCGTCGGGCCGCTCAAGCGGGCTCTCGGCTCGCTCAAGGGCCGGAGCGTTCTCGTCCTGGGCGCGGGAGGGGCGGCGCGGGCCGCCGCGCACGTGGCGACCTGGTCCGGAGCGCGCGTCACGATCTCCTCCCGGAACCGCGAGCGCGGCGAGGCCCTCGCCCGTGAGGTCCCCCTCGGGGCGGCGGTCCTCGACTGGGAGGCGAGGCTCTCCCTCGCGCCGGGAGAGTTCGCGGCCATCGTCAACGCGACACCGCTCGGCATGGCGCCCTGGCTCGCGGGCGAGACGCCCATCCCCGCGGATCGCCTGCCCCGGGGCGCCCTCGTCTTCGAGACCGTCTACCGGCCGCTCCGGACGCGGCTCGTGCGGGAAGCGGAAGGCGCGGGGCTCTCGGTCGTCACCGGCGACGAGATGTTCCTCGCGCAGGCCGCGGGGCAGCTCTGCCGGTGGACCGGGCGGGACGCGGCCCTGGGGGTCCTTCGCGGAGCCTTCGATCGGGAGCGCGCCCGGAGGCTCGCCTCTTTCGAGCGCCACGTCGTGCTTTTCGGCTTCCGCGGCTCGGGGAAGTCGACGGTCGGCGCGCTCCTCGCCTCGTGGCTTGGCCGGCCGTTCCTCGACACGGATCGCCGGATCGAGGAGGAAGCGGGGCGCTCGACTGCCGAGATCTTCGCGCTGGAAGGGGAGGGCGGCTTCCGAGAGCGGGAGGCCCTCGCCGTGCGCGAGGCCGCGGGGTCGCGTCCTTCCGCCGTGATCGCGCTCGGAGGCGGCGCGGTCCTTTATCCCGAGAACGTCCGCGTCCTCCGGGAGCGCGGAACTCTCATCTGGCTCGACACGCCTCTCGACGTCCTTCGCGGCCGCCTTGCGGCCGACCCCGCCACGGCCTCGACCCGTCCCGCCCTCTTGGGGACGGACGCAATCACGGAGCTCGAAGGGCTCTTCGCCGCTCGGGAGCCCGCGTACCGGGCTCTCGGCGCGATCCGTGTTCCGGCGGGCCCTCCGCCGGAAGCGGTTGCCCGTCGGGTCGCCGACGAGATCGAGCTCTTACAGATTCAGAATGAAGGCGAAGTTCAGGACGACGAACGACGCCAGGTAGCCGACTAGTCCCCATACCAGAAAGCGAGTCCACTTCTCGGTCGGCGTCAGGCTCTGTTCCATGACCTCTCTCTGTTCTCGTTGCCCGCGTTCACCGTGTCGGGGGACAGGCGACCTGAGTCTTCGCAAGCCCCGTGCCGTGGCGCCACGCGGGCCCCCATGGAAGCGCCGACTATAGCCAACTCCTGCACCGTCAACAAGAAAGAACTGTCACCCGCCGCGTCCGGCGCCAACTTGCAGGTCGCGTCGAGTAACAATATGTCGCTCCCATCGACACATTTCTTCCCTCCTGGTGTCGTTTTTTTCCCCCCCACGGTTCGCCTTGGCTCCCTGCCATGTCGCAAATACCTGCGGGCGCGGACCTTCCGGGCGTTGTTCCCCGCGCGTCTCGGCCGTGTCTCCTGTATCAAGCTTTGGACCCCCGGTAGTAAGATCCTGCTCTTCCATGTCCGGGGTCGCGCATGCGCGCTCCGGCTCGCCACGGAGAAGCCAAATGGCCAAGCGATCTATCGCCGTCCTCGGGACCGGCGGGTGGGGAACCGCCATCGCGCTCCTTCTCGACGGCAAGGGATTCGACGTTCGCCTCTGGGGGCGGCGGCCCGAGTTCGTCGAGACCCTCCTCTCGTCTCGGGTGAACGAACGGTATCTCCCCGGCATCAAGATCCCCGATTCCGTCCGGCTCCTCGCCGACATCTCCGAGGCGACCCGGGACACGGAGCTCCTCGTCTGCGGCGTCCCGACGCAGCACATCCGGCCCGCCCTCGCCGGCCTGGCGTCCAGGGTCACTTCCCCCGCCCCCGTCGTCTCGCTTTCCAAGGGGATCGAGAACGACACGCTTCTCCTTCCCACGCAGGTCCTCGCCCAGCTCTTCGGGGCCGGGCGTTCCTATGCCGTCCTCTCCGGCCCCAGCCACGCCGAGGAAGTCGCGCGCGGGCAGCCGACGACGGTTGTCGTGGCCTCGCGCGACTCCTCGCTCGCGCTCGCTATTCAGGAGACGTTCAGCACGAAGCGCTTTCGCGTCTACACCAACACCGACGTGCTCGGGGTCGAGCTCGCCGGGGCGCTGAAGAACGTGATCGCGCTCGCCGCTGGAGCCTCCGACGGCCTGGGCTACGGCGACAACGCCAAGTCGGCCCTCCTGACGCGCGGCCTCGCCGAGATCGCGCGCCTGGGAGTCGCCATGGGGGCCCGCCGCGAGACCTTCGCCGGGCTCGCCGGGATGGGCGACCTCATCACGACCTGCGTCTCGCCCTTCGGTCGGAACCGCGCCGTTGGCCTCCAGATCGCCAAGGGCAAGAAGCTCTCGCAGATCCTCGCCGAAACCTCCATGGTGGCGGAGGGCGTGAAAACCACCCTCTCGACCCGCGCCCTCGCCCGCCGCTCCGGCATCGAGATGCCCATCACCGAGCAGGCCTACGAGGTCCTTTTCAACGACAAGGACCCTCGCCAAGCGGTGCTCGACCTCATGATGCGGCCGCTTCAGACCGAGGCCGAGGTCGTGCCATCCGGCGGGTAGCTACCCTGTGCGCGTCCGTGTGAGACCCCGCGCGCTCGAACCGGCAGCAAGAAAAAGACCGGCCCGGAGAAGCGACCCCCTCGCGCCCGCCGCCAGCCCCGAGCTCCTGCTTTCCCATTCCCTATGCTGGCAAGCGATGCGCGGGAGGGAGGCCACTCCGGCCCGGCCTTCCCATTCCCGAAACCATCTCCTGTATGAATCGCTCGGGTCGCGGGCCCCGTCTGATCTTTTCTGGAATTTCTCCTCCTCTGCCACCGGTCCCCGAAAACCCTTGTCCCCTTCGCGCCGCCGTCGCTATACTTCCCGCGTCGGCGGGGCGTGGCGCAGTTTGGTAGCGCGCTTGAATGGGGTTCAAGAGGTCGGAGGTTCAAATCCTCTCGCCCCGACCAGGAAGTCAAAGGGCCACGGAGACTTACGACGCCGTGGCCCTTGCAGTTTTCTGGCGTAAATGGCCGTGGGACCCAAAATGGGACCCTCGATTCCGCCTCGATCGACTTTTCGGAGGACGGGAAACCCTCGCCGACGTGGCCCACCTCTGCTAGGATTTCTCCGACAAGTTCGCAAGCGACGTTCGGCCGCACGCCCAAAGGGAAATCGCCAACCTCCATTCATCGAGCGTGCACGCCTGACGGTTGCTCCCCATCTTGGGGAGCGCCGCCTGGGTCGTGCTTCGATGAAAGGCTCTTGGCGAGCCTCCCTTTGGGGCCGGTCCGGTTGCGCTCCCTTTTCACTTGGGGGATTCTCCTCATGCTCCTGCAAGTCCAAGCCCAGATCCTCCGCCTCCTCGCCTCCGTTCGGAGGGGCGTGCGCGGGATGCAGCGCGATACCCTGTTGGCCCTCGCCCTCGGCTCCCCTCCTCTCGTGGCGGTGACTGTCTTCATCGGCCTCGTCGTGGTTCTGGATACTCCGGTCACGGTCGCTCTCTTCGCGTCGCTCGCCGTGGTCGTCTTTGGTCTCGGCCTTCTGGGACTGGTCTTCCTCATCCCTGAATCCATCGAGGAGGACCGCGCGCGACTCGATAGACGGGTTGCCCTGCATCGACCCGAGGGCGCGTCAGCCTCTCGTGCCGACACGCGATTCCATTACTGGTGGGGGTTGCTCGTCGCTGGCCTCTGCCTGGTGGTCGTTCTCTTGGGCATGACTCTCGATGGAATCCGGCGATCCGCTTGGAGTCAAGATGAGCAAGCCAGCGCCAACGACTCCACAGCAGAGGCGGGCGCGCCCGCCAGCCAGGCGCCGGCCGGAGACTCAAGACGAGAGGCTGACGCGCCGCCTGCGCCGGCCGCTGACTCCAGACAAGAGGCTGACGCGCCGCCTGCGCCGGCCGCTGACTCCAGACAAGAGGCTGACGCGCCGCCTGCGCCGGATCGGGAAGACTCCGGCGTCAAAGCGCCCCTCCCCAGGATTCGCCCCTCGCCGTTCAGCGCGAAGGCCCCTGGCGCCGACCCGGGCAACGAGGGATGGACGGTCTACCGAAACGCGGAACTGGGGATCCGAATCGCGTATCCGCCGACGTGGGTTTGCGAAGCCCAGAAGACAACAGACCGCACCCACCGTCTCATCTTCAAGCCCAGGGACGCTGCGAGTGACTATGCATACGTTCTCGTCAACGCCATGGACGCCCGTGTCTTGTCCGCACGGGACTTTGCAACAGACTTCGCGACCACATACCGGGAGGCACCGGAGGGAAGAGGCTACGAAGTCTGGGGTCCAACGCCAACCATCTTCGCGGGAAGGGGTGCCGTCGCGGTGAACTGCATCGGCAAGAAGGATGGCCGGGAGGTCATCAGTAGGAACTGCTTCTTCGAGCACAGAGGGTGGACCCTGGCCGTCGCGATTACCAGCGGCAGCTTCTTCTCCGATGAGGAGAGAGACTTCGCCTCCCGCGTCTTCGACTCCTTCAAGACCGAATGAGAGCATGATCCGCTTCGAGTGCCCGAAGTGCGGGAAGGACCTCTCGGTGGGAGACGAGCGGGCCGGAGTCTCCGGAACCTGCCCGGGGTGCCGGTCCAGCATCACGGTGCCTCGGCCGCTTGCCACTACCCCCCCGGGCCGTTTGCCAGCGCCTCCCCTGGCTTCCTGTGACACTGTCCCGGAGCTGATCGCGTGCCCGGCGTGCAAGGGGATGGTGTCCTCCTTTGCGGCGGCATGTCCCCGTTGCGGTCACCCAATCCAAGGAATGGCCGGCCAGGGATCGTCAAGCGTCAAGACGATCGAGTTGACCGGCAAACGTTGGAAGGTGCAACTTCTCTGGGGGTACTCGCTGTTCTTCGTCGGCGACTTTCTCGTCTTCTCTGGATTGTACGCCCCGCCTACTAGCTCCTCGGCGAACGGCCCACTTATCGGGGGGCTGACGCTCGCCATCCCTGGCCTTGCTGCAATCGTCCATGCGAAGGTGATGATTTGGTGGCATCACCGATAGCGGGTGCATCGCTGTCGCGCCGTGGGGGCCAAGTAGGTCGTACGGGTCTCGCCTCGTTTCGCGTAGCGTTACGCGAAAGTGTATTATTACGCCGTGCGAAGGCGAAGGAAGGGGCACCCCAAGTGCGCATGGTGCCGCGTCCGGTTCACGGCGTCCCGGAGGGGGCAAACATACTGCTCCGGGCAGTGTCGCCAGGCAGCGTACCGGAAGCGCCGGCACGATGAGCTCTTGGAACTACGCATGAAGGTGCGCAGGCAGGATCCACTCTGGTATCTCGAACAAGACCTCTCCGAAATCCGGGAGAGGGCCGAACTGAAGAAGATGGCGCTGACGCTTGCGTCGCCGAAGAGGATGCCTCGGAGAAGGCCCAAGAAGCCCCGATGATGCAGCCGCTTGAGGAGGGAGCCCCGCGGCCGATTGTTGCACGTGGCGCGAGGAGTAGGGTAGCCCCGACCGACCGACCGTCACAAAACGGAAACGCCTTCAAAATCTTAGGCGCCCGTTCGGTCCAGTTCCTCCCGCGCCCGGGCGAGCGCATCGAGCCCCTTCGAGACCGCGAGCCGGAACGATTCCGACCTCGACACATTTCGCCGGGTTGCCTCCGCCACGATCCGCTCGACGAGCTCCACCCCGAGCCGGATCGTCAACCGGACCTCTGGTCCCTTCGCCGGATCGCGCCGGCGGAGCGGAGGGCGCCGCTTGTCGAGTTTGATCGCCATGGCCCCGAGGACTTCGCGGGAAGTCGTCGGGGCGGAAGAGGAGGGGAGGGCCGCGACCGTCCGGCCGGGGAGCGGACCGGAAGCCCGGAGAGCCTCGCGCCAACGATCAATGGCGGTCACGGGACCAGACTACACCCGGTCTCATCGCGTCCGCCCCTTCCTCGCCGGCGCGAGCGCCGCGCGGATTGCCTCTTCACGCGCCGCCACGGGGACGGTCGGGAAGCCGGCCCCGAGGACCTCGGCCGCGAGCTCCCGCACCCGAGCCGCAAACCCCTCCGAGCCGCCCGGCGCCACCCCCACCCGCGCCGCGAGCGAGAGGGCCGCCGCGCGGAGATAGGTGGACGTGGACAGCCCCAGGGCCGCCCCGGCAGCCCGGACCGCCTCCCCCTCTACCTCCGAGAGCCGCGTCGAGAGTGTTACGGTGCGCTCGGTCAGGCCATCCAGCCGGTCCGCAAGCGTCCCGTCATCCTTGCCCTTCGAGCCCCCCCTCGCCATCCCGCCACCCTCCATTTCATTTCCTGTAATAGAGATTTCAGGAAGTCGCCGGACCGTCGCCCCCTTCATCAACGCGAGCGGGGAGATTGCCAGAGCAGATTTCCGTCGGCGCCCCACAGGGTCACGGTCGATTCTGGATAGATCGTCTGCCTCCCGTCGGGGGCGACGCTTTCCTCAGCGCCCACCGTGGCGCGCCGCCCCCCCGCCGCGTCGTAGAGAGACAGGAACGGCCCGGCCTCGCCCGCGCCCAACGCCGCGCGAGTCTTCCCCCGCGCGTCGTAGAGCCCCAGCACCGGCCCGTCCTCGGTCATGCCCACCCCGGCGCGCGCCTTCCCCGCCGCGTCGAAGATCCGCATGCGGGCGCCGTCCGCGTGCACGTGCAGCTCGGCGCGAGGCACCCCCACCGCGTCGCAGAGCTGCAGCGCCGGCCCGTCCTCGGCCAAGCCCACCCCGGCGCGCGTCTTCCCCGCCGCGTCCGCGAAGAGCAGGTACGGTCTGTCGGCGAGCACGCTCAACTCGGCGCCCGTCTTCCCCGCCGCGCCGTAGAGCTGCAGCGCCGGCCCGCTCTCGCCCGCGTCCAACTCGGCCCCCGCCTTCCCCGCCGCGTCGTAGAGCCGCAGGGACGGCACGTCCCCCAACACAGCCACCTCGGCACGCCGGACGCCCCCCGCGTCGAAGAGCGCCAGCGCCGGCCGGTGCTCGCACACGCTCAACATGGCGGCATTCGCCTCCTCTACGTCGGAGAGGAACAGCACCGGCCCGCGCTCGTCCACGCTCAACATGGCGCGACGCCACCCCGCCGCGTCCAAGAGCGCCAGCGCCGGCCCATACTCGCGCACGGTCAACTCGGCACGCGGCTTCCCCTTGTCGTCAACGACAACGAAGGCCCGCGCCGTCACCACGTCCGGGGGACTTGCCGCCTTGGCCTCCGGCGCCGCCAACCGTTCCTCCGTCACGGTCGTATCTTCGACCTCGCCGCCGGTCGCCAGCAGGATCCACAGCGCCAGCGCCACCGTGGCCAGCACGCCGCCCGAGAGCGTCAGAGCCACCCACGTTTGCAGCCGCCGCTCCAGTTTGCGGGCCAGCGCCTCGGCCGCCGCGAGCCGGTCAAGGATCGTCTGTACGTTCACCGCTCCCATGTCGCTTTCCTTTCCTCGCCCGTCGTGTTCGAACCCTCTATCTTTCCGGTTCGGGCCTAGTCTACGGCCCGTGGAGCGGGCCGTACAGGCCGCGTCAGTACGAAACCACCAAATCCGCGTCGGCCCGCCGGTCGTAGCGGGAAGTCGTTGCTACGCTCGCGTGTCCCATCGCGCGCCGGAGGGCCTCCATGGTCGCCCCCGTGTCGAGCGCGCGGGTTGCGAACGTCCGTCTTGCGCCGTGGGGGGAGAGCGAGTCCCCACCCTGGACCTCGACGCCAGCGGCCCGGGCCGCGTCCCGAACGATGTTGGCGAGCTGGCGACCGGAGAGCGCGCGAGCGGGATTCCTCGGGGACGCGAACATGAGCGCGTCCGCCGGAGCGTCGAGCAGTCCGGCCCGCTCGACCCAGGACAGCAGGATCCGTCCCTCGCCGTTCAACACGAGCTCCCGCGTCTTGCCACCCTTGCCGTGGACCACCAGCCGGAGCCCGTCCGCCTCCTGGCGAACCTGCCCCCGCGTCAGTCCCGCGACCTCACCGCGCCGGAGCCCGAGCCGGAAGAGGAGACCCAGGATAGCGCGGTCCCGGAGTCCACGGACCGTAGACGTATCGGGGACCTCCAGGATTCGCCTTGCGTCCGGGGCCTCGACCCAGGGAGCGCGAGCCCGCGCCGCCTCGACCGCCGGCCCTTCGACGTGAAGGGCCGGATTCGAGGGCCGGAGCCCCTCGGCCACAGCGAACCCGTAGAAGGTGCGAGCCGCCGAGAGCCGCCGGCCCACCGTCGCCGGGGAGAGCCCGCGAGCGAGCATGTCATCCCGCCACGCGACGATTCCCGCGACCGTCGCCGTGCCGAGCGCCTCGCGCCCGCCCAGGTGAGCCGCCAGCGCCCGCAGGTCCGCGAGATAGGCCGCGCGCGTCTCCCGCGACCGCTTCGCCCCCACGAATGCGCCCACCAGATCCCGGCCCGCGCCCCCGACCTCGACCGCCTCGCCCGTCACCCTCTCGATCGCGTTCATCTCTCTCTCCTTTTCCAGGTCCGCCCCAAGTATACGGACCGTTTACTCTGCTGTCAAGGGCCTCCGCAACATTTTCTGAAAAATTTTTCGGTCAGGGGGAGGGCCGCGAGGACCTCCAGGGGACAAGACAGCCATACGGCGCCTCCATCGCCTCCGGGAGCGCTAGGACGGGCGCCTCTGCTTCCCGGGTGACTCTCTCGATCGCCGAGACCTCGGCCGCGAAGTCGGGCGAGGGGGTCCGGGTCGAATGGGAGGGGGTTCTGGATATTGGTCATGGCGGGTCCGCTTTCATGTTTTGGGGTAGATGGGCGTTGTGGGCGATTTCGCCCGGGGCGAGTGAAAGAACCTTTTCCCGCGTGTGCGATCGACCCTCTTAGGCCCATAGGTCCGTCCCTCCCTGTCCCCTCTGGATATTCGGCGTCACTATTCTCGCGCCATCCGCTCTCGGGCCTCCCTCTCGAACGCTTCGCGCGCGTTTCTTGCGTCGGATTCCCTTTGAGCCTCGCGGAGATGGCGGAGGGCCTTTTGTTCGGCCTCGGTTTCCCGCGTACGTTTTGCCGCGAACTCCGCCGCCTCCGCCTCTCGCGCCTCTCGCTCCACCCTCTCCGCCCGGAGCCTCTCCATCTTTTCCGCCTGCCGAGCGTCGAGGACCCGCTCAGCCTCGACCGGATCGGCGGGGAGTCCGAGGATACCGGACCTCTTCCATTCCTGGAACCGGCGAAGCCCGCCACCCTCCCCGAGCAAGAGGAGCCCGGCCTCAAGGACCTCGGCGGGTTCGCCTCCGGTCTCGACGATCTTGGAGATGAGGGCGGTTGCGCCCCGGGGCGAGAGCAACCTAACTAGCACATCGAGGGGAGTAGGCGGATCGCGGACCTCCTGGACCCGGCCACCGTTTGCCCTTGCCTCCCCGAGAAGGCCGAGGGCGAGGGCGATCGTGCGGGAAACGGGCTCCGATTCCACGCCCCTCCGCGCATGATCCCAGGTGCCTTCAGCCACCCGAGTACAGAGCCGCCGCGAGGGCGGGCCAGGCGGTCGCCCCGGCTTCCCTCTTACCTTCGCCATCTCGCCACCCTCCTAGTTGCCATTTTCTGAACCTCTCGCCAGCCTCGACTGCCCGGGGGAAACCAGTACGATCCCCATAGGATCGAGACCCCCGCCATGGGCCGATACTGCCGCTTGAGGGCCTCCAGGACTTCGGGCGGGAACCTCTGTCCCGTCTCGCCTCGGACGATCGCGCCGGCATAGGCCGGGAACCCGGGATGCCAACGCCCGGCCCTAGCCTCGACGGATCGAAACCACCACGCCGCGAGGATCATCCGGGCACCCGTCAGGCGACGCCGGAGGGGGAGAGAGCGATCTAGCGCCAGCCCCCACCCGCGGGACTTGAGTCGCTCCCGCCGCGAATAGGGAAGATTCTCGCACCGCGAGGAGGCATGACACGGCGCGTCGCGCTGCTGTAGCCGCACCCCGCGCGCCCCGCAACCGCCACGCAAGCCCGTCACGGGCCGCCCCTCCCGCGATCTTCGGCCTCCTCGGCCTCGTATTCTTGGATCGCTTGGCGCTCGGGGTCGTAGGGGTCCGCCTTCGAGTGCCCGCGTTCCGAACGCGGATTTCCGTATGAGCTCTTACGCGAGGACTCAACTTTGAAATCAACCGGAGTTTCGCGTTCCGAACGCGGGGGCTTGAGCGACATTCCAGGCCACCCCCGCGGCGACGTGGAGTATTTCCACCCGCGGTCTTTCAGTTTTCGGGTTAGGGTTCGTTGCCCCCAGGGCTCGGGGATCCCGGCCTCAGCCGCCCATTCGAGGAAGCGGGCATGGAGCGGCTTCGTCGCCAAGAACGCCCCCGGGGACTCGACGACGTGCTCGACGAGGAACTCGCCCAGCACGTCCTCGGCCTCGCGGTAGGCGGCCGTCGCGTCCCGGACCGTCTTTGGTGGTCGGAGCCCGTCGCGGAGGTACTCGACCGCGCCGGCGACGATCCAGGCGAGGATTCCCGGCGCCTCGGCGCGAAGTTTCGCCGGGAGTTCGACGTCCTCCTCGTCCTCGGCGATGGTGACTTCCCATGGAACGAGCCGAACCCTCCGCCAGATGCCCAGGTCGCCCCCGGTGATCCTCGGCCGGTGGTTCGTCGCGAGGATGATCTTGTGGGCCGGGACGAAGTACCAGAAGTCTTCGCGCATGCGTCTCGCTTTGATTCGGTCGCCCCCCGTCAGCGACTTCACGCGCTCTTCGGACAACCTGCCGCTCTCCGGGGCTTCGCTGCACGTCACCAGCCTTCGGCCGCAGAGGTCGGCGAGCTCGGTGGGGTGGCGGTCGCCGCGAGATTCGAGGAGCACCGCGACCGGGATGACGGTCGCGTACGCGCCCATCACGCGCCCGACCGTTTCGGTGAACGTCCCTTTTCCGTTGCGCCCGCCGCCGTGGAAGATGAGAAGCACGTGTTCCCGGATTTCGCCGATGGCGCTGTAGCCTACGAACCGCTGGACGTAGGTGCGGATCCCCGGCTCGGGGAGAACACGCGCGAGGAACCGGTCCCAGGTCGGCGCCTTCGCGTGCGGGTCGAAAGGGACGTCGGTCCCTTTCGTAAGAGAGTCCTCGCGCCGCGCCGCTCGCGCGGTCCCCGCGCGGAGCTCGACCACTCTCCCCCCGCCGACGGCGAAGAGGTAGGGGTCCGCGTCCCACTGGTCGGCGGTCGCCTGGACCTCGGGCTCGCTCGACGCGAGCGCAACCGCGTTTGCGAGCGGAGTCCGGGCGAAGAACCGCCTCGCGGCCTGGATCCACTCCTTCGCCTTGTCGATGTCGCTCTTGTCGCCGGTCGCGCGGGCCGTCGCGAGCTTCCCCTCCGCTTCACGGAGCAAGTCGCGGGCGGTCTTCTTCGCCGCTCGCCAAACCGCGCCTTCGTCTTCAACCCATCGCCCGGATGCCTCGTCGAACATCAGCCACTTCTTCCACGTTTGGACGTACCGCAGATCGTCGCCGTGCTCCGCGACGATTCGGCGGCCAAACCACATCTCGCTTCCGAAAGCCTGGAAGTCGTCGGGCTCCTGGCCGGGCTCGACCCGGACGCCGTCCTCGTCCCCCGCCTCGGCGCCCCGCACGTCTTCCCAGGGTCTTGCCGCCTCGATGGCCTCACGCCGCTTGTCCGGCGGCACGTCTGCCGAGTCGTCGCCCGCTTTCGCGTCGCGGATCTCGACCCATCGAAGAAAACCCACTCCAAGTCCCCGGAGCCGGCGAGCTATGCGGGCCATATGCTCACGGCCAGGATCGTCACTATCCGGCCAGAGGACGATGGGCCGGCCCATGAGCGGGCGCAGCGATTCGTCAGACGGAGTCCCGCCCGCGCCCGTCACCGAACCGACCGCGAGGAGCCCGGCCTCGATCAAGGAGTCCGCGGCCTTCTCTCCTTCGGCGAGAACGATGGGAGTCTCGACCGCCGCGGCGATGACTTTCGGCAAACCGTAGAGTGGCAAATCCCGCGTCCGGATCCCGCCGAGCCCCTTCTGGCCGTCCGGCCGCTCCCAGTGAAACTTTTTCCCCTCGGGACTGTCACGCCGAACGTGGATGGCGACCGTCTCCCCGGTGGCGTCCACGATCGGCCAGCGTCGGATCCGGCCGGCGCCGTTCTGCGGCGCGGGACGATCAGCAAACAGATCGGGCTTCTGGAGCCCGAGGGCGGCGACGATCGCTTCGACGGGACACCCGGCGAAGCAATGTAGGAGGGCTCGCCCGTCCTTGCCGCGCGCGATCGCTAGCGACGGCTTTGAATCTTTGTGGACCGGGCAGGTCGCCACCCATTCGTTGCCCGCCTTGGAAAAGCCGGGCAGTCGCGAAAGGACGAGCTCCACGGGGTCCGCGGATTGGCGATCTTCCTCGATCCGTTGCGATGGAGAGAGAACAGGTGTATCCTGCACTTGTCTTTCTTACTTGGGCCGCCCCTCTCTCTCTCGGAAACCGGGGTGGCCTTGTCTTTTTGGGTGCTCAGGATCTCCGCGATCTGACAAATTCGGCCAACGCGTCCGCAGGGATCCTTACTCTGCCTTGTTGGGTCGCTGACAACTTAAAGGCCGCGAGCTTGCCGTTAGCAATTAGGCGTCCCACGCTCCGGACAGACACGCGGAGGATTCGAGCACAATCGTTACGAGTGAGCGTTGCGTCTGTATCGTGACTTGTCATTACCCGCACTCCTTGCTCTGTTTTATCCCGTCCGGCGCGTATTCTAGCAGGAAATCATGTGCCGCGCAAATGCTTTTGCACTCAGAACTTATGCTACAGAGATTGTTCAAACAGGCAGAAGACTCTCCGGGCCGATTCTGGGCGGACCCCGGGCCGATGGATGCGGATTGCTACATCATTTGGCGACGAGAATTTTTTTTTCTTCGCCGCCAGCCGAACCGAGCCGGGCTACGCTTCCTCAGCCTCGGGGAGGGGAGCCGCCCCCGCGACTCGACGGACGATCTCGCCGGCAAGGTCTTCGATCCCCATGGCTTGCTCAAGGGTCGTGGCGTCCTTGGGCAGGTCACGCAACAGCCCGACGTAGCGTTTCTCGGCGATCAGCACGGAATGCCCGTGACGCTTCGACGCCAGGAATGCGGCGCCGCCGCCGTAGATCCCGGGAGCACAGTTGAGGAAGGTGGCGCACGTCTGCCGGAGTCGTTGCCAGGAGGAGGACGGGGCTCCGTAGTCCTTCACGAGACGAAGGCGGGCCTTCTCCGGCACTTCGCGCGAGAGGGAGGCTCCCCCCCCGAACACGAAGGGTGTCCCCCCCGAGCGGACGCGGAGGGCTCCGAGGAGGGAGACGAGGGACGGCGAGACGGCCAGGTCGATAGAGCGTTCCTCGCGCGTCTTGACGAGAGTTGCGGGGAGGATGATCTCCGGGGCCTCGCCCGTCGCATGGACGTGCTCCCACCGTAGCCCGCGGGCCTCGCCGGCCCGGCAGCCAGACAAGAGGACGAAGAGCGCGTAGGGGGCGATAGGGACGAAGCGGGGGGTGGACCCCTCGGGCGCGAGTCCGGCCTTCTCCTCGCGCGTGAGGGCGAACGTTTCCCCGTCGTGTCGGAGGGCAGCCTCCAGTACCTTGCGGATCTCTGGCCGCCGGAGAAACGCGGGGCGAGCGAGACGCCCCCGGACTCGGGAAAGACTCTCGGCGATCTTCTCGGGGTCCAGTTGGGGAAGGCGCCCGAGTCGTCGGGCCTCGAAGAAAAAGATCCGAACCGCGTCGAGGTCGTGGTTGACGCTCGCGGGCGAGAGGGGCACCGTGGAAGGGTGACGCTCCCCTCGCCGTCCCTTCGCTGTCGGGGCTCGCTTCCGGCGACGGGCGGAAAGGTCGCGGAACGCGGCGAGTCGGCCCGGGGTGAGGTCGTGAAGGGTCCGGGCGCCGTTCGCCTCACACCATTCCGCAAGAGGGGCCAGGGCGAGACGGTAGCCGTAGACGGTCGCGGGTGCGAGACGGTCGGCCGCGCGGGTGAGGTAGTCGTTGATCGCTTCGCCGATCTCCATGGGCTCGCCGCGGGGTTCGCCGCCTGCCGCGAGGGATGCCGCGCGAGCCGCGAGCGCCTTCGACTTGCGGATCGCCCAATCGCGCCTCACTTCGTCGCTCCCGAGCCCCAGACGCGAGAGGCTCGCCTTGACCACGCGGCGAGTGTCGGGATCGCGCCAGCGTGCCTCCCAGGTGACGGCGCCGCTGGGGAGCGATCGCCGGAGCATCTTGACGCCGGGGTGGGGGGAGCGCGTCCGTCTCGCCTTGGGTTTCCTCTTCGCCATGTCGCCTCCCGTGAGCGTGGGACCCAAAATGGGACCCTGAGAACGGCTTATCTTGTCATATTCGGTCCTTTGCCGTCAACAGCGAGATTCCGCCTAAGCCTCACGGAATCAAGACGATATGTGACAAGATGAGACAGGACGCGACACCCCTTGAACCCAATGGGGTTCAAGAGGTCGGAGGTTCAAATCC
>JACQVV010000500.1 GCA_016209595.1 Planctomycetota bacterium
CGTCCCTGCCGCACTTGATTCCTTTCGCGAGACGGTGGTAGGATTCGTTTGCCTCGAAGGAAAGAGGACGAACGCACCCCCACCAATCCACCACATCACACGGTGATCCTCCTGTTTCTTGCCAACGCAAGGAACTGCCCCGTAATGCTTTAGGAAGTCATCAAAAGGGGATGCCGGGGTGGAGAGGCCGGGGAGGCCGGAGGGGCGGGGACCTGCCCTCCGGCCTTTTTTATGGGGTCCTCTTCCATCGCAAGATCCTGCGCGCCACCAGGATAGAAGACGAGACTGGATAGGCCGCGAGAGGGAGGAGGACACCGGGAACCCAGGCGTCGAGCGCCGCGACGCCCTCGCGTTCTTCGGCTCTGACCACTGCCGCGACGAGCGCCGGGCGGAAAAGAATAAGGTAGAGGGCCCCGCCCGTGAGGAGGGTGAGCGCGCTCCCCACGGAGACGATCATCCCCAGACGCACGGCGTACTTGCGTCCGGCGGCCAGGCCGGTCGCGGAAACGAGGAAGCCGAAACCGCAGGCGACGCAAGTCCATCCAAATGCCTGACTTGCGTGGAAGAGGCTCGCATCGCGCTCCGCGGCCTTGCGAAGGAGCGGGATCTCCTCGCGGTCCTGCGCCCAAATCTCCCATGCGGGATCGAGGCGGATCGAGTACATCGAGACCGCGAGCCCGAGGAGGAAGAGCACGGAGCCGAAGAGGACGTGCCCCGCCGAGAGAACGAGGGAAGGGCGGTTCTCTAGCGGCGTCGGGCCGGCTCCTCGCTCCGGGAGAGTTTTTTTAGCTGGAAGCAGAACTTGTCCCCGCTTTTCGCGGCTTCGCCCTCGGCGAACTTCCTCTCCCCGATCAGGAGGTGGAGGTAGTCCTCGCTCGACTTGCTGAACTCGATGATCGAGCCAGGCGAGAGCTCGAAGACTTCCTTCATCGACATCTCTTTCCCCGCCAAGAGGACCGTGAGGGGGAGCTCGAGCTTCAGGATCCGCTTGAGGTCGCGCTTGCGCGGCGCGGCGGCGGGCGCGGCGGAGGGCGATGCCGCCCGGGCGGCAGCGGGAGCCTTCGCGGCGGGTCCGGATTCCGCGGCGAGCGGCAGGATCATTTCGGGCCACACCAGGAGGGCCGGGGACGGCGCATGGCCCTCGATCGAGAACTCCAGGCGGGCGAGGAGGAAGCTCTCCTCGGCCTTGAGGCCGGCTCCGACGAGCGACCCGCCCGAGAGATCGACAGCTCGGGTAGCCAGATGTCGCGAACCAAGCTCTTCGCCCAGGGCCCGCGAGGCCGCGGCGGCCAGTCGCCCGTACGACTGGTTCATCGCCTCGCCGAAGTAGTCGGCGTCCTCGGGGGTGAACCCCTTGGCGAGGCGCTCCTGGATCGCGCTTTCGTCGAGTCCGATCATGAGCCCGGCGAAGACCACGCAGTCCGGCACGCGGAAGACGAAGGCGGAGCGCGTGGACCCCCGCGAGGACTGGAGCTCCCCCACGGAGACGACCACCGGAGCGCGGAACTCTCCCGGGATGTCGGCGGGGCTTCCGCGGTTCGCGTTCCGGAGGATGAGCCGGATCGCCTTCCCTTCGGCGATGATGCCCAGGCACTTGTTGACGGCCTCGACGATCTCGCCGAGAACGGCGGTCGGATTCGTGACGGCCATGGTTGTTCCTCCAGCGGAGAGTATACACGCCAGCCGCCCTTGACACCCCGTTTCGATCTGGTACAACCCGCGCAATTCGCCTTTCTCGGGGGGGATCAGGCGAGCTGCCATCCCCCTCCCCCCCGCCCCCCTTCCCGATGGCACCCTGGATGACCGCGGTATGAGACCGAAGGACCGGAAGTACGCGAGGACTCACGAGTGGGCGAAGCTCGCCGGCGAGCTCGTGGCCGAGCACGAGACCGTCACGGTCGGCATCACCGACTTCGCGGTGGAGCAGCTCACCGACCTCGTCTTCGTCGAGCTCCCTCACGTCGGGGACAGGTTCATGCAGGGGGACGCCTACGGCGTGATCGAGTCCGTCAAGGCGGTGAGCGACCTCTACTGTCCGGTCTCCGGCGTGGTGCTTGAGATCCATCCCGGGATCGAGGACTCTCTGGACCGGATCGGGGAGGATCCCTTCGGGGAGGGCTGGCTCCTGAAGCTGCGCATGACCCGTCCCGCGGACTGGAACAACCTGCTCTCGGCCGCGGAGTACGAGGCCATGCTCGCGGAGGAGCACGGATAATATCGGCCGTCCGGGATCGGCCTTCCCGAACCCCGAACGCCGAACCCCGAACCCCGGAATGTGGCGCCTGATCGAGGACGGACCGGGGCATCCCGCCTGGAACATGGCCGTGGATGCCGCGCTCCTGGAAGTGGGGGAGGGCGCGGTGCTTCGTTTCTACTCCTGGTTCCCGCCGGGCCTCTCGATCGGCTACTTTCAGGAGCCGCCCCGCGACGTCCCGGACGGGTGCGTGCTCGTCCGGAGGCCGACCGGAGGGGGGGCGATCCTGCACGACGACGAGCTGACGTATTCCATGTCCGGGGTCGCGCATGCGCGCTCCGGGGTCGCGCATGCGCGACCCGGCTGCGGACCCGCCTCGCTCTCCTTCTTCGCAAGAGGACAGCGGGAGACCTACGCGGCCGCGAACCGGATCGTCGTTGCCGCGCTCGCGGCCTTGGGAGTGAACGCCTCCCAACGCGGAACGGGGAACTCGGAACTCGGAACTGAAAACAGCAAGGGGGCCTCAGTTCCGCATTCCGCATTCCGCACTCCGCATTCGAGCGGCGCCCTCCCCTTCCTTTGCTTCGAGCGGCGCTCCCCGTTCGATGTGGTGGCGTCCGGCGAGAAGATCGCCGGCTCCGCGCAGCGCCGCGGCCGCGAGCGGTGCCTTATCCACGGCTCGATCCGGCTGGCGGCGGCCGGCCGGCGGCTCGATCCGGACGACCTGACACGCGCATTTCAGGCGGCCCTGGAACGCGAGACGTGCGGCCTCGTCCGGCCCGGGGCGCTGTCAGCGCGGGAGCGAGCCGCCGCGGAGCGCTTGCTGCCGGACTACGAATCTTTCCGTGCCCCCTTGCATCCATCCCGCGAAGATCGCATAATTCGCCTGGGCCTTCGCGAGTGATCGTTGAGATCTCGTAACAGGAGATAGACGATGACGCGCGAAACGAGAAGTGTGTGCGCCGCCCTGGCGGCGAGTGCAGCGATCCTGGCGATAGGGCTTGCCGCGGGCGAGGCGGCGGCCCAGGAGCGGGAATTCCCTGGCTGGGACCGGATCCCGGCGCGGGACAAGCTCCTCGCCGTGCGAGCGGCCGAGGTGCGCGGGATGCGGGACCTCGGGAGGGTGATCCTCGCCCTCGAAGTGGGCGGGGAGCGTCTCTCGGACTCAATCGGACCCTCCGCCGCCGATCCGAACGTCGCCGGCCTCCTCGTCCACGGATTCGACAAGGGAGAGCCGCGCTACACGGCGGACGGCTTCGCCCGGGTGGCGATCCGGATCTCGACCGCGAGTGCCTGGGACAACCTGATGGAGCTCGGCCTCGCCCTTCCGCCCTCGCTCGCCTACACGGCCTTCCGCGAGGCCGCGGGCGGGGACGCGATCGAGGTCGAAGGGCTCGGCCGGCCGCCCGGCTTCCCGGCCGACATCAAGAAGTACGAGGTGCCGCCCGCGCCCCGGGGGGACGGGGGCGAGAAGAAGGAGAAGGGCGCGCTCCCGGATTCCGGGGACCGGCGCTTCGGCGCCGAGGACGACGAAAGCGAGGACCGTTTCGCGGAGCGCGAAGGGGCCACTCCGGAACCGCGCGAGAAGCCGCTCGAGGACGAGGACGCATTCGATCCGGGAGAACGCGTCGTGGAAGACACGGGCTGGCGGACCGTGTCGGAGGAGATCGTCCGGACCTGGGAAGACGATGCGCCCTCGTGCGGCGAGTCAACCGAGGACGGCCGCTGGGAGGTGACGAGTGAGGTCGTCGTCAGCCGGAAAGTGATCTCCGAGTCGGTTGTCGTGAAGTAAAGCCTTGTGAAGGAGAGCGAGGACTTCGACCTCCTTCTCGCGGCGGCGCGGGACGTCCTGGAGGAGATGCTCCGGAGCGAGGGGATGGTCTTTCCCTTCGCCCTCGCGCTGGCGAACAAGGGGAAGGACATCCACATCTGGAACGGGCTCCCCGAGGAGCCCGTTCCCTCGGCCAGTCGCGAGACGATCCTTGCCAACCTCAAGAAGGCGCTCGCGACCGTCCGCCGGTCGGGCGAGTACCGCGCGTTCGGGCTCGTGACGGACTCGGACCGACCGCCGGGCGCGCGCATCTCCTGCGACGCCTCGGGAGAGAAGAGACGCACCTGGATCCCCATCGAGGGCAAGACCCTGGGCGATGAAGAGGAGCAGGGCACGTGAAAGCGATCGGATTCTCCGAGCATGGCGGCCCCGAAGTTCTCCGTTTCGTGTCGGTGCCGGATCCCGTTCCCGGGCCGCGCGACCTGGTCGTGCGCGTGCGGGCCGCCGGGGTGAACCCCGTGGACTCGAAGGTCCGCCGCGGGATGCGCGGGAAGCCCCCCGCGGGCGCGCCCGTCATTCCCGGCTGGGACGCGGCCGGGGTGGTCGAGGCCGCCGGTCCCCAGGTCCGGAGTTTCCGGCCGAGCGACGAGGTGTTCTTCGCCGGCGACATCGGCCGCCCGGGCTCGTACGCCGAGATCGTTGCGGTGGACGAACGGATCGTGGGAAGAAAGCCGGCGCGGCTCTCCTTCGAGGAGGCGGCCGGCGTTCCGCTCGTAGCGATCACAGCCTGGGAGTCGCTCTTCGAGCACCTGGAGGTCCCCGAGGGCGCGGGCGGGTCGAGGTCGAGTCTCGTGGTCGGCGGCGCGGGGGGCGTCGGATCGTTCGCGATCCAGCTCGCGAAGAAACTCGGTCGCCTCCGGGTCGCCGCCACCGCCTCGCGGCCGGAGTCGGCGGACTTCTGCCGGAAGATGGGGGCCGACCTCGTGGCCGACCACTCGAAGGACCTCGCGGCGGAGCTCGGCTCGGCCGGCGTCCGCGCGGTGGAGTACGTGCTGTCGTGCGCCGAGAAGAACGACTTCCTCGCCCTCGCCGCGATCCTCGCGCCGCTCGGGCGGATCTGCTGCATCTGCCGCGTCCCGTCGGCCGACCTGTCGGGGCTCTTCGCCAAACGCGGCTCGATCCACTTCGAGGCGATGTTCTGCCGCCCGCAGCACGGGATCGAGCCCGAACGACAGGGAGCCCTGCTTTCCCGGGTCTCGGAGCTCCTCGACGGGGGCGTCCTCGTGCCTACCGTGACCCGCGTGCTCGACTGGAGCGAGTTTCGCGAGGCCCACCGAGAGATCGACACGGCGCACACGGTCGGGAAGATCGTCCTCCGGGTCGGGTAGAATCTCCCGAGGAAAGCAAGGGGAGGGGACCGCTGGCACGACCCTTGCTTCGCAAGGGGAGTGCCGGCGGTAGGAAGGGGGAGGGGGCAGTTCCCCTCCCCCTGACAAGGGGAAAGGATGCCGTACCTTCGCATCGAGAAGGGGCCGCAGGCGGGGGAGGTCTTCGAGCTCCGCGAGGCGGGCGCGACGATCGGCCGCGAACGCGACAACGACGTCCACCTGATGGACGAGACGGCGAGCCGGCATCACTCGCGGGTGGTGGCGGACGGCGGCGCCTGGTTCGTTGAGGACCTCGGAAGCGCAAACGGGACCCTCGTCAACGGCGAGCGAACGCCGCGGAAGAAACTCGATCCCGGCGATCGCATTCGCGTCGGCGCGACGACGCTCTCCTACGAGGAGGACAACCGCTGCGCTCGCGAGACGGTCGTGGTCGGGCCGGAGACCGAGAAGATCACCGTGATCCGGAGGGTTCGCGAGGAGGAGACCGACCCGCTCCGCCCGGCCGAGGGGGAGGACACCCAGAAGCGGCTCTCGCGCCTCTCGCGGATCGTGGCCGCCGGGCGCGACTGCCACGGGGCGCTGGAGCCGGAGGAGTTCGTCGAGCGGCTCCATCAGGCGCTCGCGCGGGACCTCGCGCCCGACCGCGCCCACTACGAGCTCCTTGACGCCCGCGGGAAGACCGTCCTCGCCCGGACCTACCCGCCCGGCCGCTCCGCGCGCGCCCGAGCGGTCCTCTCGACCGCCGTGCGCGAGGCGGTCCTCTCCCGTCGCGAGGCGGTCTTGATCGAGTGCCGCCGCGAGGACGCCCGATTCGCGGACCGCCTCTCGCTCGCCGAAGCGGACGTCTCGACGGCGCTCGCGGTGCCGTTCGTCCGGGAGGGCGCTCTCCTCGGGCTCGCGTACCTCGACCGGCTGGGGAGCGGGAAGGAGCCTTTCGGCGAGGACGATCTTCGCCAGGTCGCGCAGCTCGCGGGGCATCTCGCCGGGCAGCTCGCGGGGACCCTCAAGGCGCGCGCGAAGGAGGACGAGCTCAAGCGCCTGCGGCTGGAGCGGGAGACGGGCGGGGCTCTCGTGGGCGGAAGCCCCGTCTTCACCCGGGTCTTCGAGCTCGTGGAGAAGGTCGCCCCGACCGACTCCAGCGTCCTCCTCGTCGGGGAGACGGGGACGGGAAAGGAGGTCGTCGCCCGGACGATCCACGCCCGGAGCGGTCGCGCCCAGGGCCCCTTCGTCGCCGTGAACTGCGCCGCGATCCCCGAGGACCTCGTGGAGAGCGAGTTCTTCGGCCACGAGAAGGGCGCTTTCACCGGCGCGGTGGGGGCGAAGAAGGGAAAGCTACAGCTCGCGAACGGCGGGACGATCTTCCTCGACGAAGTGGGCGACATCCCCGTCCATCTCCAGACGAAGCTCCTCCGCGCGATCGAGGAGCGCGCCTTCTATCCCGTGGGCGCCGACCGAGAGGCGACCGTGGACGTCCGGGTCCTCGCCGCCACGAACCGCGACCTCGCCGGGGCGATCCAGGACGGGTCCTTCCGGAAGGACCTCTACTACCGGATCGGCGTCTTCACGATCCTGATCCCGCCGCTCCGGGAGCGCGCCGGAGACGTCCGCCTTCTCGTCGAGCACTTCATCGACCGGGTTTCCCGCTCGCTTGGCCGCGAGGCGAGAGCCGTCTCGACCGAGGCGATGAAGCTCCTGGAGTCGTATTCATGGCCGGGAAACGTCCGCGAGCTCAAGAACGCGATCGAGCGCGCCCTCATCCTCTGCGAGGGCCCCGAGCTTCAGGCGGCCGACCTTCCCGGGCACCTCGCGGGCGCGGGTCCAGGCTCGCCGCTTTCGACCAAGCGGATCCTCACGCTCCGCGAGGCCGAGGAGCTCGCCATCCGCCGGGCACTGGAATTCGTCGACTGGAAGAAAGGGGAGGCCGTGAAGCTCCTCGGGACGACCTGGCCGACCTTGAACAAGAAGATCCAGGACTACGGGATCCTGCCCCCGCGGTGATCGTGGCAGTTCCGGTTGCGGGGTCCGAAAAAAGCCGGCGAGAGCGGCGGGGCCCGCGGCGAGTGTCGCCGGAGTTGTCGCCCGCCGGTCGAGTCGTCGGTTAGGCTATGGGCATGCCAGCGAACCTCGAGTCGCGCTTCGACAGGCTTCAGCTCTTCGTCCCCGAGGGGGATCGTGCCTCGAAGGCGATCCCCGTGGACCTGCACGACCGATGGGTCGTCCGGCTCCTGTCGCTCTGCGGCGACCTCTTCGGCGGAGCCACGTCGTACGGGCGCGGCGTTGGCGTCTGGAAGAGCGGACGGGGGAAGCTCTGGGATCGTGTGACGGTCGTCGAGGTCTGGGCGAAGCGGGACGTCCCGGACCGAGAGAAGAAGATGGAGCGTCTCGAGCGGAGACTCCGGGAGATGGGACGAGCCCTGCGCCAGGAAGCGGTAGCCTTCGCCATCAACGAGTATCTGGTCTTCCTGTCTGCGAGATCCTCATGAACCGAAAGTCCAACTTGCAGCTCCTGCTGGAAGCCTTCGTGAAGGACGGGTGCATACCCCTCGCCCTGGGCGGCCAGCCGGTCGTAGAAGTCCGAATCCCCAGCGGTAACGGAGCCCTGGAGCGCCTCGTCGACCGGTACGAAATCGCGGGCCGCCACCCGGTGGTCCTGTGCGGGCGGCTGTTCGTGGACCAGGAGGTCACTCGCCGCCGCAAGGCCCCCGGCAAGCCGGCGAGAGCAAAGAAGGCGCCGCGAAGGCGTGGCATCGGAGCGTCGCGATGAAGAAGACCCTCGCCGTCGTGCTCTTCCTTCTTCTCTGGGCCGCGCCGGCCCCCGCTGACGAGGTCAAGATCGTCGTCGAGGGCCGCGGCCGGGTCGCGGTCCCGGCGGCCGAGGTCCTGGCCGCCCAGGACCTGCCGTCCGCGGAACTCGATTCGGTCGCGGTACTGGCGCGCGGCAGGGAGATCCCCTTCGCCGCCCTCGGGGGCGAGGACGGCCGGCTCGATCCGGGCGACACGATCTTCTTCGACTCCGAGGGGAGCGGCTCCTGGCACACGCGCCGCGCGGCGTTTTTCGTCCGCTTCGGCGGCGCTCCCGGCCCGAGAGTCGCCCCGGAGGCCCTCGGTCAGGGAGAGGACGGAGCCAAGGACCGGATCGTGCGCGCCGTCGAGGAAAAAGACCTGGAGCGCGCCTCGTTCGAGGAGTGCCTCCTCCCGATCCGCGCGAATCCCGATCGCTGGTTCTGGTTCGGCGTCGGCGCGAACAGCGACCGCGCCGTCGAGATCGAACTCCCCGGAAAGCCCGCTGGTCCCGCCCGCGTGCGCGTCCACCTCGCGGGCGAGGCCCGGACGGGCGAGCGCGCGTCGGCCGAGTGCCTCGTGGCCGGAAAGGTGGCAGGGAAGGTCTCGCTCGCGCCGGTCGAGCGGTCCGTGGTGGAGGCCGAGGTGCCCTTGACATCGCTCGCAGGCGGAAAACTCTCCGTGGGGCTCCGGAGCCTCGATGCCGCATGGACGTCGCGCGTGTGGCTCGACCGGATCGAGCTCGAATACACGGCGGGCGAGCCGGTCGCGCCGAGGATTCTCGCGCCGGTCCGGATCGCGCCGCGCCGCGGGGCGGATCTCCGCGAGCCCGCCGAGGGCGCCGACTATGTGATGCTCGTTCCGGACCCGTTCCGCGAGGCGCTCGGTCCTCTCGTGGAACATCGCCGGAAGCTCGGCCACCGGGTCCGCCTCGTCTCTCCGGAGGAGGCCTACGACGCCTTCGGAGACGGCGAGTGCTCGCCCGAGGCGATCCAGCGGTTCCTCGCCCACGCGCGCGCGAACTGGCCCGAGCCCCGGCTCGAGTACGTGCTCCTTGCCGCCGACGCGACCTGGGACGTCGACTGGATGGCGGCCAACACGATCCCGACCTGGATCGTCGAGACGTTCCTCAACGGCGAATCGGGGAGCGACAACCCCTACGCCGACACGGACGGCGACCACCTTCCGGACCTTGCCCTGGGGCGCTTCCCCGCCCGCTCGGTCGAGGAGCTCGCCGGGATGGTCGCCCGGACGATCCGCTACGAGACAGGGGACCTTCCGGGCGAGTGGCGGCGGCGGCTCTCCTTCGTCACGAGCGAGGGGCGCTTCGGCCGGGGCCCCGACAAGCTCATGGAGGTCGTGTTCACGCGCCTCGTCACGGACCGGATTCCAGACCCCTACGACGTCAACGTCACCTACGCCAACCCCGACTCGCCCTACCTCTACGTCCCCCGCCGCTTCAACGACAAGGTCCTCGAGCGCCTGAACGACGGCTCGCTCTTCTTCGTCTACGTCGGGCACGGCTACGCGCAAGGGTTCGACTCGCTCCGCTGGGAACGGGAGCGCTTCCCGATCCTCACGACCGACCACCTGGAGCGCGTCGCGGTCCGCGAAGGAGCCCCCATCGTTGTCGTCATCGCCTGCACGACCGGCCAGTACGACGACCCGCGCAAGGACTCGATCGGCGAGGGGCTCCTGCGCCACGCGAACGGCCCCGTCGCCTTCATCGGCTCGACACGCGTCTCCCATCCCTACCCCAACGCCATCCTCGGCAAGGAAACGATCGACGTCCTCTTCCGGGAGACCCGGGAACCCCAGACCCTCGGCGCGCTCCTCGCCGAGGTCAAGGGCCGGATGTGCGAGGCGCCGCGGGGCGACGTCCTCCGGCTCTTCATCGACGGGGCGACCCAGGTCTTCCTCCCCGAGGGGAGCGCGTCGCTGGAAAGGATGAAGGACGATCACGCCTACCTCTACAACCTGCTCGGCGACCCGGCTCTCGTCGTCGGGACGCCACGGGGAGGCGTCTCGCTCTCCATCCAGCCGCGACGCGCGTCTCCGGGGGACGAGCTCGTTGTGTCGGGCGAGGTCGAGGGACTGCCATCGGGCACGGGCACGGTCTCGGTCTCGCTCGCCGCGATGCGCGACCGGATCCTCGAGCCCCTCGAAGAGGTCCGCCCAGGGGAACCGGGCGCCGACGAGCGAATCGAGTCGAACTACGCCCGCGCGAACAAGAAGGAAGTCGCGCGCGCCGCGGGGAAAGCCGAATCGGGCCGCTTCGAGGTCCGCCTTCGCGTCCCCGCCCCCCTTCCTCGCGGCACGTACCGGGTGATCGCCTACGTTCAGGGCGAGCGGGGCACGGCCGTGGGCTCGGCGAGGATCCGGATCGAAGACTGACGGCCGGCGGCGTTTTCCTAGCTGTCAGCCCAGGAGCCGGACGAACTCCTCGACGGTCAAGTCGGCGGTCCGTAGGATGCTCCGAAGGGTTCCACGATCGAGCTCGCGAGGAGTACCGAGCCCACTAGGCGCACTTCGTCGAGCCTTAGGGGCTGTGAGGAAATAGCTGCTACATTCGGCCGGCTACGACGCCGCCAGGCTGCGTTGCGCCTCCTCAACAACCGACTCCGTTGGGTTGTTTCGTCGGCGCGCCTTGCCTGGCGGCGTCTCGCTCGGCCTCGGTGTTGAC
>JACQVV010000058.1 GCA_016209595.1 Planctomycetota bacterium
CTCCCTGGCCGGCCACCGGGCCGAGGGCCGCCCCTTCGAGGATCTCGCGATCCGGGCTCTCGATCGCGCGATCGAGCTCGCGCCCGAGTCGAGCGACGTGCCTGCGCTGAAGTTCGACTACCTCTTCGGCTGGGGCCGAACGAAGGAGGCCCAGGAGGCCGGCGCGCTCATCGTCCAGCGCCTCGATGACTCCGCCGACGGCCTCAACAACTTCGCCTGGGGCCTCCTCACCGAGGATTCGAAGAAGGGGAAGTTCAACCCGCTCGCGCTCCTGGCCGCGAGTCGGGCGAGCGAACTCGCCGGCGGCGAGAGCTGGTACATCCTCGACACGCTCGCCCTCGCCCGCTTCGAGATGGGCGAGCCCGCCGAGGCGGTCCGGCTCGAAGAGAAGGCGATCGAGATCGCGCGCCGGACGGCCGTCCCCGAGGGCCAGATTCGCGCCCTTGAGGACGCGCTAGCGAGGTTCAGGAAGGGCAGGTGACGATCGTCGAGTGCCGCGCTGAACATGGCCGCGTTCCATGGCCAGCTCCAGCCGTCACACCATCCCCAGACGTTTGCGGAGGAACCATTCCGCCGCGAGGAGGCCGGCGAAGACGACGAGGAGGGCGGGGTTGGAGCCGATGGGTTCCGACCATGTGCGGCGGACGGCGACTCCGCCCTTCCTCGTCCGGGCCTCCTCGAAGAGTGAACGGGCCTGGTCGAGGCCGACGCACCGGCCTCCCGTGATCGTGGCGACCTCGGCGAGCAGCGCAGGCTGGGCGGCGGGATCGTCGAGCTCTCCCGCGCGCCCGCGAACGCGGAACGCCCGCTCGTCCTCGCCGAACGGCTGTCCGGCGAGCGAGGCGCTGGCCGAGACCCGGTACTCGCCGGGGGCTTCAGGGACGTAGACCGTCCTGTAGAGGCCCTCGCCCGTTCCGGGTTCCAGGAGGTAGACGAGCGTCCGCTTGTACGCGGGAGCTTCATCGGGAGAGGTGACCTCGAGGTCGACCCGGGCGCTTTCCACGTCGTTCCCCCGCCCGTCGAGGACCCGCACGCGGAGCTCCACGCCCTCGCCCGAGTCGAAGAGGCTCCGGTTGGGCTCGAAGGCGAGAAGCACCGAGCCCTTCTCGTTCTCGTCCGCCCCGGCAAGCCACAGGACGAGCTGCCGCCAGAACCGGCGGTGCTCCGCGGCCGTGTCCTCCTCGCTGAAGTACCAGCGCCAGGTCGAGTCCGTCAGCATCGCGGCGGTCCGACCCTCCCCGTACGCCTGGACGGCAAGCAGGGGCTCTCCGGAGCCCAGGACGAGGACCGTGGTGCCGGTCTTCGCCATGGCAGCCCGGTGGCGGGAAAGGAGGGGCGGCAGCCGGTCCCAGGACGCGCGGCTCGCGGCTGTTGTCTCTTGGAGGCGACAGGAGAAATGAGAGAGCCCCTCCGGGGTCGGGCGCGCGCGAAAGGCCTCCTCCACGCGGTCGGGCGCTTCCGCCACGACGACCGGGAGGAGCCCCTCGAGCGGGCTTCCCGCGTAGGCGCCGGATCCGAAGCTCGCGGCTCCGCCCAGGAAGAGCACGCCGCGCCCGTCGCTCGCGAGCGCCTTCAGGTTCTCCACCAGCCGCGCGGGGAAATGCTCGGCCCGGATGTCCCCGATAACCACGGCGTCGAAGTCGGAGAGCCAGGTCGCGTCCTGGAGCTCGGCGGCGTCGGTCCCGTAGACGGGGACCGTTTCCAGAAGCGGCACTCCCGAGAGAGCGCGGACGAGGAACTTCGTCTCCCACCGGAGCGCCTCCTCCAGGACGAGGACCATGCGGTGGTCTTTCACCACCTCGATCTCGCTCTCGATCGCGTTGTTCTCGTGGGTCGATTCGCCCGGGAGCCTCGTCGCCCGGACGGCGAGCTTCTTCCTGCCCTTGCCGCTCACGCGGAAAGGCCCCAGGACGACGCGCCGGGAGTAGCGGCCACGATCGGGGATCGCGCGCTCGAATTTCTTCGGGGCCCCTTCGAGCTCGGCCTCCAGATGAATCGTCTCGCCCGCACAGGCGAGCGCCACGAGATCGACCGAGACGACGATCTCCGTCCCGGCGTGGACTCGGTCCGGCGCGAAGAGGCCGCGCAGGTCGATGTCCCGCAGGCTCTCAGGGGGTTCGGAGGCCCCGACGACGACGGCGTCGATCCTCACGCCGTCGGCCGCGTAGCGGCGGGCGACCGCGAGCGGGCTCGCCCCGGAATTCGACGCCCCGTCCGAGAAGACCACGACTCCCGCCCGCCGCCCTCCCTCGCCGCGGGTCGAGAGCGCATCGAGAGCGTCGCCCAGCGCCGTCCGGTCCCCCTCGGGGGCGAACGACGCGCCCTCCTCGGCGGCAAGCGTCGCGTCGAACGTGTAGGCGTGGAGCTCGAAGTCGCGCTCGAGCTCGTCCCGGAGATCCTCCGTCCCGCGCCAGAACGACTCCAGCGCCCGGGCGCGGGTCGATCCTCCCGGCATGTCCGCGACCCCCATGCTCCTCGACGTGTCGAGCAGGATCGCGAGGTGGGCCTCGTCCGAGAGCTCCTCGGAGCGCTCCACAGCGGGGCGAGCGGCGAGGAGGACGAGCACGACGACCGCGGAGGCGCGGAGCCCCACGAGCGCACCGACCGCACGCGGGGAGGCCGTTCCCCTGCGGCGAAGGTAAGAAGCGATCGGGAACCCGACGAACCCCGCTCCGACCAGGACGAGAATCGGCGCGGGCAGGATCGGATCGAAGACCACGGGGCTAGCAGAGATCCCTGGGTACGCTCCGGCGTACGTCGCGGACGAGAGTGGCGCAAAGCCCGAGGAACTCGAAGAACGCGAGGACAGCTTCGCTTCCGGAGATGAAGACGGCAGCACTGTGCATCCTCAGATCGACCTCGCCCGCTACCAACGCCAACTCGTAGTCATGCCAAGAGAGCCGGAGGCTGGGGAAACGGGCCTCGGCGAAGGCGCTCGCGACTCCGGGACCTACGATCGTCCGCGCGGTCTGGTCGTCGTCTCCAAGGAGCCTCCACACCCGGGAAGATCGCGCGTCCCCAAGATCGAGCACGGGCCTGAGCCCCTGGGTTGGCAAACGGACCCGCACGGGAAGGACCAGGGCACGTCCCGGCAGTCGGCAGGGAAAGCGAAAGAGGCACGCCAGCCCACTACCGCAGGTGGGGGGGTCGTACGCTCCGACCTCATAGCTGAACCGGGCCACCTCGGCTCTCGCGCCCTCGAGGGTGAGCGTCGCACGCCATTTGCCGCCGAAGATTCTCCAGTCCGTGTCCATGAGTCCAGTCGCCTCGAGTCTCTTCCAGTGGATTCCCTCTTCCGGCTCGAAAATCGCATTTGGGTCGAGGTATCGGACGATCTGGCCGTAGACGGTCTTCAGCGCATCCTCACCGGATCCGAAAAGGCCTCTGAAAGCGGCGGCCCCGACCCGGATCGCGACGGCGCTCAGAACGAGGAACGCCATCAGGAACAGGAACCCCGCATACGGATCGGACGGGCCTAGCAGTCGGATCCCTTGCGCAGCGCACAGCATGCCAAGGATCCAGAGCAACACAACGAGAGCACACCTCCAGGCGGCATGCCATGCCAGGCGGCGCGCTCGTCGAAGGACGGGGACGGCTTCCCTCTGATAGAAGCCGAGCAGATCCTCGCGCGTTCGAGACGTCAATCGGGTGCCCTATCTCCGGAGGAGTTCCTCGGCCTTGGCCCGGACATCCGGCGGGGGCGAGCGCGCGAGAAGCGCCTCGAAGACCTTCTGTGCCTGGTCGATCTCTCCGAGGGCGAGGTGCGAGGTGATCTGAACGAAGTAGAGATCCCAGAGGGTAGGCCGGAGTTCCAGGGCGCGCCCCGCCGTCTCCGCCGCCTCCCGGGGATGGCCTTCTTTCTCCAGGAGGCTTGCGAAAGAGAAGAGGGCGAGGATGTGCCGATCGTTCGCTTTCAGCACGATCTCGAGCTCCCTGCGCGCCTGGGAGGTGTCCCCGTGCCGGCGCAGGATGTTCGCACGGAGCGCGCGCGCGTCGGTGAACTCTGGGTTGAGCGCGAGCGCTCTCTCCAGGCGGGACTTGGACGACGTGTAAAGCGACCTCGCCTTCTCCAGATCGCCGCCTTTTATGGCGATGACCGCGGCGAGCGTGTAGACCCGGCCCAGGGCGTACTGGAGCCATGGATCGTCCGGCAGGAGTGTCGTGAGTTCCTCGAGGTTCCCGGCCGCGTCTCGAGTCTGTCCGAGATCCGCGAGGCAGACCGAGTACTGGATCCAGGCTTCGAGCGCGTGCGGCCGGCGCTTCAGGGACTCGCGGTAGCTTTCGACCGCACCGTTCAGGAGCCCGCCGAACTCCGGTCCGACGCGGGTCGGTACGGCCCAGGCCGACCAGTGGAGGACGATGCCGCCGAAAAGGTAGAGATCCGCGTCGAGCTCCGGTATCTCTTTCAAGTAGCCAAGCGATCCGGCTGGGTTCTGCTGGGCGAAGGCGAGGTAGGGGAGGGCCCGCCTCGCGAGCTCCTTGTCCCCGCTCGCGACGACCTCGCGGCAATCCTCGATCACCCCATCGAGGTGTTTTCGGTGGGGCCAGCACACGGGATCCTCCCACCACACGCCCAGGCGCGCCATCTCCCGCCAGTGCATCCGGAAGCGTTCCGCCGCGCGGGCCATGCGGGCGGGGGCGTCCCGGGGCCGCGCCTCGACGGCGAAATCGAACTCGACGAGAGCGTCCGGGACGTCGCCCAGGAGCGATCTCGCCCGCCCGGCGAGGAGCCTTGCCTCGAAGGAGCTCGGATGGATCTCGAGCTCCCGATCGACGAGGTCGGTAACCCTCCGCATGGAGGCGAGCGCCTCGGCCGCGCCAAGCTGCGGATTGGCGAGGTCCGCGAGCGCCCTCTCGAAGAGGGCCTCGGCCTCTCCCAGGGGGGCGGGCTCCTCGGGTCCGGGACCGGGGTCGTCCGGACCGGGAGCGTCCGGGACGCCCCCGGGGTCGTGGGCGGGGGAACTGTCGCCCGTGGCGTCCGCCAGGGCCTCTCGCGCCGGGGAAGGCGCGTTCCCGGCATGGGCTGGCTCATCGCTCCTGGAGAACCGCCAGACGATCACTCCCGCGAGTACGACGACAGGCGAGAAGAAGATCGCGAACTGGATCACGCGCGAACGGCGCGAGAGCTTGACCTTCTTCTTCCCGCGTGAGGGCTGGCCTCTCGCGCCCGATCGGGACTCCCGCCGCTCTTCGGCCCGAGATTCCCGCCTTTCCTCCGCCCGGGACTCCCGCTTCTCCTCCGCCCGGGGCGCGGCACGCCGGGAACTTGCTCCTTTCCGGTCGCTCGCGGGCGGCGAGCCCCCGGAGGGCTTTCCCGCGCGCGGCGTGCGCCCCCGCGCCGACGGCCGTTCGGAGGCGCCGCTGCCCTCGCGGGCAGGCGATTCCTCGGCCTCGCGGTCCGACCGGACGCGCTCCCGCTCCTCCTTCGAGAGGTAGCCGAGCTGGACGAGGAGGTCCTCGATCCGCGGACCGCCCGGCGGGGACTTCTCCATGAGCTTCAGGCACATGCCGAGCTGGTCGGTCGTGATGAGGCCTTGCTGAACGAGAGCCCTTCCTCGCTTCCGGGCCTCCTCGAGATGACGGTCGTTCCCCATGGACAGGTGATTCTACCGCTATCTGGATTTCACGGCGGGCCCGGCGAGCCCGCGGAACCCGAGGTCGAGCGCGATATCGAGGAGCTGCACGCCGCGGCTGAAGGCCACGGAGGCGAAGCCATGCGCCGCGACCGCGATCCAGGGCGGCGTTTCGCCCGTGTAGTAGGTCCAGCACCCGCGGGTGGTTCCCCACGTCTCGAGGAGGATGCCGAGCGCCGAGCCTCCGAGGAAGAGGCAGACATCCCGGTGGTGGAGCGGCCGCCAGAAGAGAGTCGAGAGCATGAGCGCCAGAACCACCCAGGAGGAAGGAATCCTGAAGGACGGCCAGAGGAAAGCGGTCATCGCGGAGACGAAGAGCGGGAGGAGCGTCCAGTAGGCGGTCCAGGCGTGCGACTCGATCGGGCGGATCGCCGTGGCGAGCCGGCCGAGCCGATCGATCGCGAGCGCCGCGGCGGGCCAGGCCGGGAGGATCCAGATCGGAGGGCGCTCCTCGGTGAAGTAGATCCAGAGCTCGGTCGTGGTCCCCCACCATTCGATGACGAGGCCGCCCCCGAATCCCACGATGGCGAGAAGGAGATCGCGCCGCGGACGGATATCCCACGAGAGGAGGAGGGTCATGAGTCCCCACGAAAAGAGGAGGAGATGGTCCTCCCACATCCACGCGTGCTCGCCGACCAGGTCCCGGTACGAAAGGCCGACCGCCACCTGCGAGGCGACGAGGGAAAGGATTGCGACCGCGCTCTTCCGGTCGTAGCGGAGGAGGATCTCGCGCAGTCCGTGGTAGACCGGCAGGCTGGTTCGTTCGCTCACGGGGGAACCACGATACCGCGGGGGGCTACTTGTGGAAGAAGTTCGAGAGCCAGTTCTCCGCCGTGATCGCCGCGAGGGCGAGGAGGAGGAAGAGCGGGACGAGAGAGACCCAGGACTCCCCGCCCGCGAGCTCGGCCCGGAAGGCGCGACCGCCCTCGAGCGCGCGCCCGGAAGGGCCCAGAAGGCTCGCGAGCTCGCCCGCATCCAGCCGGTCGAGGTCGGTCTCGGACGGCGAGACGTTCGCGGCGACGGCGCCCCGGATCGGGAAGGGACCGCCCTCGACCGCTTCCCGAGAGGTGACGACGTAGCCATAGTGTCCGGGTCCTTCGTCGAGCGCGAAGCGCGCGGCCGGCCGGTCCTTTGGGAGCGCGATCTCGCGGGAGAGATCCGCCGGACCGACGACGACGAGCCGAAGGCCGGTGCCGGGCGAAGGAAGCGAGACTTCGGCCTCCCCGCCGGCCGGGAAGTCGGTGGCGGCGCGCCGCTCCCCGGTCAGGTAGCGCAGGGCTTCCTGGAGGAAAGGCACGAAGGAGAGCTCGCGAGGGAAGGTCGTCCAGTCGGGATGGCACCCGCCGGCGAAGAGGACGACGTCCCCCTTGCCGTACGGGCGTTCGACCCACGCCGGAAGGTCGCGCTCGGCGAAGATGGCAGCGACCGTCGAGTCCGGGTGAGGCGCGACTCGAAGCACGGTCCGGAAGCGGACGGCGAGGAGATCTCCGTTCGCCCCGGCGTCGAAGGCGGCGAGCGCGGGGTGGTCGGCGAGGACGCCCGCGAGCCCGACCGGCTCGGGAAAGGGCTCCGCACCGACGACCTCGGCGGGAAGGATCTCCAGGGCGGACGGCGTGCGGTACGTGGTCCCGCCGGCTCCGGCCCCGGCGGTTCCCGGGCCGGGAAGGACGAGGAGCGCGCCTCCCTCCGCGACGTACCGGCGGAGCGCGGCCCAGGCTTCCTCCACGAGGGGGACGTCCGGCACGACAACCACCTGGAGCCCGGAGAGGTCCCTCTCGGCGAGCTCGCTCTCCGGGATGGCGAGCCTGCGGAACCGCCGGCCGTCCTGCGAGGGGTCGAGAGCGAGGAGGAGGGGAAAGAGCCCCGGCGGCGCGCGCTCGGCGAGGTAAGCCGCCTCGTCGAGGACGACCGCCACACCGGAGGACGGCCGGACGAGCACGGCGAAGAAGCGCGCGTCGTTCGCGGCGAGCGAGTCGTGCTCCCGGATCCGGACCTCGCCCCGGAGCGGGCCCGGAGTCGGCGCGGCGAGCGAGAACGAGAAGGGCTCGCGGGAGCCCTCCTCGACCCGGACGAGGCGGCTCTCGACGACCCTGCCGTCGATCGCGAGGTCGAGGACGCGCTCGCCGCTCGCGCGCTCGGCCCGGAGGAATCCTCGCACCTCGACCGTCGAGCCCGGAAGAACCTCGCTCGCGGAGAGGGCGAGCCCCTCGATCGAGAAGTCGGGAGGACTCTCCTCCGAGAGATCCACGTAGCGGACGGGAAGATCCTCGGGCCACCCGGGAAACGCCTGCGGGGTGAGCGATCCTCGGGTGCCGTCGGAGAAGACGTAGATCTCGGCCGGGCGGCTCGTGTCCTCCCGGTCCCTTACGAGCGCGCGCGACCGGGCGAGCGCCGGGTCGAGGGGGCCGCCCGCCCAGTCCACGCCCACCGTGGCGACCTCCCCGGCGAACGAGACGGGCCGGAGCGTGAAGGGCGTCGGTCCCCGGGTGCGCGTGGCGAGCGAGAAGCGGCTCCCGACCGGGAGATCCTCGGCAGCGCGCGCCGCTCGGACCTTCGCCTCCTCCAGAAGGGGCGTGCCTCCCTTCGCGAGCGTCATGGACGGGCTGTCGTCCAGGATGAAGACCGCGTCCACGGGCGAGTCCTTCCCGGCCTCGCCGGCTCCCATCCGCACCTTGGGTCGCGCGGCGGCCGTGACGACCGCCGCGAGAAGGAACATGCGGAGGAGGAGCAGCGCGAGGTGGCGGAGCCGCAGCCGCCGGGCCTCGTCCTTGGCCGCTTCTTTCAGAAACCGGAGCGTGGGAAACCTGAGTTCCTTCGGCCGGTCCTTCATGAGGAGGTGGATCGCGAGGGGGATCCCGAGGAGGAGGAGGCCCCAGAGGAGCGGCGCGGCATCGAGGGCCACTAGTGGTCCATCACTAGAATCGTTCCTGGCGCTTCACGAGGTAGCTCACGAGCGCGCGGTCGAACGGCATGCCGGTGTCGAGCGGCACGTAGTCCACGCGCGCGACGCCGCAGCGTTCCTCCCACCGGGCACGGAAGGCCTCGATCCGCTCGCGGTAGGCCTTTCGCACGCCGGGGGCGTCCACCGTGAGCCGCTCTCCGGTCTCGCAGTCGGTGAAGTGGACGGCGCCGCGGTAGGGGAACTCGACCTCGGCGGCGTCGAGCACGTGGAAGAGGATGACCTCGTGCCCGCGCCAGACGAGCTCGTGGAGGCCGGAGAGGAGACCCTCCTCGCCGGCCTCTTCCTCGAAGAGGTCGGTGAAGAGAAGAACGAGCCCCCGGCGGCGGAAGAGGGAGGCGAGCGCGTGGAGCGACTCGGCGAGCCGCGTCGGGTTCGTCCCGCGGGCCCGCGCGAGCACCGCGAGGATGTCGGTCAGGTGCGCGGATCGCGATCGGGGCTCCAGGTGGGCGCGAATCCGGTCGTCGACCGTGACCAGTCCGACCGGGTCGCGCTGGCGGATGAGGAGGTGGGCCAGCGCGGCCGCCAGACAAATCGAATAGTCGAGCTTGGTGAGCTTTCCCTCGTAGGTGAAGTCCATCGAGGCGCTCGTGTCAAGGACCAGGTGGCAGCGGAGGTTCGTCTCCGCCTCGAACTTCTTCACGTAGAGGCGGTCGGTCCTTCCGAAGAGCCGCCAGTCGATCGTGCGGGGGCTGTCGCCGCGGGCGTAGCGGCGGTGTTCGCTGAACTCGACGGAGAAACCGTGGTAGGGACTCCGGTGCATCCCGGCGAGGAACCCCTCCACGATGAACCGGGCCTTGAGGTCGAGGCGGGAGACCTCCTGGATGACGGAGGGCTTGAGGTACTTCTCGTGATCGCCCATTTCAGGCTTCAGCCTTCAGGCTTCAGGCTTCAGAAAACGGCCTTCGTTACTCCTTTGTCCATCCGCTAGCGGCGCGGGCTCATCGCGCCGTCGAGTCGATCGTGGAAGGCATTCTATCGCGCGTTTGCCTGGGGAGACCCGCGCGCTCGCCGTTTCGGGAGGCGAGCGGGTAACATGCGTCCATGGAAGTTGAAGCACTGCGGCAGCTCGTCGAGCAGCGACCGTTCCGTCCCATCCGGATCGCGCTCCACTCGGGAGAGTCCTTCGTGGTGCGCCATCCCGAGAACATCGGGATCACGCCTGGCATGGTTCTCGTCGACGAACCGGAGGCGCCCCTCTTCTTCGAACCCGGGATGGTCGTCTCGGTGGAGCTCGTGCGACGGGACAGAGCGGGACGCAGGAAGTAGGGAGCTCCGACGTTCGTCACCGGCTCATCGCGTAGGCGACGAGCCGGTCGTAGACGGCGAACGCGGCCTCGCGGTCCTTCACTCCCGCGCAGCGCCCGCGGTCGTGGCCCGCGATGGCGCAGCCTACCGCCTCGGGCGAGTAGACGACGGCGAGCCGGCCGCCGATCTCGATCCCCTCGAACGGCGGCTTTCCCGCGGGCCGCCCGCTGTCCGGGGTGAACTCGACGGGGCCGAGCGGGCCCTCCCAGGCCCGCCAGAACTCGTGGTCAGGCGCGAGGACCGCGAGCTCGCGGTCCGGGAAAAGCGCCCGGGCGAAGGAGCGGAAGGCGCCGTCGAACGCTTTCTTGCCGCAACAGCACTCGGCGTAGAGGAAGCCCCCCGCCTCTAGGTGCTTCTTCAGGCGCGCCACGTGGTCGGGCGCGAACGCGAAGGCGTCATGGCCCTTGAGGAACAGGAAGGGGTGGTTGAAGAGTTCGCTCGAGTCCGGCGAGAGCTGCCGGAAGTCGGCCGACGTTTGCACGGGCAGCCGATCCGGAAGCGCGGCCAGCCATTCGCGCCCCAGGCCCGGATCCGGGTTGCAGTCGCCATCGTGGACCAGGAGCGCCGGGACGAAGGCGCCAGGAGGGATAGCCCCCCGCTCCGCCGGCTCCACGGGCCCGCCTTCCTCCGCGAGTTCGACCTGCCGGAGCCGGTCGAGTTCCTCTGGCTTCCCGACGACGAAAGCGATGACGTTAGCCCCGAGCTCCCGTGCGTCCTGCCCCCCGATGTCGCCCTTGTTCATCCCCGTCGCCCAGCCGTAGGAGAGGTCCTTCGGGCTGTAGATGACGGAGAGCCGGCAGTCCCAGCGGAGTCCCTCCAGGAACCGGAGCTCCGGGTCCCGGATCGCGCGGTGGGCCGAGTAGATCGGGTGGTCGTCCTCCAGGATTTCGAGCTCCCCCCCCGGGAAAGCGAGCCCGATCCACCGGCGGAAGCTCGCGTCGAACTCCCGGCAGCAGGAATTGGCGACGATCGTCCCACCGTTTCGCACGTAGCGGCGGAGCCAGCCGGCCTTGTCGGCGTCGATATCGAGCTCCTCGTGATGGTTGATGCAGAGCACGGGGGCAACCAGGACCTCCTCGAGCGGCGCCTCCCACTCGACGGACTGCCAGGCGAACGTCCTCTCGAAAGCCGCCGAGGCGAAACGGACGAGCCCCTCCACGTCGTCGAGTCGGCTTTCCGGGCCCTCCCGGACGTGGAGCTTCGAGACCAGGAGAGGCGCGCTCCCCTTGGCGAGGAAGAGCAGCGCGAGCGCGGTCCCCACCTCCTGGGAGTAGAGGTGCCAGGAGCCGTTCTGCGCCTGGCTCTCGACGAGCCGCGCCGCACCCTCGGGGTACCAGTCCACCCCGCCGGCGACGGACCGGTGAGCGAACATCCCGACCCGCTCGAGGGCATAGAGGTCGTAGAGGTTACCGGGCAGGCGGGCTCCGCCGAGGCGCGAAAGGGCTTCGAGACCCCTGGCGATCGTCTCGTCTCCGAGCGCCTGCCCGCACTCGGGCCCGGCCTGAGCCTCTCCTCCCCGGGCGAGCAGAAGGCAGCCGAGCGCCGCGGCGGTCATCGAGTAGCGCGAGTCCTGGCGCCCCGCCCCGCCCTCGTACGACCAGCCCCCGTCCTTGTTCTGGACTTCGCGGAAGTGCTCGGAGACCTTTCGCCAGACCTCCGGCGCGATCTCGACTCCCGCCTTCTCGGCGGCCCAGAGTCCGAGGACCGCGAACTGCGTGTTCGAGTGGTCCCCTGCCGGCTCGGCAAGGCCGCGCGCGAGCGGGTGATAGGTCCAGGCGCCGTTGGAAAGCTGCGACCTTTCGAGCCAGCGCGCCGAGTTCTCGATCCTCCTCTTGTGCTTTTCGGGATCCGCCTCGCACAGGGCCAGCGCATGGAGGGAAACCGCGTAGGTATCCTTCGGCGGATGACCGTCCAGGAAGCGAAACGCCTTCGCGATCGAGGGGTCGCTGTCAGGGACGCCGGCGAGCAGAAGGGCGTAGGCGACGAGCGCGGTCGAACCCTCCTGGTACGAGCGGAAGGACCAGCTCCCCCCCGGCTCCTGCACCTGCTTCAGGAACCGCGAGCCGCGGTCGAGCGCCTGCTCGACCTGGGCGCTGGTCACGGCGTTCTCCTGGGCGCGAGCGAACCCCGCGAGCCCCGCCAGGAGCGCCAGGAAAGCCGCCTGTCGCGACATGGGTGGATTCTAACCGCCCTTGTCCAAGGATCTCCACGGTTGACCGACGTAGCTACATGATCGTATTATGTGGCCACGGAGGGAGCCGCCATGAATCGATCCGTCGGGATTCGCGAACTCAAGGCGAAGGTGAGCAGCGTGATCCGCAGGGTGCGGCAGGGCGAGACGATCACGGTGACGGACAGGAACCGGCCGGTCGCCCTTCTCGTCCCGGTGAGGGCGGGTGCGATCGACGACATCCTTCGCGAGCTCGTCCAGACCGGGCGGCTTTCGTGGTCTGGAGGCAAGCCTCGCGGCGTCCGTCGCGCGGTTGCGATTCGAGGGCCATCCGTGGCGGAGGCGGTGGTCGAGGACCGCCGGTGAACCTCTACCTTGACACCAGCGCTCTCGTGAAGCTCTACGTTCGCGAACCCGGAACCCGGGACGTGCGGACCCAGGTCGATCGCGCGGAGCGTGTGGCGACATCCCGCGTCGCTTACCCGGAGGCCCGGGCCGCCTTCGCGCGGCGCTTCCGCGAGGGAGGGCTCTCGCGCCCGGGTCTCCGGCAAGCCGCCGCCGCACTCGATCGTGATCTTCCTGGACTCTTGATCGTGGAGCTCGACGCCATCACGGCACGGCGGGCGGGAGACCTGGCTGAACGACACGCGCTGCGGGGATTCGACGCGATCCACCTCGCAAGCGCGCTCGAGCTGACTTCGCTCCTCGGGTCTGTCGCCGTTTTCCTGGCGTACGATTCTACCCTCCTAGCGGCCGCTGCGGCCGAGGGGCTGTTTCCCTCCTCCGCCGCGGGGTAGCCTGACGGCATGGACGCGAACTCCGATCCAGCGCTCGAGAGCGCTGGCGGGCATGGGCTCCCTCCGCCAGAGGGGGAGGGGAACAGTCCCCTCCCCCTCTTTGTCGCACCCACTCCCCTTGCGAAGCAAGGGTTGTGCCAGCGGCCCCCTCCCCCAGCTTCCCCGGACGGGCGCTTCGGCGCGAAGGCCGCTGAACTCGAGCGGGTCGCGGACTCCGAGGTGAAGGTCGCTCTCGCCGAGCAGGAGCGACTGCGGACGGCCGGGCAGCCGGTGCCGAGGATCGGGGAGCTCCTGGTCGAGCGAGGCGCGCTCCGGGCGGATGCCGTACCGGCCGTCCTCGCGGCGCAGGGGAAGACGCTCGCGGGGTGTCCGGAGTGCAGGCGCGTCTACCTGGTGGCCGACTTCGCCCCGGACAACCACGGGTGCATCGAGTGCGGGGGAATCCTGGTCGAGGTCGCGGAGGCCGAGGCCCCGTCCGCGCGGCCGGAGCCCGAGGTCACGGGAACGGCGGAACCCGTCGCTCCGGGGATCGACTTCGACGGCCACGGAGTCGAGGCTCTCCTGGGAGCCGACGAGCTGGGGACGACCTATCTCGCGCGCGACCCCGCCGGAGGCGGCCAGGGGGGGGTCGGGGGGGAGGAACTCCCCCCCGAGCGCCAGGATGGCGCAGGGGGAGGCCGAGGGGGCGAAGCCCCCTCGGGGAGGCGTTCTGGCCAGGGATGGACAGAACGCCGACCGGAACGGGGGCAAGCGATCGCGCTCAAGGTCTTCCACCCTGAGCGGGCGCGCGACTCGTTTCTCCGCAAGGACTTCCTATCGAACGCTCGCCGGGCCTGCCGGCTCCGCCACCCGTGCCTTGTGCAGCTCTACCGGGTCGGACGCCGCGGGCCGCTCTTCTATTCGGTCACCGAGCCGTTCGACGGGAAGCCGCTCGACGAGCTCCTGGCAGAGAAGATGCAACTCCTCTACGCGGAGGGGCTCGACCTCTTCTTCCGGATCGCCGACTGTCTCGCCTTCGCCCACGAGAACGGCGTCGTCCACCGGAACCTCCATCCGAGCCGGATCGTCGTGGACGCGGCGGGCGCGCCCCGGATCGTGGGGATGGGCCTCTTCCTCCCGCAGCCTGACCTCCGGCGCCCGCCGCCCGAGAGCGAGGTCCCGGAGCCGATCTACATGGCGCCCGAGCAGTCCCGTGAGCCGTGGCTCTTCGACCCGCGCACGGATGTCTTCGCCCTGGGGTGCGTTGCGTACCACATGTTCACGGGAGAGCCGCCCTATCGCGGGCGGGACGCCGCCGACGTGCTCCGCCAGTACGTCATGAAGGGACTCCCGGCGCTTGCGAGGCGGGGGCTCGAATTGCCGGACGGTCTGGTCTCTCTCATCCAGCGGATGATCCACATCGAGCCCGAATCGAGGCCGCAGGCGATGGTGGAGGTCCTGGCCGCGCTCCAGGCGCTTCCCGAACCGTCGCGCTTCGCGCGCGACCCGGCCGCGTACCTCGCGCCGGCGGAGTCGCACGAGACCACCTGGCTCGTCGAGAGGAAGCCGGCCCGGCCCGCGACCGCGCGGGTTCCCGCGTTCGCCCCGCCGGGTGGGAAGCGGAAGAAGAAGAAGAAGAGAAGGCGGGGAGCGCCGGTCGAGATCCCGTTCCTGGCGGTCTTCCGGGACCGCCGCGTCCGCCGCGCGGCGCTGGCCGCGTTCCTGGGGATTCTCGCGATCCTCTCCTACAGGGCCCTCCGGGGGTTCTTCGGACTCGCCGGCGAGGACCGGGTGGCGACGCCCGCGCCGGAGCTCGACATTCGGGGTGAACCGTTCCCCGAAGAAGACCCGCCGTACGCCGTTCGCGAGGAGCTCCTCGGGATCCGCTCCCTGATCGAGGTGGCCCTCGCCGGCGCCAGGCCCGCCGACGCGCTCACTCAGATCGATCGCGCCCTCTCGATCCGGCGGGAGGAGAACCGCTTCTGCGGCGACCTGTGGTTCCTGCGGGGTCTCGCGGCCTTCCAGATAGCCCGGAGAGGCCGCCGCCTCGCGGAGAAAGAAATCCGCGCCTACTATGAGATCGCCGTCGAGGCGTTCGACCTGGCGGCGGAAACCTACCGGCGGCCGGGGGCGAAGACCCGCTACGACGTCGCCCGGCCGAGCTGGTATCCGTTTCGCGAGGAAGAAGAGTACGAGGGGGACCTGGGTTACGCGTGGTCCCAGGCGGCGCGCGCGGCGGAGACGATCCGCGCCCGGCCGGAGCGGGGACGGAAAGGAGAGCCCTGAAGATGACCCCCGAGCCGGACTACGAGGAGTTCGCCATGCTGCTCAAGAAGCAGTTCGAACTCATGCGCCTCGTGGACCACTACCACGGCGAGAAGAAGGTCGAGCTCCTGACCGAGCTCGTCCAGGTCGAGAGCCAGCTCTACCGCTTTCGGGACCGGAAGGACTTTCTCGTGCGGTTCGTGAAGGAGAACCCGAAGCTGGGGTAGTCATCCGCCCGAGCGGATAGAACCTAAGGGGCTGTAAGGAAATAACTGCTACATTCGGCCGGCTACGACGCCGCCAGGCTTCGTTGCGCCTCCTCAACAACCGACTCCGTTAGGTTGTTTCGTCGGCGCGCCTCGCCTGGC
>JACQVV010000477.1 GCA_016209595.1 Planctomycetota bacterium
GAGACCGCCCGCTCCCCCCGCCCCCGCCGCGTCTACTACATCGCCGTCACCGACAGCGCCGTCGCCAACCCGCCGGAACTCCTCCTCGACGCCATCGCCGAAACCTTCGAGACCGACGCCCCCACGATCCGCCGCTGCGCCGGCTGGACCCTCTTCCTCGTCGGCCAGCCAACCCCCCTCGTCGACCTCCTCCGCCGCCGCCTCGGCGACCTCGACGGCCAGCGCGTCCTCCCCGCCACCCTCGAGGCCGTGGCCGACAGGACCCTCGCCGCCGCGGAAATCTACCTTCGCGACATGTGACGCGCCTCCCGCTGCCAGAATGCCACTGCGCGTCCGCCTTCTTCCTCGTGCCATGAATCCGGAGGCCCACCCCTCCTGCGCCCACGACCTCGTCCCGCCCACCGATGTCATGGAGACGATCGCACAAAACCCGTAATCACGGCAGTCAGGAGAAAACCGATGTGGCGCGAGTATCACGTCTTCCGTTGCCCGGCGTGCGGCTGGGAGAAAGAGGAGATGTTCTACCGGATCACGGGCGAAGCCCTCCACGACCAGTGGATAGACATCGAGGAGCAGGCCGAGCGAATGCGCCGCCTGCGGGATCTCCGTTGCCCCGGCTGCGGCCACGACGGCCTCGAGCACAAGGGACCGCGCTAGTGACATCCGGTCGATGGATCTTGCCCGCCCAGCGGCGGGTGTCCGGTTCCGAAGGAACCGTTCCCAACGAAGGAAGGAGGATTCCCCTATCCTCCTATCCGCAGTTTTGAGTTTTCATGTCCAACCCGTAGTTGCTAGGATGCCCGGGTAGGAGGCCTGCGATGACGGTGTGCTCCTGTGGACGTGTGCGGTGGCCGCGTGAGAAGGACGCGCAGGGACGTCCCTTCTGCAACACGTGTCAAGCCCCGTTCGTCCCGCAGAGGTCCTCAGTCTGGGCTTCCTGTGCCACCGAGCTCGTGTCGGCCCAGTTGACTCTCGACGCGGATGACGACGAGCCAGTCTCCGGCGAGCCCCGCTTCCTCGGGCGGTATCCGATCGTGGAAAAGAAGCTGGGCGAGGGGGGGATGGGAGAGGTGTTGTGCGTCCACGATCAGGAAATCAACCGGACCGTGGCAGCGAAGGTCATCAGGAAAGAGCTCAAGGAATGGAATAACCTCGTTTTCCGCTTCCTGACCGAATGCCAGATTTGCGGGCAGCTGGAACACCCCAACATCGTGCCCGTATACGAGTTGGGGCTCACCAAGGATAGTGAGATCTACTTCACGATGAAGCGGGTCAAGGGAGAGACTCTCGCCGACCGCATCAAGCGAGTGGCCAAGGGGAAGGACACAATCGAGGGCCTGCTGCGCTTGTTCCTCAAGATTTGCGACGCGATCGCCTACGCCCACAGCCGAGGCGTCATCCACCGCGATCTCAAGCCGGCGAACATCATGGTCGGGGAATTCGGGGAGGTGTATGTTATGGACTGGGGCCTTGCCAAGATGACGCGTGGGCGGGATCTCCCTACTCCTCCAGGTGGGGAGATCGCGCAGCACGTTTTGCCAGACGATGTCAACTTCTCGAACCTGCTCACCCGGCCCGGCGACCGCTTGGGAACGCCTGCGTACATGCCCCCCGAACAAGCGAAAGGGGAAAAGGTTGACGAGCGTGCCGACATCTACGCGCTCGGAGCGGTCCTCTACGAGATCCTCGCGCTAACCCCTCCTTGCCGCAGGATGTGGAACATATCGAGCGGTACACATCGGAAGGGTCGTGCTTCCGGAACCGCGCCCCATGGCAGTCACAAGATTGACCCCCGGGATCTGGCCCGGCATGGCATCTTGGTTCCCCCCTCGAAGGCGAAAAAACAGTCCGCCCCGGAGATTCCGAACGAACTCGAGCACGTCGTGATGAAGGCCATGGCCTTCAAGTCACCCGCCCGCTACCAAAAGGTCACAAGTCTCGCCGGCGAAATCGAGAGTTTCCTCGCCGGGCGCCCTGTCCACGCCGTCCACTACGCACCCTGGCAGCTCCTCGGGAAATTCATCCGCCGGAACAGGCTTTGGTTCTTGCCAAGTGCGGCTGGATTGGCATTCCTGGTCGTCCTCGGCAGCTGGTTCGTCGTGTCCACATACCAGAAGAACCGCGCGATCGAACGCGAATCGGAGATCGCCCTCAAGGAGCGAGACACGGCCCGCGTGGCGCGGGACGAGGCGAGTCGCGCCCGGGAGGAAGCGCAAGCCGAGAGGAACGCGGCGCGGGAGCTCCTCGCCGAGAGCCTGGCGCAGAGAGCGGCGCGGGCGATCGATGAGGGGGAGGTCTCGAGCGCCGCGGTCTACCACTTTCACGCGCGCGAGGTGGCGGAGAGCCTTCTCGTCCGGGCCGTCGGCTACACGCTGCCTCCTCTCATCTACTCGTTCGATCGCGTCCTCTACCGGTCGGAGCGACCGCATCGCATCGTGGTCTCGCCCGACGGCACGAAGATGCTCCTCTTCGAGACGAGACCGCCGCTCGACCGTATCGACACGTACAAGTCGGGGGCGTTTCTCTATCGATTGCAGCGGGAGCCGGAGGCCTCCGGGTCCCCGGCGAGCGAATGGGGCACGTTCGCTTGCGTGGACGCCGGTTCCCCGACGCCTCGATTCTCGGCCAGCGCACCACGGCGCCGGATGACCGATCTCGCGTACTCGCCGGACGGCCGTACGATTGCCGCATCGTATCTCCTCGACCCCGAGGACTGGCCGGACATGTCGTCCCTCGGGGAGTGGAAGGTCGCGCTCTGGGAGGCGAGCACGGGGGAGAGGATCGCCACGATCCCCGTGACGGCGAGGACCAACTCCGTCTTCGGTGTCGAGTTCTCCCCGGACGGGAAGCTCCTCGCCATGGGGGCTGGCGAAGAGGTCGAGGTCTGGAACCTCGAGACCATGAAGCAGGTGGCGACGCTCCTCGCCAAGGAGGAGGCCGATCCGGTGGCCAAAGCCGCTCCTGGCGTTCCGGTGGGAGGGATCGCCTTCTTCCCTGACTCGCGGAGGATCGCGAGCATCTGCTGCCGGACCCTCAAGGTCTTCGACCTCGCCGCGGGCGCGGATCCCATCCTGACCGCGCGAGACAGCGGATTCGTACGTTTTCTCGAGATCTCGCCTTATGGGGAGAACCTGGCCTACAGTCGAGAATCGACAGTGGTCGTGAGGGACGCCCGAACGGGAGAGAGCGAGTGGGAGGCTCCCGGATCGAGCTCCGTGGTCAGTCTCGCGTTCTCGCCGGATGCCTCGGTCCTCGCCTGCGGCAGGCATGGCTTGCTCACCATCTATGGGAGCAAAGAGGGACGCGTCGTCCGTAGCATCCTCGCCCAGGAGGGCGGTGTCCTGTCGTGCGGATACGACTCGGGCGGGGGGTCGATCCTCACGAGTGGGAGCGAAGGGACGATCCGCAGGTGGAAGATCGATCAGCCCACGCCTCTTGACGCAGCCGGGTCTCTCGACGACCAGATCATCTCGTTCGCCTTCTCGCCCGACGGAACCCGGGTGGGGCTGGGATGGGAGAGCGGGAGGCTCGAGCTTGCTTCGCTCGGGTCTGACCGTGTCGGGCAGGTCGTCTCCAAGGCGTGCCAGGGACGCCTCTACGCACTCGAGTTCTCCCGGGACAGCCGGCGCCTTCTCGGAGCTGGAGGCGGAGGCGTCCATGCCTGGGATGCGGCCACGGGAGAGCATCTGACCTTTCGCGAGACCGACCCGTTGACCCCCCGAACAGCGCTCTCGAGGGACGGGCGGACGGTCGCCATCTTGTCGCAGGAAGGGCGGATCACGCTCTTGGACGTGGAGGCGGGGGACGCGGCGGAACTCCCTGGCGCGTCCACCCGCTGGCTCGATATGCGCTTCTCCCCGGATGGGGGCTCGATCGGCGTGGCCGAGCTTGGCCGCTTGGCGATCCTGGACCTCCATTCCGATCGCCCTCGATGGTCGAGCGATGTGCAGGGGTATTGCCGGGCGATGGCTTTTTCCCAGGGGGGCCGGTTCCTGGCCGCGACATTTGGGTCCTCGGTTCTGGTCCTGGAATGCCGGTCCGGCACCATCGCCCACAGGATACGCGGACGCTCGGAATTCAAAGCAGTGGCTTTCTCCCCCGACGATCGACTGCTCGTGACACACGACAGCCGCTCCCGCCTCGACTTCTGGGACGTCCATTCGGGGAAGCGCATTCACTCTCCTCGATCGGTCCTGTCTGGAGAGGGGCCGATCGTCTTCTCGCCCGACGGGCGGTACCTGGCGCGGATCTCGGATCTCGACACTCGTGGGCATTCTGCTCCCAGAAATGGTCTCTCGCTGTGGGGCGCGCTCCCGTGCGATCGGGCGGCGCTGGCCGCCCTAACGGGCCTCCACCTGGTCGACATGGAGGCAGTGCTTGCCGAACCAGCGGGTGGTCAGTGAGGTCAGCGCGAGCCTCCGGCCGCCAGCTTGTCCTGCCGGTCGGCCAACATGCAGCTCCGCTTGTAGAGACGGCGCGCGGCTTCCGCCAGGGCCACGTGCCTGGCGCTTCCGGGAGCTACTCGGGTCAGGATCGTCGAGAGGATCTCCGTGATCCTGCCATCGGGGTAGCCCGCCACGGGAAAACCGCGGGGCTCGAGGGCGAAGGGGAGGAGGTAGGCCACCGTGACCGGATGGTGCGCCAGGGGAAGCGCTCGGGCGAGCCGATCCGGGACCGAGAGCAGGCCACGCCGATACGCCGTCTGGAAGCCGCGCCGGCTCCGCAGTCGCGCCACGGCCTCTGCGAGTCGGACCTCGTCCGTCTCCGCCAGCCAGACGCGCCTCATCAGCGAACTCCTCGAGCGGCGCGAAGTCCCGCCAGTCGTTTTGTCCCCGGATGGCCAGTTTCTCGCCGCCATCTCGCTCGGACGGACAGTGTCAGGGACGTACAATTCCAAGGTGCTCCTGTGGGGAGGCAACCTGTCACCGGACGGCGCCGCCGTCCGGTGACAGACGGGGCTACGACTCGAGGAAATGGAAGCGGTGCCCATCGGGGCACGATTCTCTCACTGAGGTAGATGCATGATGTGCCAGGACAAGGTCAAGGCTTCGAATCTCTTCGAGAGAATCGTCGCCGAGGCAATCGACCTCTGCGCGAGTGACATCTACCTTCACTGGGAGCCCCAGCGTCTCGTCCTCCGGCTTCGCGTCGCCGGTAGGCTCCAAGAGCGCAAGGACTTCAGCAACCAACTCAGCGAGAAGCTCGGGGACGAGCCCGGGAACGAGCTCGTGGGGAACCAGGTGGTTCGGCACATCAAGATTCGCTCTGGCATGAAGAGCGATGAGCGCCGACTCCCGCAGGATGGACGCCTCACGATCGACGTCTCGGGGAGATCCACCCTTCTCCGCGTGGCCACGCTCGCGACGCTGTTCGGAGAAAACGTCGCACTCCGGCTGATGGGGTGCCGCGGAGCCCGGACACTCGACGGCCTGGAGCTCCAGAATCATGCAAAGAACACCATGAAGGAACTGCTCCGAGTTCCCCACGGGCTCATCGTGGTCGCCGGACCCACGGGGTCAGGCAAAACGACCACGCTCTATGCTTGCGTCAAGAAGCTCGCAGAGGACGCTTTCAAGCACATCCTGTCCGTCGAGGATCCAGTCGAGGTTCCAATTGACGGAATCCAGCAGGTCGAAGTCAACTACCGGATCGACTTGACGTTCGCTTCAGCGCTCCGGAGCATCTTGCGCATGAACCCTGATGTGATCCTGGTGGGCGAGGTCCGCGATGCCGAAACAGCTCGGATCGCGGTCGAGGCCGGGCTCACAGGGCACCTCGTCCTGACCACGATACATGGAAGCGACGCGGCCTCCATCCCAGCGAGCTTTCGCGACCGGGGGGTTGAGGCGGCCCTCCTTGCGGCCGCGCTTCGTGGCCTGGCCGCTCAGCGGCTCCTGCGAAAGAACTGCAAGGAATGTTGCGTGAAGACGGAACTCGGAGAAACGCATCCGTTCTTCTCGGACCCGACGGTCGAGCGTCTGCTAACCTCCTTGCGCGACAAGACTGAGCGGGCTGGGCTCAAGCACCCCCCCCAGAAGGAGACAACTGAAGCCCCTTGTCAGGGCTGCCAAGGCACGGGTTACGTGGGCCGCATTCCAGCACTCCAGGTCTGCCCGTTGTCGGAGTCGCTCCGCGACCTCATTCGGCGCGACGCCTCCCCGGCCGAGCTCCGTGCGCAGATGGGCCGGGAGAGGATTCCGACGCTCCGCGAATCGTGCCTGGAATGGGCGCTCAAAGGAGAAACAAGCCTGGAGGAGGTCTCGCTCGTGGTAGGGAAAGAGTAATCTAGACAGGAGGTTGACCGATGCCGGCGTTGTACTACTGCGACCCACAGAAGCCGCAGCAGATCAATGACCCAATCGATTGTAAGTTCCTTATGGAGCAGAGAGGCTGGTGCGCCCTCGTGGTGGGCGTCGACAAGACGCAACAGAACTTCTGGCGGAAGCACAAGCAAAAGCCGAACAGCCTTTCAGAGCTCGGCAGCCCTGGGGCTCACTTTTCGGAGGAGCTCCAAGGCATTCTCGCTGGACTGAAGACTTGGATCTGGCCGGACAGGGAGGCGGCCTCCATTGCTGTCGTGCGCGCCCGAAAGCACGCGACGAAATGCGGAGAGCTGCCCTCCCTCGTGCTCTGCTGCTGCACGGCTCGCCGGACGGCCATCGAAACGTACCTGCGCGAGGCGTTTGCCAGTTCAAACAAGGACGCAGCCGAGATCCATATCATGTGGATCGACCAGACTGAGTACGACAACCTCCGGAAAAACGTGACAGCGACGGCAAGCGTAATGCCAGTGGGCGGCGCGAGCGACGCGGCCGACAAGTATTTGGGGTCGTCACCCGCCGCGAATGAAATCCGCGGGGCACTCCGGGAAGTGGCCAATGACCGTTTGCCCGTCCTGCTTTTTGGCGAGACGGGAACGGGCAAAGACCTCGCGGCGAGAATGATTCACGACCTTTCGGGGCGGTGCGGACAATTGGAGACTTTGAGCTGCCGCACCATCCCGGTGACGCTATGGGAAGCCGCTCTTTTCGGGAACGTCCCTGGAGCGTATACCAGTGCTACAGTGGCGAAGAAAGGCGCGTTCGAAGTGGCGGACAAGCGGACTCTCTTCCTGAACGAGTTTGGGAAGCTCCACAAGGAAGTCCAGGCGAGTTTGCTGGAAGTTCTCGACGAGCGCACGCTGGGCAGAATCCGGCCCGTGGGCGCAGAGCACACGATGAAAGTGGACGTGAAATTCGTCGGCGCCATGGTCGAGAATCCCGCCCAAGAACTCGAAGAGGAACTCCTAGCGCGATTCCCGGAGAGTCACCGGATCTACTTCCCCCGCCTTCGCGACCGCCGCGTGGACATCCCAGAACTGGCCCAGGCATTCTGCACAGACTTCTGCAAAGAATTCAACAAACCGGTGGTGGAGCTGGACAAAGAAGTACTGGCCACGCTCGAGCGGTTCAAGTGGAAGGAGAACATCAGAGGGCTCCGGAACGTTGTCCGTGAACTCGTCACGAAGATCGCCGGAGGGAAGGCAAGCGTCCTGGGTAAACTCAAGAAGCAGCTTGCGACGGAAGAGAAGAACGCGAGGGGACCTCGATACCGCTACATCTCCCCGACCAAGGTCTTTGGGCTGGTTCCAGCCACCCACCATGTTCCTGTCGAGATCCAGCTCAAGAAGGTCCTCGACTACCTCGAGAACAAGGAACAACTCGCCAAGGTCAAGGACGTGATGGACTCAAGTGCCGGGGGGTGCTATGTCAAGGCCACCGCGGACATGTACGAGCTGTGTACCGACAAAGTGGTGCTGTGGGTGGGCAACGTGCAAAGTACGAGCGTGCTGCTGGGCGGAAGCTCGCAGAATCTCTTCCTGTGGTGCGAACCCACATTTCGGATCGCGAACCCAACCATCGGATTGCCCAGCGCGGATCTTGCCTCGGATCCACTGGAGATTCGCAGAGCGGTTGTCGCCCTCGGTGACTATTGGAAGGAGCGAGACGACCCCACCACTGCTGCTCCCCAGGTCGAGGACGGAGAGAGCAAAGCGGCGATGGGAATCATCGGTCCGCGCGGCCACGAGCGCGTCGAAGAATGCGTCGAGCGCGGGCTTGAGAGATGGCCGAAGTTGAACACGAGATTGCGGCGGATCAAGGTCGAGTTCTGTGCCGTCGTTTTCGAAGCGCGTCGCCGCGGAGGGGCGGGGTTTCTTCTCGGTTCTCCCCTCTATGTCGCCTCAGTCGACGAAGTCGCGGAGGCGGCTCCGCAGAATCCCCTGCCCAGCAGCGATACGGCGGCTGACAGTGCGGGCGGAAACCCCGAGGCGGCTTGCAATGGCCGGTCTATCGAGCCCGACGCGAAAGCGCAGCACGAGGGTGCGCCTTAGCGGCACAGGGAGACGCAGGATCTCGTGCCGGACCGTGCGGACGAGCTCGCGGCGCGCGGCGTCCTCTGCGGGGGCGCGCTCGCGCCCCTGACCGAACTCCCTTCCCAACTCCCGTTGCTCGTCGAGTGATCGAGCCGACGAAGTGATTCTTCCCTTGTTCAGGAGCTTCTCGGCGTGGCGGACGACGCTCCTCCGGACGTAGGGAACGAAGGTGGGGCGAGACTTGGGGCGATACCGCCAGAAAACGCCCATCGGTAGATCCCGGGCCCACTTCTGTTCGTGGGCTTCGAGAAAATCATCCACCACGATCTCGGCGTCGTCTGGGGAGATGCCCGGGAAAACGCGGCGCACCGCACGGGCGAGGCTCTCGTGCACTTCCGTCTCGCGGAGCCAGAGAAGGACCGTCCGCCTCTGGTGTGCCGTCCATCCGGCTGCCGGTGCACTGAAGACCGCGTGTAGCTCGGGATGCATCGTGGAGGTTTGCACAGACTGTCTCCGGTCTCAGAGGTTCGAGGCGCCCGCACCCTGTAGGTCGCCGACATATGCCCGCCACCGGGCCTGGGGCACCTGTCGACGCGAGGCCCGGCAGGAGCTCAGAGCGCAAGAAACGTGCCTTCGACGCATTCGACGGAGCGCCCAGAAGCGGCCTGGAAAGGGGCCTGGGGGGGATGCCGTACACGGTCGTGCCTGTCGAATGGCGGGCTTGCTGATCTGGCTCGTCGACGGACCGTCAGCGCGTGCGCCCGATCACTCTTTCATGTGGTTCGCGCCGCGTGGGCGCCTCCTTTGAAACCCACCGAGGTTCGCGTGCCTGCCCCGCAATGAACTGCCCGGTTCGGGAAGACCCGAGCGACAGTTTTGGGCCAGGCGGCCCGGTAGGGAACGGTCAGGAGAACTGGAATAAGCGTCCGTGTCTCGTGGGGCGGCGGTAGAAGGGAGGAGGAGGGTACAGGATGCGAGACGGCAAAGGGGTATGCGGCTTCCAGACGGCCACGGTTCGGTTTGGCGGGTCGAACGGGGGGGCGAGCGCGTTCGCGGACGGCATCCGCTTCCAGGTCCCGCGGCCGGCGTGGGATCCGGAGCGGGACGATCGGCCGCGGCTCGTGGGGCAGGAGGAGTTGGTGGTTGCCGGGGTGGCGGCGAGCGAGACGCTCGATGACGTCGTGCCTCGGTTCTCGCTGGTCGGGCCGGCAGGGCGGGGGAAGAGCACGCTGGCGCTGGCCGTGGCGGCGGCGCTGGGGCGGCCGGCGTATGTGGTTCACTGCAACGGGGAGATGGAGGTTGGGGATCTCACGATCTCGGGGGTAGTGAGCGGGGACCGGATCGGGTACGTGGCGAGTCCACTGGTGGCGGCGCTCCTGCGGCCCGAGGCGGTGGTGGTCCTCGAGAATTTTGGGGAGATGCCGGTCCTGGTGCAGTCGAAGCTGTTGAGCCTCCTGGACGAGCACCGGGTTTTGACCTCCGAAATGCTGGGGGTCTCGCTTCGGGCGGGGAGGGGACTCGTGGTGGTGTTCACGATGCTGGAGTGTTCGGCCCGGTTGCTGGACGAGCAGGTGGCGCAGCGGACGAGACCGTGGTTTCGGATGGGGCCGACGCCGCACGACCAGATGATGCGGATCGTGGAGGAGCGCTTCGCGGAGTCCCGAGGGGTCCTGGAGGCATTTCGGGTCGAGTACGAGAAGAACCCGCTCTCGCCGCGGGAGGCGGTCGGGGCCATGCGGCTGGGAATCCAGCTGTGGAAGGCGGCGGGGCGTCCGATGGATGAGGCTGCGGTGGCGAGGATCATCCGGCGGGCCTTCGCGGGAATGGTGGGGAAGGGAGACTGATGCACGGCATCTTTCGGCGGAGCGGGGTCAGCGTCCTTCCGGTGGTGGCGGGGCGACTCGCCGATTCTCTGGAGCTCCTGCGCGCGGTCCGGGAAGAGCGGCCAAGGCTGGTGATCCTCGACCTTCCGCGCGGGATCGAGACTGTGGCACGCGAGGCGGCCCGGGAGATGCCTCGTCCGTCAGTGGGGGTTCGCCGAGTGGGGATGCACGTCGAAGGCGTTCCATTCACGCCGGCGACGGCATGGGGTCTGGCCATTCGGTTGCCCGCCCTTCTCGGTTCGCTCGAGTCCTGGTTCCGGTCGATGCGGATCCTGTTCTCGGGTAGCGAGGGGCCTTGGTGGGGCGAGGCGGCCGGGGAAGGCTCCGAGGGGCCGGTCCGGGAGGAACCGGCTGAAGGAGGACGGAGGGAGGACTCGTGTCCAGGGGAGGTTTGTCGAGTCGGCCGGGTCGCCGAGGGGCTGGCGAAGATGGCGCACAGGGGTCGGCCTGTCCTCCTGCTGGCGCCCGTCCGGGCGGCGGCTCACTGGGTGGGGCATCTGGAGGGCCGAGTTCGCGTGTCTGAGGTGGGCGGGGCGCCGAGATCGACGGGGCCCTGGCAGCTCTTTCCGGTCGACCCGGAGAGGGCCTACGTGGCGGGGTGGCTCGACGACGCGCCGAACCCGGTCTGGCAGTTCTGGACCGCCCTCTGCGAGGGGCGTCCCTTCGACCCGGTCCGGGCCAGAGAGGCGATCGAGGCCCGAGCGATCCGTCAGGCGGAGAAGCTGGGGGAAGCACCGTCGGTCCGGGCGATGATCCGGTTCGAGGAGCTCGAGAGGAAGATCACGGCGGCGGCGGGACGGCGCCACCCTGCCCTCGATTCGCAATGGGTTCCCTCCGCGGCGGCCTGTGTCGGGGAGCTCTTCGCCTGGATCCTCAAGTGCGAGGCCATGAGATATCCCGTTGGCGCCGGCGAGACGGCGGCGGACGGCGAGGGCTCGGAGGATACATATCCCCGCCGGCCCGAGAGGTGGAACCCTTTGCCACGAGTCGAGGAGCGGCGCGAACCCTTGCCCGGGATCGCCGGAGAGAGGCCGGAGGGAGCCTACCGGCATGCCGCGGATGCGATCCATCCCAGGGAGCTCATCCGCGTTCCGGAGGAAGCCCGGCTCCAGTTCCGGGTGACGTCGATGGTCCGGCGGCTGGCCCATCGCAAGAGGCGAGATCGGGTGTCGCGCAGCGTGATCGGGGCGGCCTTGGCAAGGCCCGACGTGCGGGGAACGATCCGCGCCCGTGGCGCAGGGGCGGCGAAGGCCCTGAAAGTGTGGCGGCCGCGGTCGCAGCACCAGCGGTGCGACGGCTTCTGTCCCGTGATCTATCTCTTCGATGCGAGCGATCGGGAAAAGTCTCCACCGGGCAGGTGGAGCTTTTGCGCTTACAGCTCGGGATGGATCTGGGGAACGCGGGAGTTCCTCGAGCGGGACGTCGTGAGGTTCCGGGTCAGCCGCTTCCTCGATCTGTTCGTGGACCGAGAGAATGGCCGGTGCATGCGTCGAGACGATGAGGAACCGTTCTGGCACTCCCTGGCGCAGCCGCGGGTGCGGCCGGTTGCGGTTCCCGCGACGGCGCTCGCGTCGTTTCGCGACCCCGAGGACTTCGCGGTGGCCATGGCGGTCCACTTCGCTCACGACCACTGCGTGTGCGTTTCGAAGGACTACCATCCCGGGTCGCCGGTCCGGGAATACGCCCGGCAGCGGGGTGTCGCGCTCCTCCTGGTCCCCATGGCGGCTCTTCCGGCGCGGCGCCTGGAGCGCTGCCGCCTCCAGCACATGGTGCCGACCGGGCCCGAGGGAACGTCGCCCGATCCGTGGGCCATGGAGATCGTGCCCCTGGCCGGTTGATCCTTCTCGGCCGGAAGGCCACGCGCTCCTCCGGCGCCGGTACGCGAGGGTCCGAGGAAAGAAAGGCGGCTGATGTCTTCGTGGCGCGGAACGCAGGTAGATAGAGAGAAGAGGAACGTCACGAGGGACGGACGATGAACGAGATGGCGGACCACCGTGTGCTCGAGGCCGTGGATGGGGTGATCTGCGGCTCTCCGTCGGAGGCGGAACTCGAGGAGCTTGCGGCCCGCCTCGCGGACCAGTCGCAGGCGAGGACCGTCCTCGACCTCCTGAGCGCGCGCTGTCGGGAGCTCCAGCGGCAGGTGGTGGACCTCAAGGCGCTGGTCGAGGAGGCGCGGCGCCGTGGGGCGGGGGATACGGCGATCCAGGTGGCAACCGTGGTGGGCGTGGAGGAAGAGGAGGGGACTCCGGGGCAGATCTGGGTCTCGGTCGTGCCGAGCGGGAGCTCGCAGCGGCGGCGGGTGCGGGTGGCGGTGGTCGGCGCGGAGAGGCCGCGGCTCGGGGAGCGAGCCCTACTCTCGTCCGACGGGCAGGAGTACCTGGGAGTGGCTCCGTGCGATGAGGTGCTGCCGGGGCGAGTGGGCGAGTACGTGGCCCGCGTGGGGAACCGGAGGCTGCTCGTCGAGTCCGAGGGGAGGAGCGAGCTCGTGGTGGCGGCGGAGGGGCTGAATGGCGCGGGGCTCCGTCCGGGGGACCGGATCCTGTACGAGCCGATGGCCGAGGTGGCGTTCGAGCGGCTCTCGCGGGGGGGGCACGCCGGGGTGCTCGAGGTGGTGGAGAACCCGGTGGAGCGGCTGGGGGACCTCGTCGGGCTGCCGGTCGAGATCGAGGACGTGGTCTGGCAGATGACCCAGGAGGCGGCGCGGCCGGGCCTCCTTTCCGGGAAGGGCGTGGAGCGGCTGTGGGGCGTCATGCTCTCCGGGCCGCCGCGGACCGGGAAGACAACGACGGACCAGGAGATGGCGGCGGCAGTGACCGAGGCTCCGCCGGGGAGCCAGGCCCGCCCGCGGGGGCGGGTGATCCGGAAACTCGCCCGCCGGCCCGACCGGGAGAGGTGGCATGCGGGCTGGACGTCCATGTTCCCTCCAGGAGGAGGGGGCGAGGCGATCCTCTTCAGCGATCCCTTCTCGGAGGCGGCGCGAGTGGGGGCGCGGCTTCCGCAGGCCGTCGAACCGATACCGTCGTACTTCCTGTAGGTAGGGTCCGACGGGCGAGGAAAGGTGGCGAACAATGGCGACCTTCCGCGGGGTCCACGAGCCGCTCCTGGTCGGGGCGATCTGCCTCCTCGGGTGGTCGATCGATTCTTCGGCGGCCCTGGCCATGGTATGGGCGGCCTACGCGATCCGTTGGTGGTGGGCAGCGCGGGCCGGGCCGGCCGATCGGTCGGTCTGGTCGGCCGAGCGCCCTCCTCCGGACTCCCGGCGCACGACACACATCCTGGGCCCGGCCTCGGGCTCCCGGATCGTCGACGGGCGGTACCGGCTGGTGGGGCTCCGGGGTCGCGGCGGCTTCGCCGTGTCCTACCTGGCCATCCACCGCGAGACGGGGCGACGCGTGGTCCTCAAGATGCCGCGCCTCGAGAACCTGGAGGAGAGTATGCCCTGCCTGGTGCACGAGGGGGACCTGCTCGAACGACTGGCGGAGTGTCCTCTGGTCGTGCGCATCCTCGACCGCGGCGTCGAGCGGCAACCGTATCTGGTGCTGGAATACGTGCCCGAGACTCTGGAGAGTCTGGCGAGGCCTGCCGAGGGTGTCGTCTGGTGGGGGCGGCGCCTCCGGGAAGCGGCCGCCGCGCTCTCTTTCTGCCACCGGCGAGGAGTCCTCCACGCCGACATCAAGCCGGCCAACCTGGGGATCGGCCTCGATGGACGCATCCGGCTCCTCGACTTCGGGTCCGCGGTGGAGGTAGAGGGGATCTCCCCACAGCCGCTCGCGGGTACGCCGGCATTCGCGGCGCCGGAGGTCCTCCGGGGCGAGACCGGGCCCTCGGTCCCCTCGGAGGTCTATTCCCTGGGGGTCACCTTTCGGGATGCGTACCTCCGGCACGTGGGTCGGGAGGGAGAGGCGGGGGAGCCGGCCCTGCTCGACCTCCTTTCCCGACTTGCGCATCCGAGGCCGGAGGGACGTCCCCAGGGAATGGAGGAGATCCTCGAGAGGGTGGCTGGGATGCTCCGGACGCTCGATGGAGGGGGAGAGGCGGAGGTCCCGCTGCGGAACTAGGCTGGGGTTTCGCGGTTTTTTGCCTCACGGTCACGGTCACGGTCACGGTCACGGGACACGCTCACGGTCACGCCCACGGAACACCATCGCGACCCGTGACCGTGGGCCGTGACCGTGACCGTGTGATCAGAACGGCCCCTCGTAGTACCAGGTCCCGTCCTCATAGACCCAGCGCCAGGTGATCTTTGCCTCGTTTCGCTGCTGGGCTCCCCGGAGCGCTTCGTGGAGCGCTCCGCTGCCCTCTTCCGCGATCTTGTCGGGATCGACCTCTATCCTGGGATCGTAGACGACCTTGAGGTAGACCGACGCGCGATCGCCATCGACGTCGATCTCCTCGATCTTGATCTCGTCGAGGATCGCCTTGTCGTTCGGGAGGCCAGCGATCTTCCAGAGCCTTTTCTCGACATCGTCCGCGTCCGCGGGGCCCGACTCGGGCCGCATCATCGCGGAGAGCCGCTCGTGGTCCTTGTGCTCGAGGGACTTCACGAAATCTTCCGCCCGGCTCTGGATGAGATGCTTCTCGCCGTAGCGGAGCTCGTTCCACTTGTACGCCACGGAATCACGGGCGGTCCAGAGCCAGAGGAGCGCGAACACGAGGGCGGCGAGCGCGATCCAGCCCTTGTGGTTGCGCCAGAACTGCCGAGCCTGCTTCACGAGATCGTCCGCCTTCACGCGCTCGGCGCTCTTCTTGAGCACGGTCCCGCAGGCCGCGCAAACCTCCTCCATCCCCTGGGCCATGTTGCCGCATTTCGGGCAGCGGACTCGGGTCATCCCGGGCATCACGCCGGTCCGGATGTCCGCTCCGCACGAAGTGCAGTAGACCGCCTCCTTGGGGTGTTCGGCGCCGCAGTTGGCGCACCCGATCTGGACTTCCGCCTGGGCGAGATAGAGCCCGCAGAACCGGCAAGAGCGGGCCTCGGTCTGGATCCGCTCGTAGCAGTTGGGGCACTCGCGATCCCCGGTCGCGGCCGCCTTCTTCTTCTCCTCGGGGTCGTCCTGGTTTACCTCGCTCATGAGCTCGCGGCTCTGGCTCGGGGTGAGGACCCCCTCCTCGACGAGGATCGCCTCGAAGGTGACGCCCCGCTCTCCCTCCCGAAGTCGCCGCTGATAGTTCTTGTAGAGCTGTTCCGCCTCGTTCTTCTTCAGCAACCCTCGGTCGATGGCGACGCGCGCGAAGCTCTGCGCCCGCCGGAAGGAACCCGAGTCCCTCCCCAGCGCGCGCGTCTCGGCCTTCTTGGCGGGCGCGGGGATGAGGATCGCGGTCCGGCACTTCGTGCACAGACCCGGGCGGCCGTTATGCGCGGGGTTGAAGGCCAGCGAGTGACGGCAAACGGGGCAATCGACCGACATCGCCATCGGGTTTCCTCCTCGTTTACGCGGCCCATTGTAATCGCTAGGATCCGGGCATGAACAGCACCACCGAGAAAGTCCGCTTCCTCCGCTCGATCGATCTCTTCTCCGAGCTCAACGAAGAGCTGCTCGCCCGGCTCGCCGAGCGGTGCGGGGAACGCACCCTCATCGCCGGGGAGGCCCTCTTTAGCGAAGGAGACCCGGGAGACACGCTCTTCGTGATCGAGGAGGGGAAGATCGAGATCTTCAAGGAGGAGCCCTGGGCCAGAACCGTGATCGCGACACTTGGTCCGGGCAGCTTCTTCGGGGAGATGGCAGTGCTGGGCGGGGGACGGCGGACCTCCAGCGCCCGAGCGGTGGAGGACGCGACGCTCGTCTTCCTCAAGGAGAAGGCGATCCGCACGATCCTCGCGAAGATCCCGGCCGTTGCCTTCGCCATCTTCTCCTGTCTCATCCATCGACTGGAGGAGTCGAACCGGCGTCTCGCGGGGGAGGAGCCGGATGCGCCGCGCCCCCGCCTGGAGGTGGTCGAGGGGCGGGACAAGGGCGCCGGGAAGACGATCGAGGTCGACCGGATCGAGATCGGCTCGGGGCTGGACGGCCCAACGCCGCGGCCGGAGCGAATGAACCTCCCGCGAGCCGGGGAGGACATCGCCGACCGGCAGGCCGAGATCCTCCGCCACCAAGGGGTCTGGTACCTCGCCGCGCTCTCCGACTCCGCGCCCACGGACCTGAACGGGGAGCCGGTGATCGGCACGGTCGGCCTGAAACAGGGCGACCGGATCCGCCTCGGGCCGGACACCCTCTTGTTCAAGTTCTCGTGAATCATGGTGTAGAATCCGGGGCGCCATGAGCGACGAGACTGAAATCCTTCGCGTCCGCTGTCCCGCCTGCAACAAGAAGTACAAGGTCGACCCGCCGAAGAAGTTCCGCTGCAAGGAGTGCGAGGCGGTGGTCGAGGTGGACGAGAAGGGGAACGCAACCCTCGCCAGCGAGAAGAAGGCGAAGGACCGAAGCGAGCGCCGGCCGAAGCACGAGGAGGCCGAACCCGAGGACCGGGGATCCCAGAGTTCCCGGAAGGACCAGGCGCGCACCAAGACCGGACGCGCCGAAAAAAAGCCGTCCGAGACGAAGTCCCCGGAATCGGGAAAGCAGAAGGGGGTCTCGAAACGGCTCGTGGCCGCGGCGCAGACCGACGAGGACGAGGGCCTGGATCGAAAGAGCGATTCGAAGAGGAGCTCGACCAGTCGCTTCGCGAAGACGAGTTCCGAGGTGAGGGACAAGGGATCGACCCGGAGCCAGCCCAGCAAGCGCCGGAAGTCCCTGTCGGACTCGCAGCTCGGAGAGCGCGCGGGATCGAGCCGCCGGGGCCGCGCCGCCCGCGGGGGGCCCGGCAAGAAGCCAATGGGACTCTACCTGGGAGTGGGAGGGGGGGCCGCGCTCCTGGTCGTCGTGGTTCTCGCGTTCGCCATGGGTGGCGGAGGCGGCTCGGAGAAGGCGGCCCAGGCGAAGAAGGAGGAGCTCAAGAAACAGGGGCTCGTGGCGGAGTGGGCCCTCGAAGTCGAGGGGGAGATTGCCTTCCACGAGCAGCAGATTTCCGGGAGCTGGACGCTGCACAACTACACGGAAAAGGAGATCGCCTTCACCTACCAGCCTCAGGTCCAGTTCCGGATCCTCAAGGAGGAGCCGATCGGTCACGAGTCGATGGGCACGCTCGATCCGCTCGTTCCGCCCAAGCCCCCGCAGACGTTCAAGTTCTTCGCGGGAGGCGAGCTCCAGGGCTTCGAGAAGATAGCGGCAGACGCCCTGGGCCTCGACGACAGCCTCTACCAGCGCGTCACGATCGCCGTCTGGGTCGAGTTCGCCCCGCAGTCGGGGAGCGAGTGGGAGAAGACCGTCACCTCGAACGAGGTCGAGGTCTCCTACCGGCGTCCCGAGCCGGGCGAGCTCCGCGAGTACGTGGCGAACTTCGACACCGTCCCGGGGCACGACGAGAAGAAGCGGATGCTCCACATGGCCGGGCGCCACGGCGACCACTCGTTCAACGAGACTCTCTTCAAGAAGGCGCTCGCGGATAAGGCGCCGAGCGTCAAGCTCGTCGCGGCCCGCTACTGTGCCCTGCGCAAGATCGAGGGGACGGAGGAGATCCTCCGGGGCTGGCTCGACAACCCGACCATGAAGGCCAACTGGGAGAAGCACCCCGAGGACAAGGCGGAACTCGACAGGTGCCTCGCCCTCTACGAGCGGAAGTAGACTTCCGTCACTCCTTCAGGAACAGGTAGTAGAGTTTCCCCTCCTGGCGGACGTATCCGGCGAGGTTTTCGGCCGCGGGGCCGGTGCCCAGGAAGATGTCGGCCCGGCCGGCCGAGCGGATGGCGCCCCCCGTGTCCTGGTCGAGGACGAACGTCTTGTAGGGACGGCTCCCTTCGTATCCGCCCTGCTCCGGCATCGTCGTGTCCACGAAGGCGAGAGACGCGCGCGGGTAGACCGCCTTGTCGGTGGCGAGACTCGCCCCCTGGGTGACCGGCACCCCGAGAGATCCGTACGGTCCGCCCTCGCGCTCCATGAAGAAGACGAACGATTCGTTTCTTGCGAGGTAGATATCGAGGTCCTCCGGGTGGCTCCTGAAATACTCCCGGATGCCGCGGAGCGAGAGCGAGTTCCGGTCGATCTTCCCGTCCTGGATGAGCGCCTCGCCCACGCTCGCGTACGGCCGGTCTGTCTTTCCCGCGTATCCGATCCTCATCTCCTTCCCGTCGGGGAGCTTGATTCGAGCCGAGCCCTGGACGTGGACGACGTAGGCGTCGAAGCGGTCGGCGAGCCACACGAGCTCCAGGCCCTTCACCCACTCCTGGGCACCCGTCTCGATCTCCCGGCGCGTGGGGCACGGGACAATCCGGCCGTCCTCGAGCTGGCGGCCGAGCGGCTTCCCCTCCGGGTCCTTCACGAGATCGGCCGGCTTCTCATAGAGAGGGAACCGGTAGCGCGCGTCCGGAGTCCGGCTCCCTTCGTAGATCGGTTCGCAATAGGCAGTGAAGAGGACCTCCCCCTCGCCGTTCCATCCGACCGAGCGATAGACCTCGAACCGTTCCTCGAGCGCCTTCTGGAAGGAGTCCCGGTCTCGCGCCTTCGCCGCCAGGTCCTTGAACGCCGCGAGGCTCGCGACCACCCGGTCGTGTGTGATCCCCTTGTAGGGGTAGTACTTCTGCGACGAAGGCGCCTGCATGTACTCGAGGCTCCGGTCGACTGCCGAAAGAAGCCGGCGCCGGTGCCCCAGGTCCGGGTCGAGGCCGGCGTAGAAATCCGGCCACTCCCAGACCGGGATCGGTCCCTCCAGTGCCATCATCCCGGGCGGGAGCGGCCTCGCGTAGTCTTTCGGCGGCTCTCTGGGGGGGGTTCGCTTCTCGCTCGAGCAGCCGGCGGCGAGCGCGAGAACGGGAACGACGAGAGAGAGCGCGAGGGGTCGGACGGTCTTCACGGCGCATTCCTCCTGGGGAGGGGGCTCTTCCCCTCCTCCTGACGTGTCGGGCCGTGAAGGGGGCCGAGAAGGATACCCCACGGGAGGGCGGATGGGAAATCCGCCAGACCTTCTCAGTCCACTCGCCGCCAGACGACCAGAGGCTCGGACCCCCGCCCGGCCGTGATGAGGGCGCGGCCCCCCTCCGCGAAAAGGAGCGCGTTCACTTCGCCGTCGTGGGCGCGCCAGGAAGCGACCTCCATTCCGTCGGGCTCGCGCTCCAGGACCACCCGCCCGCCCTCTTCCCCGCGCGCGGTCCAGTGCTCGCCCGGGTGGAGGGCGATGCAGCGGATCGGGCCGCCGCGGACCTTTCGGTGCGAGATCCGACGGCCCGATTCGACCTCCCAGACCGAAACCCAGCCCTCGGCCGTACCGGCGGCCACAAGGCGGCCGTCCGCGGAGCGTGCCGTGGCAGTCGCGCGGCCCGTTGGCTCGAGCCCGGCAGGCAAGGGCAGCGGCGCGATCGAAGCCTTCAAGACCTCGACGCGATCTTCGCCCACGACGCGACCCGCAGGCCATTCATAGGTGCGCAGGCGCCCGTCCTCGGTCCAGGCCGCGAGTTTCCCGGCCGCCTCGTCGAGAAGGAGCGACGCGATCGTCGCCCGGTGCCTGGATTCGAGATCGAGCAAGGTCGTGTCCGAGTCGAAGAGGACCGAGAAGGCGCGGCCCGCGGCGTCGAGCACGACCCACCGGCCGCCGCCGGCGTGGACGGCCTTGGCGACGTCGCCGAGTCCCGTGTCCCGGCGATTCGTGAGCGCGCCCGAGAGCTCGAACACGAGGTAGATACCTCGGGCGTCAATCGCGAGCGGCCGCAGGCCGTCCCAACCGGCGCCCGCGACGGCCCGCCCCTCGGTCGGGAGCTCGGCGAGGAGCGTCGCCTCGGCCGTGAACCACACACGGAGCCGCCCCTCCTCGTCGCCAGAAAGAAGGTAGGGACCGTCCGCGTACGCGAGCGCCGTGACCCTGCTCGCGTGACCGGCGAGTTCGGGGAGCCTCCCGGGCGGGCCGGAAAGTGCGTCGAGCGGCCAGCGCCAAATCGCGCCGGACTCGAATCCGGCTGCGATCTCATCCTTACCCGCGGCCACGCAGACCACTTCTCCGAAGCGGGGAAGGGCGCCGAGCTCGCGAAGCAACTCCTCCCTCGACCACCACGAGGGAGAGGCACTCTCCGACAGCGCCGATCCTGTTTCGATGTCGTAGGCGAAGACGCGCCCATCCTCTCCACTCGTGAGGGCCTGGAGCGCGCCTCCTTCGAGCCGTACGTCGATCTCGGTCACCCGCCCGGGAGGAACTTCGAGCGGCTGTCCCACCCACGTCGGTTCGGGCGGGGCCTGGGAGCAGCGGCAAGCCGCGACCAAGACGAGAGCGAGGAGCCTGGCGTCCATCTCGAGAGTAGAGGATAAGGCCGCCGCCTCCCCGAAAAAACGGCGCCCGTCCGCCGGTGTTCCGGCGGGCGGGCGCGCGGGTTTCTTGCGTGGGAGAGAGGACTACGGCTGCTTCAGGTCGATCCCCGCGATGAGGTACTCGCTCGACGCCGAGAGAGTGACGCGCTCCAGGCCGACCGGGAGCGTCGAGAAGTCGACGACCGGCCGCTTGGAGATCATGTCCACGAGGATCGGGAGAGCGGCCTTCGTGAGCGAGCCCACGAAGCTCTCGAGCTGCGAGAGGAGGAGGTTGATCGCCGGCTGGTTCACGACCTCGAAGTCGATCCATGCCTTGTTGACGTCGATCTGCGGCTTCACCGTCCCGGTCTTCGTGTCCAGGACGAGGGAGTCGATCGGGAGTTCCACGTCGACCTTGAAGGCGAAGAGCTTCTTGCGGTTCGACTGGGTCCCGACCCAGACCTCGATGTACGTGTCATGCGACTGGAAGGTGACGAGCCCCGCGCCCCTCACCAGGATGACCGGCGCGAGCATCGGCTTCACGTCGACCGAGATCGGCAGGCCGTTCGAAAGCCCGAGCGAGCTCCCGAAGTTCGACCCGAAGAAGGCGTTCAGCAGCGCCACCGTCAGCGTCTGGACGATGCCGTTGATCGGGATCGACTGCTCGAAGTTGATGTTCGTCGCGCCCGCCCGGTAGGCGGCGAAGAGCCCCTGGTTGATCGCGTCGTCCGCGACGCCGATCGCCACGTGCTGGTTGAACGAGAGGGCCGGCGGGACGTTGTTCGGCGTGGCGAGGTAGCCGGCGAGCGGGACCTGATTCGGGTTGTCCGAACGGACCGCTTTGACGAGCGTGTTCGCGGAGAAGTTCCCGCCGGCAGCCTGGAAGCTGGCCGCGGCGAGCTCCCCGCCGACCTCGAAGTCCTTGCCCAGGATGTTGATGGTCTTCGTGACGACGGTGAGCGAGTTCACTGTCTCCTCGATCTTCGGGGCGACTTTGTCGCGGATGATTCCCGTCGCTTGGCCCTCGATGAACCGGGCGATGTAGGGGGACGCGAGCCGCTCGAGGGCGTCCGGGAAGCCCCGGATGTCGAAGAGGAACCCCGTGAGCGTGAGCTGCGCGTTCGGGATCGAGACCTTCGCGAGGCCGTTCGTGTTCTTGGAGACGTAGGCGACGCCCTTGTAGCCGACGCGCTGGGCGCTGACGGCGCCCCGGAGCGTGAAGCGGAAGAAGACCTTCACGCGCGCTTCGAGCTCGATCCGGAGCTGGTCGATCGTGGAGCCCGTGTCGATCCCGCCCGCCACCGTGTGGAGTTCGAGGTCGAGCTTCTGGAAGACCGCTCGGGTCACGTGGAGTTCCGCGGAGGCCGGGCCGGCGCTGCCGGACCAGACCGGGTTGAACTTCTTCACCGCCGCGTCGAAGTCGAAGTTCGGCGGGTTGACGTAGTTCTGGATGAGCTCGCCCGCGGTGTGCATCCCCGAGTCCGAGAGCGCAACGCGCGCGCCGAGTCCCACCTTGTCCTCCGGACGGCCCGCGGTTCCGGCGTAGACGCTCACCTTCGTGAAGGTCTCGTTCCCCGCCGCGTCGGCGGCCGTCACCTTGATCCGGTGGAGGCCGGGCGCCGAGAAGTTCACCTCGACCTTGTACGTGCCGTCGGTCGGGTTGAGCCACTGCGTCGCGTTCGTGGGCGCCTGCCGGTCGAGCTGCACCTTGAGGCTCCCCATCTTCTGGTCGTCCTTCGCCACGCCGGCGATGTCGAGCCGAGCGCCGAGCGCGACGAACTGCCCGCGGACGGGACCCGTCACCGTGAGGGTCGGGGGCGTGGTGTCCGGGGCAGGCCCGGGGTTCGGGCCAGGACCGGGATTCGGGCCGGGGTTGGGGTTCGCCCCGTAAATGAAGTTCACCTCGTCGGAAACCGGGTTCCCGGAAGAATCGGTCGCGGCCACCTTGAGCGTGTTGTACGTATTCGGCGTGAGCAGCGACGCCGGGATCGACCCCGAAACCGTCGCGTCGTTCTGGTTCACGGTCACGGTGTAAGAAGAGGAAGGAACTTCCTTGCCGCCAACCGTCACCTTGAGCGAGTTGGGCTGGATCGCCGTCTTGACCGCGGCCTCGAACTTGACGTCGGTCGTGGACTCGCCGTTCTTCGGCTTGGTGATCTCGATCGGCTTGGGTGGGTTGAGGTTGAGGCAGCCGGCGGCGGTCAGCGCAAAGGCTGCCGCAACGGCCAAGACGAGCGTTCTCGTGTGGATAAGCTTCATGGCTTGAAACCCTTTTCCTCTCGGGGAGGAGTTCGATCTTGAAAACAGAAGCTGGGAGCCGAGAGAAAGCAAAGAGCGGGCCGGAGTTCAAAAGATTCAAGCAGTTTACGCAACACGCTACCAGGCACTAGCTTGCGTTTGAACTTGCCTTCCGCGACGCGGACAGCGCCTGTTCCAAGACGTAGCTCGCGACGTCTGGCGCGTTTCGCCAGGTAACGCCCCCCGTTCGACGTCCAGCGCCCCGAGGTGGGGGTTCCTGGGCCACGTCAGGATCGACCAGCCAGGATTTCGTGAACGTGGTCGTTATCGTGAACGTGGTCGGTCTTGGTAGTTCGATCACGACCACGACCACGAGAGCGAGAGCGCGACTTGCAGGAGAGCGACGGGCCCGCGGTGGGGATTCGTCAGGGCTTGACGACCTCCCGGGGTCGTGCTAGGCTTCCCGCCCGTGACCCACGGCCTCGAGTGATCTGGTCGCCCCGGGGCTCTCGGGTAACGCGCCTCGCTCTTTGAAGTGTCCGCGAGCGAGGCCGGGACGGGGCACGGATGGACATGGGCGCCCCATTTCTCGTACTGGAAAGCGAAGCAACTCCATGGAACTTATCGAGAAGCAGACCGGCTACGATCGTCTCGCGGCCGAGGAAGCCTGGTCCTTCCTGTCGCAGGCCCTGACGGCCCTCCTGGGAGGCCGCCTCCGGCAACCCGAGCAGGTGCATTGCCTTCTTTCCGGCTGCGGAGACGGAGCCCTGGCGTTCGCCCTCGCGCGGGAGTATGGCCTGTCGGTCGCCGGCGTGGACGAGGACGCCGCGCGGATCGAAGCGGCCGCCCGCCAGGCCGAGGCCATCGGCGTGGCGGTGAGGTTCCTCGCCGGCTCCACGCGCTCGCTCCCGCTCGAACCCGCTTCCTTCCACCTCGCCCTGGTTCCATGCGGAACGGACGCCGACCGCCTTGGCGACACGCTCTCGGGCCTCTCACGACTGCTGAAGCCGGGCGGCGGCGTCGCCGTCCTCTGCCTCCTCCAGTCTCAGCGCATCCGTTCCTTCCTGGCCCGCTACCTTCCCGGGTACGAAAAGCTCGACGGGAACCTCGTTACCTCGGAGCGCCTGCGGGACCTTCGAACGGACGGGCTCGAGCTCGCCTCGCTCGCCGAAATCGTCTTCCAGACGGACGTGCCCTGCGAGGAGATCCTCGCGTGGGTCCGAGAGCGTCGCTTTCCCAATCTGGATCGCTACGGCGAGGCGGACTTCCAGCAGGCCCTGCGCATCTTCGAGAGCCGGCTGAAGCACCTCAAGAACGTCCGGTTCCTCTCGGAACGGAGTCTCGCGATCTTCCGGGCCGCGGGTACGGAGGTACCGGAGCTCCTCGACTCGCTCCGACTGCCCGACTCGCCCGCCCCAGGCGCGCGGCCGAGCGCCCCTTCCATTCCCGCGCCACGCCCCGTTGGGTCGGAGAGGAGCGAAGAGAGGGGAGGGAGGGGCGAAGGCGGTCGAGGTAGAGACCGTGGCCCCCGGCGGGGCGGGCGATCGGACCGAGGAGCAGGACGTGGCGAGGGCCGGGGACGGGAGCCGCGGCATTCCGATCGGGACCGCGACGCGGGAAGTCGGGGACGGGACGAGGGCCGCCGCGAGGGACGGCCCGAGGGGAGGCGCCCCGAGCGCGATCGACCAGAGCCTCGGCGCCCCGAGCGCGACCGGGACGAGGGGCGGCCCGAAGGAGAGCGTCCCGAGCACGACCGGGACGAGGGGCGACGCGAGGAACGTCCGCCGGACCGCGAGAGAGCGCGTCCCCCTTCCCGCGACGAGAGCGGCCGGCGGCGCAGCTACGAGGAAGTGGAGGAGCCTCGCCGCGGAGAACGGGAGCGGTTGCCCCGCGAGGACTGGCCTTCCGGCCTCCGGGAGGAGTTCCGCGAGCCGGAACGCGATACGGACGCCGAGGAGTATCGCGGCGAGCCCCGCCGCCGCCCGATGTCCGACGAGCGCCCGACGTCCGACGAACGCCCGCCGTCCGACGAACGCCCGACGTCCGACGAACGCCCGAGGTCCGGCGACCGTCCGCGGTCCGGCGACCGTCCGAGGTCCGGCGACCGACCGAGGTCCGGCGACCGCCCGAGGTCCGGCGACCGCCCGAGGTCCGGCGACCGCCCGAGGTCCGGCGACCGCCCGA
>JACQVV010000501.1 GCA_016209595.1 Planctomycetota bacterium
AGGGGCTGTAAGGAAATAACTGCTACATTCGGCCGGCTACGACGCCGCCAGGCTTCGTTGCGCCTCCTCAACAACCGACTCCGTTAGGTTGTTTCGTCGGCGCGCCTCGCCTGGCGGCGTCTCGCTCGGCCTCGGTGTTGACGCATTTATTTCCTTACAGCCCCTTACCGTCGGGTCAGGCGCACGCGCGTGCCGTCAGGCAGGTACCGGTTCCGATTCGATGGGGCGCCCCGTTCGGTGGTAGACTGCCGTCGCGATGACCGAGATCCGATCCACGGCGAAAGAATATGTCGACGACCAGGTCGCTCATCTTCGCGAGAGCCAGGGCGCGCGTTTCGATGGTCTCGACGCCAAGATTGACGGTGTCCGTGCCGAGATGCAGGGGCTCCGGAGCGAGATGCAGGGGCTCCGGAGCGAGGTGCAGGGGTTCCGGAGCGAGATGCAGGGGCTCCGGAGCGAGATCCAGGCGCTCGGGGTGAAGATCGACGCAATGCTCGCTCTGTATCAACCCCTGGTCAGAGACGTCCGGCGACTACAGCAGGACGTAGATATCTTGAAGGAGATGTTCTCCCGCAAAGAACAACTCGGCTTCGCCCGCCAGCCTCCGGGTGAAGACCCCCGGGAATAGGCCGCGATCCTACCGAGTCGCTTCGACCTCGGCTCGGATCCGCGCGAGCGCGTGCGGCAGGTTGTGGTCCACGAGCTCCTCGAGCAGGAAATCGGGGAGCGCGGGGATCTCGATCTCGTTCGTGTAGTCGACAAGCGTGAGGTCCTCCGGCCCCGCCGCTGTGAAGGTCCAGGCCCCGTCGCAAGCCTTGAGGAGCGTGCTTGTCCCGGGCCAGGGAACGAGCGTCCAGCGGATCGAACGCGGAGCCGCGTAGTCGCGGCGGAGGCAGTAGACGAGGCGATAAGGCCCCGTGCTCCCCTCGAACCAGACGACGTCGTAGTTCGCCTTCTCTCCGCGCAGGCTTTTCTTCACCTCCACGACATCGAGGTCCTCGTAGATCCCGGCGAGCTTCGTCGCATCCGCGAGGACCCCGTACACCGCCTCGGGTCGGGCGCGGACGAGAAACCGCGCGTGGACTCTCGCCCGTCCGTCCCCGTTTCCCGTCTCGCGAAGCGCCCCTCCCGCGAGGAGCTTCTCCCACTCGCTCGGCGAAACGCCCAGCCGCGAGACGTCCACCGTCTCTTTTCCGGCGCCCGGCGGCAGGCCCTCGCGATCGGGCGTCCAGCCGGCCGCCGTCTCGATCGGGTCGCTGGCCTGGGATCCCGAGAGCTCCCAGTAGTAGAAGAGCCCGAGACCGAGAAGTCCCCAGAGAGCGAGGTTCGAGAGGACGTTCGTGACCAGGACCGCCACGAGAAGCGACCGGAGCCGGCGAATCCGCATGCCCGGGAGTGTAACGGCGAGGCGCCACGCCGGCCAGCGGGCCGTTGAAATCCCTGCCCGCGCGTGGTTGAATCGGGGCGCTTCAAGTCAAGGGATCGACCGAACTCCAAGGCATCACCGGAGGCCATCCATGCGCGGGACTTCTTACGCCCTGCTCGCCGGACTCGCCCTCGCGGTCCTCGCCGGCTGCGCGCGAATCGAGCACGCGACCGACATCGGTTCCGAGCAGCAGCTAATCTCCCTCTACGTCCTCGACCAGCGGATCGAGGCCGCGCTGGCACCGGATACCTATGAGGTGACCCGCGGCGAGAACCACGTCGTGATCTGCTTCTGGCTCCGGCCGGGCGGGCGGAACCACTACCAGTTCCGAGAGGAGCTCAAGATCGAGTACAACCCGCACACCGGCGACGTGGTGCGCGGGGTCTGGCGCTCCGACTACTACAACGTCGGGCAAGAGCGCGCCTGGGAAGGCGAGAGAGACACCAACTGGATCGAGGGCGGAAACGTCCTCATGCCCCGCTTGGACGGCGGGACCGGCTGGATGACGCTCTCGCTAGGCAAGGAATGGTGGCGAACGACGCCCGTCGTGGACGTGAAGTTCCGCAAGTTCACCAACCCCGCGCGCTTCCCGACCGAGGACTGATCCGGTACGTCTTCAGAACGTGCCCTCGCGAAGTAGAACGCGCCACGCGCCTTCGAGCCATCCCCCGAGGAGAGAGCGCGCGGGAGACTCGGTGCGGAGGATGCCCGTCATGCCGGGCTCGACGGGACCGTCGGGGGCGAGCTCGAGCTCGTAGAGAACGTCGATCGGCTGAAGCGTTCCATCCGGCGCTTCCCGTACCGGCAGATCCCCCTGTTCCACGCTCGTCAGCGAACGGTGCTCGATCCCGGCGGCGGGGGTCAGAGCGAGCGCCGTCACGCGGCCCTGCACGGCCGGCCCCCCTCGCGACGGATAGAACGACGCCGAATCCCCGGCGGCGAGGCTGCCGAGATCTGTCTCCCGCAGATAGGCGACTAGCCGGCAGCGAGCCGGGTCGGCCAGACGACCGAGGTAGGTTCCCTGGCGGACGGCTTGCCCTTCCCGAAGCGCCGCGTCCCATGAGTCAACGATCCCGTCGATGCGGGCCCGCACGGTGGCCTGCGTTTTTCGCTCCGTGAGCGCGCGCAGCGCCGCCTCGTTCTTCGCGATCTCCTCCAGGAGGCCAGGGAGCCCCGCGGCGAGCTCCGGGTCGGCCTCCGCGGCCCGGCGGCGTGCCTCCTGGATCTTCGACTCGTACCGTAGGATCTCGATCTCGCGATCGATTCCGGGGGACTCGATCCGGAAGAGGACGTCGCCCGCCCGTACCGCCGTTCCGCGACCGATTGCGAGGTCGGTGAGGTAGCCGTCCACGGGCGCGTACAGGGTTTCGCTCGCGGCCGGGACCACGACCGCGGGGAGCTCCACGGTGCGAGGAAGAGGGAGGGCGATCCACGCCAGAAGGGAGAGCACTCCCAGACCCGTGACGATGCTCGGGATCGAGCCAAACCAGCGGCCTCGGAGCCGCAGGAGTTCGCGAAGTTCGGTCCAGGCGGGTCGCAAGAGGAAGAACCAGATCTCGACCGCGAAGAGGAGAATCCCGACGACCTTGACGAAGAAATGGTAGACGAGGAGCGCGATCGCGGCATAGAGACCGACGCGGTAGACCCAGGAGTAGATCGAGTAGGCGGCGAGCGCCTCGAGCCGGCCGAGCGAGACGGCCTCGGGAGCGGGCTCGCGAAGGCCCAGGAAGAGGCGCCGCAGGGCCCAGCGAGTCTGGGCAAAGGCCCGCGCCTGGAGGTTCTCTATCCCCCAGAGATCCGAAAGAACGTAGTAGCCGTCGAAACGCATCGCCGGGTTCAGGTTCGCGACGAGAGTCGAGACGAGAGTCCCGCTCGACACGAGGAAGAAGAGACTCTTCGCCAGCCCCGGAGGCGAGAGCGCCCAGGCGAGGAGCGCGAGACCGGCGAGCACGAGCTCCACGGCCACGCCGGCGAGTCCGATCGTCGCGCGCTGCCAGCGCCCCGGGAGCCGCCAGGCGTCGGTGACGTCGCAGTAGGGGACCGGCCAGAAGACAAGGAGCGCGATCCCCATCGACCGCACCCGGACCCCTTGGGACCGGGCCGCGTACCCGTGGCCGAACTCGTGGAGGACCTTGACGAAGACGAGGGCCGCTCCGTAGGCGAGGAGGCCCGAGCCGGACAGGAAACGCGGAAAGGTCGCGAGATACGATTCCCAGCGTCCGGCGAGGAACCACAAGCCCAGGAGGGTCGCGAACGCGTAGCAGGCAAGCGCCGGTTTCGAGGCCAGCGGCCGGGCCAGGAAGAGCGTCCGCCGCAGGAACGCGTCGGGGCGAAGGAGCGGAATCCGGATGTAAAGGTAGTGGTGAACGAGCCAGAGGAACCATCCGATCCGCTTGCGCGCGGCCTCCGCCTCCAGGTGGGCGCCCGTCCGGGCCCTCGACGGCGCCGCGAGGCCGAGCTCGCCCACCTGCGCCACGAGGCGGCGGATCTCCTCGCCGGAGGCTCGTAGCGTGGTTCGTTCGCGGAGCCTCCCGGCGAATTCGTCCAGGGAAAGCCCTTCCTCCCATTCGGCGAGCGCCGCCGCCTCGCCCCAGCCCACACGAACGTATCGCGACGCGACCGGATCGTGGACGGTGTACATCGGCGAGCCGTCGGACGACTCGCCGGCCGGTAGGATCTCGATGTCGCCCCGAAGCGGTGGGAGCCTCGGCGATTCCACGCCTACGCGCTAGCGGGGCTCTGCCCCGGCCCGACGAGGCGTGTTCCGTGCGGCTGCGCGGAAAGCCGGGAGCGGGGAGCGGGAAAAGCAACGGGGAATATGGAACGTGGAACCGGAATGCGGAATGAGAGGCTGCCCCGTCGCGTATCCGTTCCACGTTCCGGTTCCACATTCCGTGTTCCACATTCGCTGTTGTTCTCGGCCTGTTAATTTGACTCAACTGTCAACATCTGCCGGGTTCTAGGCATCTAGCCGCCTTCTCTCACCCGGTTCGCCTCCGCCCAGCTCGAGACCTCGACCGTCCGCGGCGGTCCGCCGCGCCCGACGGCCGTTTCGACTCGCTGGCGGGAGATCACCACCTGGGCGTAGGCGTTGAGGTATCGGAGTCTGGCGTAAACGGCGTCCGACTCGGCCTGGAGAACCGACCAGTCATCGAGCTGGCCCTGGCTCAGGTAGTGGACCCGGAACTCGTCCCGGCCGAGGTCGACCACCCGCCAGTCCTTCGCGGTCGGCCCTTCCAGAACCGACGCCAGCGGGCGTGGATCCCGCTCCTCTCCGACGGCCCGCACGACGTTCGTCCAGCCCGCCTCGAGGGCGTTGCCTCGTTTCACTTCGGTCTGGGCCGAGACGCCCGGGAGGACCGACCGCTCGCGCTCCAGAAGCCACAGCGACGCCTCTCGTACCGGAGGAGCTGGATCGTGTCGTTCAGGAGGCGGAGGACGAGCGCCTGCCGGGTCGGGCGCTACAGTGGCAGCCTCCGTGGGCCCCTGCCCGCGCTGCCCACAAGAAGTCTCCTCCTCAGGCCCGGTCGAGGCTCCGAGACGGGGCATTAGATCGGGTCCTCGCCCGCGCCCCTCAGGACCAGGTTGATGATCTCCCTACTCATCCAGAAGGTCGTCTTCTGGCGAAGATCGCGGATTGCTTTTCCGACCGAGGAGATGAGCCCCTGCTTCTTCGCGAGGAGAAGGACACCCAAAAGCCCTGTCGGTCGCAAACCAAGGCGCCTGGCCTCATCGCGCGCCTCGAGTTCGTCAACCAAGATCACCTCGGCACCCAGATCGAGGGCCAAGGTGATGGCCTCAGCCTCGCCTGGGTCCAGCTCGATGTGCCAGTCCAGCGCGGCCACCTGACGAGTGGGCGCCATCACTCGGATCCAAGGGTGATCTTGGACGCGAAGCGCCAGATCCGCTGCTTGGGCGAGTTCGATCGCCACCGCGGGAGGGACCAGGATCTCGCCGTAGAGCTCGGGCAGGAGGTTCAGGGACCCGACCGCGTGGAGATTGGATACGGGAGAGGTATCAGCGACTACGATCACTCGACAGCCTCTCGCTGAGCTCGTGGGCAAGCCGGATGTCCTCTTCGGCCGCTTCCATCGTGTAGTTCAGCTCGAGGCCGCGCTCCCCGAGGATCCGCTGGAATCCGATCCGATCCGTGCCGACCAGTCGGGCCGCTCTGGCGAGCGTCATTCGGCGTAGCTTGTACAAGGCGACGGCGATCTCGATGAGCACGGATTGCTCGTCTCCTCCAAGTCCACGGATGATCTCGTCGGGGATGTTGAGCATCATGGGTTCGGCTCCTCCTCCGGCCCCCAGTCTACCCGTATCCGCTCTGAGGCTGCACTTGCGTCATCAGCCGAAAGCATTTCCGGCCCGCCTTGCCCGCTTCGCCAACGTGGGCCTGAGCCGCTCCGGTCCCTCATGTCGTCGTCTGCGCTCTGCCCCTCGTCACCGGACGGGTAGGTGGCGAGTGCCCTCCTCGCGCGCGAGGAGGGAGCTTCGGCGATTCCACGCCTTCGGGCTAACGGGGCTCCGCCCCAGCCCGACAAGTCGTGCCAGACGTGGTTCGCAGAACCGCAGAACCGGAAACAGCAATATCAACGGGAAATGCTGAACGTGAACCTCTCACCGCAGACCTGTGCTCCATTCAGCATTTCAATTTCCGGTTGTTGTTGCTGTTCCCGGTTAGCGCACCTTCCTAGACTTGACTCATTCGTCCACGCAAACCGCCTTCAAGGCCGCTAGCCGCCTTCTCTCACCCGGTTCGCCTCCGCCCAGCTCGAGACCTCGACCGTTCGTGGCGGCCCGCCGCGCCCGACGGCCGTTTCGACTCGCTGGCGGGAGATCACCACCTGGGCGTAGGCGTCGAGGTATCGGAGGCGCGCGAAGGTCGCGTCGGACTCCGCCTGGAGAACCGACCAGTCATCGAGCTGGCCCTGGCTCAGGTAGTGGCGCGACGCGTCGAGACGTCTCTCTCGAAGCTCCGACAGGCTCCGCGCGAGCTGGTATTGCTGGAGGGCGTCCTCGTAGCCCATCGCGGCGACATGGACCTGCGCCACGATAGCCATGGCGAGCGCCATCCGGCGCTGCACTACGAGATCCTCCCCGAGCTCCGCCCGATCGAGGTCGCTGAGCTTCCTGGGGAGGTCGAAGAGCTCCCAGGACACCCGCGCCCCGCCGGCGAGCCAGAACTGATGGCGCAGGAAGCGGTTGTCGTCGTAGTGCCCCCCGAAGAACCCCTCGATGTTGGGGAAGAGGGAGGCGATGCGGGCCCGGATCTCGTCCGCCGCGATGAGCTCCTGGAGGTCGCCCTCCCAGAGTTCGGGCCGCTTCCGGAGAGCCTCGGCTTCCAGGGCCACGGAATCGAGCGAAACGGCCGGGGGCGGTGTTTCGAACGGAACGCTCGCGAACTCGAAGTCCATCCCCGGAGCGAAGCCCAGGAGCGTCGCGAGCTCGCTCTTCGCGTCCTTGAGCTCGCGCTGGAACTCCTGGATCCGGGTCCAGACGAGGACGAGCGCCTCCTGGTTCTTGAAGCCCTCGAGCTCGTTCACGAGCTTCTGGCGCATCTGCTCCTCGACGACCTTCTGTCTTTCGGTCAGGCGGTGGGCGAGAGACTCCGACTCCCGCGCTGCGCGCTCCGCGACCAGAGCCCGGTAATAGGTCCGGGTGACGTCGTGGACCAGATTCTGCGCCGCCCTGCGCGCCTGTTCCTCCTCCACCAGGACGAGGTTATCCGCCTGCCGGGCCCGGAAGTAGCTGATCCCGAAGTCGAGGAGGCTGAACACGACCTCGAAGTTGTGGGTCTTCTGGTCCCTCTCGGTCGAAAACGACGGTTCGAGCGACGTCCGGCCGCTGTCGGCCGCCTCGGAGCTCGCGATCCGCAGGCGATTCATCCCCTCGTACTGCAAGTCGGTCTCGCCCCGAGGAAGGAGCGCGAGCCAGGCGCCTCTAGCCGCCTCCTCCTGGATCCTCCCCTCGAAGCGAGCGAGCGCGTAGTCGAGGTTGTTCGCGAGCGCGATCTCGATCGCGCGCTCGAGGGAGAGGGGCCCCGAGACCGGCGCCGAGCGGCGCTGGAGCTCCGCGAGTTCCGCGCCCGCATGGTCGCTGCGGATCCCGGCGAGATCCGGAGTCTCGCAGCCGGCGGCGAGAAGAAGAGGAAGGAAGATCCAGAGCCACCTTGTCTGTCGCATCGACGCATTCCAATGTGGGAGCAAGGTCACGAATGCTAGTCCCTCGGGACCGCTTGTCAACGTTTCGATCTTCATTTCTCGGATCACGCGGAACCCGAGATTCCGGCGAGCCCCTCCACCAGCGGCCGGAGCCGATCTGTCATGCTGCGCTCCCCGAGGATCCGGGCGCCCTCCTCGGCCGTCCGCCGGCGCGCGTTCTCGTCCCCGAGGAACCGTAGCGAGGAGCTCGCGAGTTCCTCGTACCGGGCTTCGACCACGCCGCCCAGGTAGGGATTCTCCGGCTCGGCCTCGCAGAGGACGAAGGCGTCCTGGCTCAAAGGCTCGTGGAGGCGGAGCGAGATCGGGAAGGGATGGGGCGAGGCGGTCGGAATCGAGAGGACCACCCGAGCCGCGGCGATCCGCTCCGCGCGGCCCTCGCGCCGGGTCGCGGGAAGCGTCTCGATCGAACACTTCCCCGCGAGCTCCGCGAGGACCGGCTCGTGGCGACCGTCGAGCGGATCGAGGCAGAGGACGTCGACCCGGGGGCCGGCGGGCGCGACGGGAGCCACTTGGTCCCCGAACCGCCCGAGCGCGAGATGCTTCGCCCGCACGTCCCGGCGCGAGAGCGCGTCCGGCTCCGCGGGGGAGAGGCTCCAGACCTCCCGCGCGCGCGCCAGGACCGGAAGCCGCCGTTCCAGGAGACCGGCAACCCTGAGAAGCGGCTCGTACTGGACGACCACGAGATCGACCGAGCTCGCGATCTGCGAGAAGATCGCCTCGTTGGCCCAGGAGCTTCCGAGCACGAGGCAGACGTGCCCCTGGGGAAACGTGTTCCGCTCGATCCGGCACTCCCGTCCGAGCCCGGCGAGCCCCGAAGCGAGCAGCCGGGCGAGGCGGTCCACGAGTGCCGGCAACGGAGCCGTCCCCGGGATGAGCTCCACCACGGCGAAGGGGAGCCTCCCGGTCCGGACCGGGGCCGGCGCGCGGGCGGGCTTCTCCTCTTTCGCGGGGGCGGGTTCGAGGCCCCGAGTCCAGCCGAGCCATTTCCCCTCCCGGATGGCCCAGATCCGGTGCCGGAGCGCCTGGTCCCGGGGTCCGAGGAGTCCCGGGCGCACGGTTCCCGGCAGGACCGCGACGTCGTAGAGCTCCTGGACCCTCCCCTCGAATCGGAACCAGTGGGCCACTTCCCCCGTGTCGACGTCGATGACGTGGATGCCGCAGCGCGCCTGGGCGCCCTTCTCCGCGAGGCTCTCCTCGAGGGCGAGGCCCGTGAACGTCGGATGGTGACGCGGGAGCGAGGTCGTGACCAGCGCGAAGCGCTCGTGGAAGGCGAGCCCCCGGACGTATCCCGGACAGAACGCGATCGGCTCGAATGTCCCGCTCTTGCGGTCCACTCGACCGATCCGCCCGGTGCCCGCCTCGGCGAGCCAGAGCTCTCCCCGGTGGAGGCGCGGGGAGTGGGGCATCGAGAGCCCGCTCGCGACAACCTCGCCCGTCGCCACGTCAAGGACGCACCCTCCGTCCCGGCGGTGATCCCGCCAGCCATCCGCGACGTCGGAGCGGGCGCAGACCGTCACATATCGAGGCTTCCCATCCTCGACGGCAAGTCCGTTCATGTGGCACCGGTCCTCGGGCGCGAGCCGGCTGACGAAAGGCGGATGCCACGAAAGATCGACGCGACCCGTGGCGTCGAGCGCCATCACCGCGGAGAGGAGCGGGCTCACGTAGTGGATCCCCCCCCGCCCGTCGGGCGCGAGGTCGTGGACTTCCAGGTCGCCCACGGCGTAGGCCGCGCGGGGAGCGTAGAGCCGGTCGAACTTCGTCTCCCCTCCCCGGTCCGCCGGAAGGCCGGCGAGCCGCCAGATCTCCCATGCGCCCGCGACCCAGAGGCTCTCGCCGTCCGCCGCCATCCCCATGCACCGCTCGTAAGAGGCGAGTTCGAGGTGCATCCGGCCGGCGCTGTCCAGCCCGCCCAGGAGGAGGAGGAGCCCCGCCTGGTGCGCCGTGACCGCCAGCGCGATCCCCTGAGAGCGAAGCCAGTCCGCCGCGTAGCGCGACGCGAGGAGCTGGTCCGCCTCCACTCCTAGATCCCCGGGAAGCGCAATCGTCGCTTCCAGGGGACGGTCGCCTCGAAGAGCTCACGAAGCAGTGTAGAGGAGCCCGGATCGAGATCCGAGAGGTCGGCGCCCGGCGAGCGGGCGAGTTCCAGACGGAAGTCCCACGACGGGAAGCCGGGATCGGTTGGGGCACCGGGCTGGAGGTGAGGCGTCCGGGCGCCCAGGATGTCGAGGATGTTGACCGGGTCGAAGGGAGGCTCAGCCGCCGCGGCGGCCCGCGGGACCGCCGGACCCAGGAATCGCCGCGCGAAGATGTCCCAGGTGCCGGCTTGGTTACTGACCCAGGTCACCACGATCTGTCCGTTGTCGCCGTACGCGATGTCGGGTTGTATCTGGGGCCCGGCGGTCGTCGGGTTGACGAGGAAGTCGTCCGCCGCGGGGTTCCCGCTGGCGTCGAATTCCCGGGCCCGGATGTTCCACCCGCCCACTTCGAAGGACTGCCAGGCGAAGACTGTCGTCCCCGTCCCGTTCACGGCGACTGCCGGAGACCACTCGAACGCCGTCGTGGTGCTGTTGACCACGAAGTCGGCACCCAGGGGATTCCCCGCGCTGTCGAACCGCCGGGCCCGGATGTCGTAGTCGAACGCTACATCGCTCCTCCACGCGATCACGAAACTGCCCGAGCGGTCCACGGCAACGTCCGGGTCGACCTGACTGTTCGCCGTGGTGTTGTTGACGACGAAGTCGGTTCCCAGGGCGTTCCCCGCGCTGTCAAAGCGCCGGGCCCGGATGTCGTAGTCGACCCCGCTGTCGTTGCTCTGCCAGGCCGCCACGAAACCGCCCCCAGGGGTTGCGGCGACGGACGGCCAGAGCTGCCAGTTCGCGTTCGTGCTGTTGACGGCGAAGTCGGCCCCTATGGGGTTCCCCGCGGAGTCGAACCGCCGCGCCGCGATGTCGTAGCCCAGCCCGGTGTCCTGCATCCAGGCAACCACGAAGTTCCCGCTGCCGTCTACCGCGACGGACGGGATGACATCTGCGGAGCCGACCGTGCTGTTGACCACGAAGTCGGGCCCTAGCGGGTTCCCCCCGCTGTCGAAACGCCGCGCACGGATGTCGAAGGCGTAGCCGCCCTCGTCACTGTCGTAGACCACCACGAAGTTCCCGGCCCTGTCCATCGCGATAGCCGGCCTGTTTTGGTTGTTCGGTGTCGTCGTGTTGACGACGAAGTCGGCCCCGAGCGGGTTTCCCGACGCGTCGAAGAGGCGCGCCCGGATGTCGTAGCTGCCCGCCCCTTCATCGCTCCACCATGCGACCACGAAGTTCCCGTTGGTGTTGTTCACCGCAACCGCGGGGGACTCCTGGCCGTTCGCCGTGGTGTTGTTGACCGTGAACTCCCCTCCCTGCGACGTGAGCGCGAGCAGGCCCTCGTAGCGATCGAGCGCGCCCGAGTCGATCGGGAGCCTCGCCTCGATCGGGCCGGTCGAGCGTTCGAGCTCCCAGTCTCCACCGAGGGCGCTCCCGCCCGTGTCGTCGGTCGAGAGCGCCACGTCCGCGCCCGTGAGCGTCGCGAGCGAGGCGGCGAAACGGGCGCCCTCGCCGTTCGTCCCGACCTGGCAGCCGTAGAGGAGGAGATCGCCGTCCTGGGAGAGCGCGCGGCCCAGAAGCGCGAGATCCTCCGCCCGGGCGCCTAGGGCCGAGCTGTCGAGCACGGTGCTCCCGATCTCGACCGCCCCTTCGTCGCCATGGGAGAGGACATGGATCGCGGAAATGCCGCTCCGCCCGGAGAGAATATCGAGAATCTGATCGAGCCCGTCTATGCTCGGGTCGAGCACGTGGACCTCGGCGCCCGGAATCGCGGCCGAGGCGAGCCCTTGTGCGTCGCTCAGGTGGCCGTCGATGAAGACGACCTCGTGCGCGGGCGGCGCGCTCTCGGGCTGGGAGGCCGATTCCCGCGGCTCGTTCTCCGGGATCTCCTCGACCGGCGCCGCATCGAAAAGAACTCGCTCTTCCAGCACTCGTAGGCCAAGTGTCATAGCCGTACGCCCCCCCGGGTTGTAAACGCGCGCGATGCTAGGGAAGCGCGAGAAAGATGTCAACCAGAAACTTGACCGCACACAATGACTCGCGCCACTCGCGCTCCTACGCGCCCTGGAGCCCCGGGAAGGCCATCCGTCGCTTCCGGAGAAAGGCCGGCGCGAAGAGCTCTCGGAGAAGAGTCGAGAAGTCCGGATCGAGATCCGAGAGGTCGGCGCCCGGCGAGCGGGCGAGTTCGAGACGGAAGTCCCACGACGGGAAGCCGGGATCGGTTGGGGTACCAGGCTGGAGGTGTTGCGTCCGGGCGCCCAGGATGTCGAGGACGGTCACGGGGTCGATGGACGGGAGGGTCGCGGGCGCCGGCGCGGTCGCGACAGGGGCGGACGGAGCCCCGGGCGGCGCGAAGGAGAAGCGCTGGCCGAAGATGTCATAGTTGCCTGGATGAGTGCTGCTCCAGGTCACGACCACGTTTCCCTGATTGCTGAAGGCGGTCGAAGGCCTAATCTGCTCCGACGCGGTCGTCGCGTTGACGAGGAAGTCCAATCCGATGGGAGTCCCGGTCGGATCGAACTCCCGGGCGCGGATGTCTACGCCTACCTCGCTGCTCTCCCAGGCGATGACGAAGTTCCCCGATCCATCGCGCGCGACGTAGGGCACATTCTGCGTGCCCGGGGTCGTGCTGTTCGCCACGAAGTCCGGGCCGAGCGCGTTCCCGGCGCTGTCGAACCGCCGCGCGCGGATGTCGTAGCCCGCCGCCTCCTGGCTAGACCAGGCGATGACGAAGTTCCCCGCCCCATCGCGCGCCACGGAAGTGAAGCGCTGGTTGCCCGGTGTCGTGCTGTTTACCACGAAGTCCAGACCGAGCGCGTTCCCGGCGCTGTCAAACCGTCGCGCGCGGATGTCGTAGCTCGCCCCTCCCTCGTCGCTCGTCCAGATGACGACGAAGTTCCCCGGTCCGTCGACGCTTGCCGACACATCGCGCTGGTCGTTCGGGGTCGTGTTGTTCACCAGAAAGTCCGCGCCGAGTGGGTTCCCGGCGCTGTCGAACCGCCGCGCGCGGATGTCGTAGAACGCCGCCCCTCCCTCGTTGCTCCTCCAGGCGATGACGAAGTTCCCCGCTCCATCGTGCGCCACAGAGGGGTCGCGCTGGGCGTTCGCGGTCGTAGTGTTCACCACGAAGTCCGCACCGAGGGGGTTCCCTGCGCTGTCGAACCGCCGCGCGCGGATGTCGTAGGTTAACCCCTCGACGCTCGACCAGGCGATGACGAAGTTCCCCGCTCCATCGTGCGCCACAGAGGGGTCGCGCTGGTTGCTCGGTGTCGTGCTGTTCACCACAAAGTCCAGACCGAGTGGATTCCCGGCGCTGTCGAACCGCCGCGCGCGGATGTCGGGGGTCGCCCCCCCCTGGTCGCTCCAGGATATGACGAAGTTCCCCGCAGCATCGATCCCCAGCGAGGAATCGATCTGGATGCTCGCCGTGGTGCTGTTGACCAGGAACTCACTCCCCTCTCGCGTGAGAAGGAGGAGCCCGTTGTGGGCTTCAAGTGCCTCGAGGCTCGCCGGGAGGCCGGCCTCGATCGGCCCGCTCGTGTACTCGAGCTCCCAGTCTCCTCCGAGCGCGCGCCCGCCGGTGTCGTCGGTCGAGACCGCCACGTCCGCGCCGGTCAAGCTCGCGAGCGAGTCGGCGAATCGGGCGCCCTCGCCGTTCGCCCCGACCTGGCAGCCGTAGAGGAGAAGGTCGCCGTCCTGGGAGAGCGCGCGGCCCAGAAGCGCGAGATCCTCCGCCCGGGCGTCGAGGGTCGAGCTGTCGAGCACGGCGCTCCCGATCTCGACCGCCCCCGCGCTCCCGTGCGAGAGGACGTGGACCGCGGAAACGCCGCTCCGCCCGGAGAGAATGTCGAGGATCTGATGCAGCCCGTCCGCCCCTGGGTCGAGCACGTGGACCTCGGCGCCCGGAAGAGCTGCCGAAGCGAGCCCTTGCGCGTCGCTCAGGTGGCCGTCGATGAAGACGATCTCTTCCCCGCCCGGCGCGGTCGGCTCGCCGGCAGACTCCGCGGCCAATTCTCGCAGCTGGCCCTCGGGGACCTCCTCCACGGGCGCCGCATCGAAGAGGACGCGCTCCTCCAACACTCGCAGGCCAAGCGCCATGGGTCGAGCCTTCCCGGAGTTTCGTGGCACGACATGCTAGAGGGGCGTGGTCCGCGAATCAACGCCCCAAGAGACCGTTCAAGCGGGAAGAATGGACGCCAGCCTCGAGTGTCGGACGCGCGGCCTCGCCGGGCGACCGAAAGAGTTCGGGCCCCAGGCCGCGGCCCGGGGCCCGAACCTCAGAACGGCCTCTCGATGCCGGACGCGCGCAACTCCTCCACGCGGAGCCGGTAGGCCTCCTTCTCTTCGTACGAGTGGAACTCCCTCGGCCGGCCCAACAGCACCGGCGCGCGGGCCGCGAGATCGCCGAAGGCCCGGGCGATCCGCGCGAGCGGTCCGGACGAACACGACGAACCACTCGTTCCGATCAGCTTCGCGGCAAACATGGTTTCCTCCTGGGGGGTCTGGACGGCGGTTCGGAAGCGGGAAAACGACGGTACGACGAGCGGCGAGGATCGGCGTTCTTGACGAGCGACATGACGACCTCCGGGAAAAAGGGAAGGGGGATGGATCGATCCGGATCCCGCACCTCGCAGGAGCCGGGGGTGAACGCTGGTGGCGCTCAGGGAGCGGGAGCTACCGGAGCGCCTGACCCGGCACGACCATACGCTGTCCGACTGCGGCTACTGGACTCGCGAAGTCGCGGGCCGGGGCCGGTCCTCGACGAGAGAGGCGAGGGCCGTGCGGGCGTTCGCGGGGAGCGCGAAGTTCGCGTGGATCATGGCGCCTCTCCTTTCGACGAAGTTCTCGGAAGACCGAAAAAACGCCGAGAGAATACCCGCGGCAAGCCCTCTGTCAAGCGCTTTCTCACAACTTGGGAGCCGGTCCGCCAGCACATTTATTTGCCCAGGAGCCCGGGGAAGGCCAACCGTCGCTTCCGAAGGAAGGCCGGCTCGAAGAGCTCACGGAGGAGTGTGGACGAGCTCGGATCGAGATCCGAGAGGTCGGCACCCGGCGAGCGGGCGAGCTCCAGACGGAAGTCCCACGAGGGGAAGCCGGGATCCGACGCGGCGAGCGCCGGGAGATGGGGCGTCTCCCCTCTGAGGAGGTCGAGGATGTTCACCGGGTCGAAGGGAGGCTCCGTCGCCGGGCTCGCGCTGGCCGGGGGGACGGCCGGACCGAGGTATCGCCGGGCGAAGATATCCGAGGCGCCGCTTTGGTTGCTCTCCCAGGCCACGACGATCTCACCGTTGTCCGCGTAGGCGATGTCCGGTCTGGACTGGAAGAACGCGGTCGTCGTGTTGACGACGAAGTCATCGGAGGTCGGGGCCCCGCTCGAATCGAACTCGCGCGCCCGGATGTCCCCGGCGCCCACCTCGGCGGAGAACCAGGTGAATACCGATGTCCCGGTTCCATTCATGGCGACCGCGGGCTGCCCTTGGTCCCCCACGGTCGTTGAGTTGACCACGAAGTCGTTCCCCAGCGCATTTCCGGCCGCATCGAAACGGCGGGCCCGGATGTCGTAGGTACCCTGGTCCTCCCAGACGACCGTCGTCTCCCCGGACGGGCCCACCGCCACTCCCGCGGAAACCTGGGGCGAAAGGGTTGTGTTGTTGGCGAGAAAGTCAGCTCCCAGTGGATTCCCCGCGGCGTCGAAGCGCCGAGCGCGGATGTCATAGTCGACGCCGCCGTCGTCGCTTTGCCAGGCTGCCACGAAACCGCCCCCAGGGGTCGCGGCGACGGACGGGAAGAACTGCGTGTTCGCGTTCGTGCTGCTGACGGCGAAATCGGCCCCTAGCGGGTTCCCCGAGGCGTCGAACCGCCGCCCCATGATGTCGTAGTCGGCTCCGGCGAGCTGTGTCCAGACGATCACGAAGTTCCCGGCCGGGTCCATCGCCACGGAAGGGAAGCGGTCGGTCGTCGCGACCGAGCTGTTGACGACGAAATCCGCCCCTCGGGGGTTTCCCGCGGCGTCGTAGAGCCGGGCCCGGATGTCGAAGGCGAGCCCTCCCTCGTCGCTCTCGAAGGCCACGACGAAGTTCCCGTCGGCGTCCATCGCCACCGACGGAGTGTTCTGGATGTTGAGCGTCGTCGTGACGTTGACGAGGAAGTCCGGTCCGAGGGGGTTCGCGGAGGCGTCGAAAAGTCGCGCCCGGATGTCGAAGTTCGTGACGGCCCCCTCGAAACTCCGCCAGGTGACCACGAAGTTCCCCGTGGAGCGATGGATCGCCACGTCGGCGATGCTCTGGTCGAAGGGGATGGTGCTGTTGATCTGGAACTCGCTTCCCTGCGCCGTGAGGGCGAGGAGGCCCTCGTAGCGATCGAGCGCACCCGGGTCGATGGGGAGCCTCGCCTCGATCGGGCCGGTTGAGCTCTCGAGCTCCCAGTCTCCTCCGAGCGCGCTCCCGCCCGTGTCGTCCGTCGAGACCGCCACGTCCGCGCCGGTCAAGGTCGCAAGCGAGTCGGCGAATCGGGTGCCCTCGCCGTTCGCCCCGACCTGGCAGCCGTAGAGGAGTAGGTCCCCCTCCTCGGAGAGCGTGCGGCCCAGAAGCGCGAGATCCTCGGCCCGGGCGCCGAGGGCCGCATCGTCGAGCACGGCGCTCCCGATCTCGACCGCCCCCGCGCTCCCGTGCGAGACAACGTGCACAGCGGAGACGCCGCTTCGTCCGGAGAGGATGGCGAGGATTTGATCCAGCCCATCCGCCCCGGGGTCGAGCACGTGGACCTCGGCGCCCGGAAGGGCGGCCGAGGCGAGCCCCTGCGCTTCGCTCAAGTGGCTGTCGATGAAGACGATTTCGTCCCCGCTCGGCGCGGGCGGCTTGCCCTCGGACTGGGCGGCCGATTCCCGCGGCTCGGCCTCCTGGACCTCCTCAACGGGCGCCGCGTCGAAAAGAACGCGCTCCTCCAGCACTCGCAGGCCAAACGCCATGGGTCGAGCCTTCCCGAAGTTTCCTGCACGACATGCTAGAAGGGCGCGGCTCGCGAATCAATCCTCGGCGCGTTTACGACGCGCGGTTGTCCGAGCGCACGACCCCCCCACTACCTCACCAGCCGAGAAACGCCCGCACACGAACAAGGGGCTTCCGGAAGATCCACTCGGCGACCGTGACCTCGCGGCCGAAGAGGACCGCCGTCCCCGAAAGGCCCAGGGCCGGCGGATCGCCGCCGTCGATCCACGCGGCATCGGCCACGTAGCTCGAAACCCCCTCCGGGCTTTCGGACGTGTCGTTGGCGAGATAGACGATCCTCGCGGTCAAGGTATCCCGGGGAGCCGCGTGGAGATGGACCTCCACGTCGCGCTCATCGAGCCCGGGGACATTGTCGGCCACCGGGAGCCAGATACGCACTTGTGTCTGCTCGGGGTCGACCAGGACCAGGACCCTCTCGCCGATCTGAACCGGTTTTCCGCGCCATTCGTGAGGCGAACCCATCTGCACGACCCCCGCGACCGGGGCGCGCACCACGAGCCGCGCCACGGCATCCTCTGCGAGGGCCAGGCGCGCCTTCTCCTGCGCCAGGCGGTTTTCGAGCGTCTCGAGATCTCCCGCGTTCGCCTCCCCCCGCGCGGCGAGGACCCGAGCTCGATCGACCTGGCTCGTGAGGATCGCGACCTGACGGCGCGCGACCTCGAGTTCCTCCACCCTCGCCCTCGGGTCGTACCGGAAAAGCGGCTCGCCCGTCTCGACCCGCTGCCCCGGCTCGACGATCACTTCCTCGATCACCTCGCCAAGCGGCGCGGTGACGAGATACGGGTCTAGCGGCGTCACCCGACAGGGGGCCACGACCCGGAGAGGAACCTCTCGTTGAAAAAGAACGTGTGCTGCCCCGGCGAGAAGCACCCCAATAAGAAGGAGAGCCCCGACCCGCCGGCGCCTGGGCATTCGACCCGCGCCGCCGAGCTTGTCCCATGCCGCCGCGAGCCCCGAGGCGAGCGCCTGGAGCACGCGCATCTCCGCCTCGGTCCAGTCCGCTCCGGTCCGATCGAGCCAAAGTCCCACCCCCGCGCCGCGCTGGACGGGAAGCGGGACCCAGAGGGCCCGGAACTCGGTCCGGCCGAGGTCGACCGTCCGCCAGTCTTTCACGGCGGGTCCCTCGACGGGCGCTGGCAAGGGGCGCGGATCCGGCCCCGGGCCGATCGCCCGAACGAGGTTCGTCCAGGCCACCTCGAGGTCACTGCCCCTTTTCACCTCGACCTGGCCCGAGACACCTAGCAGGAACGGCCGTCCCCGCTGGAAGAGCCAAAAGGACGCGCGCTCGTAGCGGAGGAGCTGGATCGTGTCGTTCAGGACTCGAAAGAGGAGCGCCTGCCGGGTCGGGCTCCTCATCGCCGAGACGGTGAGTCGGTGGAGAGTCGCCAGGGCCTGGCCGAGCGCCGCGGCGGGGTCCACGGGCGGCTAGTCTCCTTCCTGTCCCGCGAGCTCCCCGAGATCGATCGTGCCCCTCATGCCCACCCGGAGCGCTCCATCCGGATTGGCCACTTCAAACGCGATTCCGATCGTGGAGCTCACGGCCTCGACGCGCGCCCCGATCTGGACCAGGCGGCCGTCGACCGGGCTCCCGACCTCAAGAACCCGAATCCGCGCCCGGCGCCCCATCTTGAGCGAGTCGAGGTGCGCGATCGGCACGATGCACCGGGCGAGAAGGGTTCGATCGTCCAGGAGATCGAGAAGCTGCCTGCCGGTGGTCGAGACCTCTAGACGATGGGCGTGCACCTTCTCGACACGGCCGGCAAACGGGGCCTTCAGAACGCAATCCTCCAGATGGGCCCGCGCCTCGAGAAGGCGAGCCTCCTCGATCTGGACCTCGATCCGGGCGGCCTCCACTGCGTGCGCCGTCTCGATCCGATGACTCTCCCGCTCTCGCTCAAGAAGTTCGAGCTCGGCACGCGCGACGGCGGCGGCCGTCTTCGCTTCCTCGAGCTCGACCGTGGAGAGCGAGCCCGTGCGGGCAAGCCCCTCCTTGGCCACGAGGGTGGCCTCCGTCCCGGCCAGGACGGCGCGCGCCCTCTCGATCCGCTTCTCGTCGACGTCGATCTTGGCGCCCGCTTCGGTTGCGGCGCGGCTCGCTCGCGCGGCTTCCAACCTCGCCTCCAGGAGGAGGACAGTGGCCCGGTAGGCCCGGTCGTCGATCCGGACGAGCACTTCCCCCTCCTCGAAGGACTCGCCCTCTTCCCGAGCGATCTCTGCGATTTGTCCCTCGACAAGGGCCGAAAGCGTGGCCTGCCTGCGGGGCTCGAAGACCACAATCAACTCCCCCCGTAGAGGAGGCTCGGGAGAACCTGTCTCGTCCGCCCGCCCTCGGGGCAACCCGTCCACCCCCACGGTCCCGATGTCGAGGCAAACGAAGAGGGCTATGGCAAGGACTTGGCGATGCTCCATGGCAGAGATTCTAGCACCCCGCGGCGGGCGCCGCGCTTCACAGAGTCTGGTGGGCCGTGCTGGATTCGAACCAGCGACTTCCACCGTGTGAGGATGGCACTCTAGCCGCTGAGTTAACGGCCCGACAGCGGGAGTCTAGCCTTCACCTGGCGGCGAAACAAGCCCCCCGGCCGTGTCGGCGCTCCGCGCTTCCCCGGGGGGGGGGGGGGCCCCCCCCCCCCCCCCCCCCCCCCCCCCCCCCCCCC
>JACQVV010000508.1 GCA_016209595.1 Planctomycetota bacterium
CGAACCTGGACTTGGACCTGGACCTCGACTGCTTTTTTTTGTGGGCGACCAAGTCCAAGACCAAGTCGAAGACCGAGACCAAGTCCAAGTCAAAGAACAACAGCGCCGCTCGCGGCGATGGGTGCTCCCCGCGCGTAGCCAGAATCACTTTGTCCACGGGCTGCTGAGGTCTTGTTCCGGACGCGCGCTCTTTCCGCGGTCGCGGCGCTCCTCGCGGGGGCGGCCGGCGCCGCCGCCGGGTGGTTCCTCTACCCGCGTCCGGACGCCGAGAGTCACCGCGAGGAGATCGAGGCCGCGGCCCGCGAGTTCGACCTCGACCCCGCCCTCGTCCGGGCGGTCGTCCTCGCGGAGAGCGGAGGGAAGGCCGACGCGAGGAGCTCCCGGGGCGCGATCGGCCTCATGCAGCTCGTCCCGGACACTGCGCGGGAGCGAGCCAAGGAGCTCGGCCTCTCCGACTACGATCTTTTGGACCCTGCCGTCAACGCCCGCCTCGGCTCCTGCCATCTCGCGAAGCTTCTCGCCTTGTTCGACGGCAACATCGCGCTCGCAGTCGCGGCCTACAACGCCGGGGAGAAACCTGTCCGCGAGTGGGCCGAGCGCGCGCCCCATCTCTCTGGCGAGGAGATCGTGGACGCGTACGCCTACGACGAGACGCGCGCCTACGTCCGCCGCGTGCTCGAGTACCGCGATCGGCTCAAGGCTCGATGAGGAGTGACCGCGGGACCTCCCGGGGCGCTCTCACCGCCTCGCTACGGGAGCCGCAGCCTGGCCCAGGACGTGGTCGACGAAGCGCGCCTGGCAGGCGGGGCCGAACGAGACGCGGATCCTCTGCGAGCGCGGAAACAGGAGAAGGGTGGCCGTGGTTGACCAGTAGCACCCGTGCATGCACAGGGTGTTGTCGCCGGGGACGCCGGAGGGGCCATGGTCGGCGAGGACGGCCGCGAGCCGCGCGGCGTCAAGGGAGCGGCGGTCCGACAGGAGCTCGGCAAGCCGGGCATCGCGCATCTCGGGCGACTCGAGGGGCCTCGTGCCTACCAGGGGGGAGGGCGCCCTGTCCGTGTAGACCGCGGCGCCGTCGATTTCGACCTCGCGCAGGGCAGGCGTGAGGTAGCAGTTGGTGTGGTGGAGGATCCCCTCCGCTCCGGGAGGGCGTCGGAGCTCGGCGCGGGTGTTGGCCAGTTCGAGAGAGGCGATGTCCCCGCCCGCGTCGGCGAGCATGAGGAGCCCTCCCCCCCAGCGGGGATGTTCGCGGATCGCCCGTGCTGCCTCCTCGACCGTCCGGCAGGTGGCCAGGGCGCGCGCGATGGCCATCGAGATCGGCGTTCGCCCGGGGGGGAGGTCACGGGCGAAGGCGTAGTCGTAGGTCACGGCCAGCCCGTGTTCGTTGACGCCGTCGATCGCCCCGGCAAGAGGGGCGGCGGTGAACTCGATCGACGCAAACTCCCCCTCCGGGCGGCTTTCGCGCAGGGTGTAGAAGGGGCTCGTGACCGGAAGATAGTCGAAATTGCGCGCCAGGATCGGTTCGCCGGTCGAGGAGCGCTCTCCCGTGACGGCCACGGCCGAGCAGGCGGCGGACGGAGGCACCGCCGTCACCTCCGAGAGCGACGACAGCACGGCCTCCATGAGGTTGAGGAGCGCGATCGCTCCCAGGGGAAGGCCTGATCCGGCGGCGATCCCCTCCAGGCGCTCGGCGGCCTCGGGGGTCTCGGCCGCGAGGCGCCCCAGGAGTCGCCGCGCCCGCCTCTGCGCGAGCCTGAGGTAGAGAGGGTAGGGGAGCCACCACGGCTGCGGGATGCGGAAGGCATCCAGCCGGGCCAGGAGATCGCGAGCCGCCGCGATTCGCCCGGCCAGGGCCTTGCCCTGCGCGACGCCCATCTCGCGGTGGCTGCCCGCGCAGAGCACCGGCGTCCGAGAGGCGGGCTCACTCGACATGCCGAGGATTCTAATCGGCAAAGTCCAGGACGAGGTCGGCCCGCTGGTGCTCGCTGTCGTCCTCGTGGACCTGGTCCACGTGGCCGTCCGCGTACAGCAGGTTGCGAACGTCACCATGGTTGAACTCCGACCGGTCGCCCGCCATGTGGGTCCGCGACCCGAACTTCGCGATCATCGGGCTCGAGAGCGGGTTCGTGGCGTGCTCGCGGCCCGCGAAGCTCAGGTCCGTGCCGCCCGTGAGGCTGGGACCCGCCGCGGGGGTCTCGTCCGAGGAGGGGCAGAGATAGATGTTCGGGTCTTCGAGGGTCTCCGACGTGTAGAGGAGCTCGATGAAATCGTCCCCATCGGCGTTCGGGAACCGGTCCTTGTTCGCGTTTGCGTAGAGGACGAACGCCTTTCCGATCTGGTTCAGGTTCGACTTGCACTTCGCGCGGTTGGCGTTCTCCTTCACCTGCTGGAGCGCCGGCAGGAGCATCGCCGCCAGGATTCCGATGATCGCCACCACCACGAGGAGCTCGATCAGCGTGAATCCCGTCCTTCTCGCTGGTTTCATGGCACCGTCTCCCGAGTGAGGGTTATGACAGGAACAAGAACCCATGATGAAGGTAGGTACGGAAGACGATCGGCAAGATGACGCGCACCACGCAAAGAGGGCCCTGGAGGGCGTCCCCACCCGCGTAAGGAGTCTCCCCGCGCTCCGTATAGGACTGGGGGAGGCTCCTCGCCCTGCCACGCAGCCGCTACTGGGGAGGGCTACCGAAGAAACGGATCCGCGGCCGCGCGTTCTGGATCCTCCGGCCTCGGGGCCGGTTCGGACCCGTCCGCTACCTTTTCCGGCGCTTCTGGACGAGCGGAATCGCCACCACGACGAGGAGCGCGACGAAGAGCCCCGCCTGCTGGAGCGCCCGCACCTCCAGCGAACGCATGAGGCCACGCGAGAGGACGACCCATCCGCGATAGCCGTCGCAGTTCGCGACCCTCACGGCATAGACGCGGAGCGCGTCCTTGAGCTCCCCTCTTTCGATCGCGAAGTCGACATCGGAGGGCTGGAGCTCGACGCCGCTCTCGGGCGGCCCCATCTCCTGGTACTCTCCTACGCGAATCGCGCCCAGGAGGCCCTCCGGAAGGGGGGCGGTCGAGAGGACCACCTCACCTTCGCGTGCGATCGCGAGGTAGTAGATCTGGCGCTCTCGGAGCGCCTCACGCGCGAGGTCCCGCTCGAGCTCCTCGCGGGTGGCCGTTCCGCCCGCGAGCCCCGCGATCGCAACTGCGACGCGCTCCCTTCCGACCCGGCCGCCGATCTCGTCGAGGCGGCGATCTTCCTTCCGGACCGAAGACCACGTCCAGAGCACCATCGAGAGGCCGGCCACGGGCGCGAGAACGAGGAGCGCGCGCCAGAGCGCGAGCCGCCTGCGCCTGCGGAAGCGACCGGTCCCTTGCGCGAGCCTCGATTCGACGGCGCGGGATCCCTCCCCGAGGTACAGGGCGAGGTCCTCGGCCATCGCCGCGACCGAGGGATAGCGGCGCGCCGGTTCCTTCTCCATCGCGCGAAGCGCGATCCCCCCGAGTCCCCGATCGACCGATTTTCGGAGCTCCCAGGGCGGGACCGGGATCTCCTCCTGGACCTTGCGAAGGAGCTCCCAGGGATCGGAGTCCCAGAAGGGAGGCTCCCCTGTCGCGCACTCGTAGAGGAGCGCTCCGAGGCCGTAGACATCGGTCGCGGGTCCGATCTCGCCCCGCCGCGACGAGGCCTGCTCGGGTGCCATGTAGGGTCCGGTCCCGAGCACGATGCCGGAACCGGTGAGCTGGGGGTCTCGACGGAGGTCGAACGCGAGCCCGAAGTCGGCGACCACGGGTTCTTCGCGTTCGTCGAGGAGCACGTTCGTGGGCTTGAGATCACGGTGGACGATCCCGTTCTCGTGGGCGTGGGCCACGGCGCGCGCGACGGCGAGCACGATCTCGGCCGCACGGCGGGGCTCGAGCGGCCCCAGGGCCAGGGCGTCGGCGAGCGTCTTTCCCCGGACGAAGTCCATCGCCAGGAAATGGACGTCCCCGTCGCTCGCGACCTCGTGCACCGCCACGACGTTCGGATGCCGGAGCCGCGCGAGCGAGCGCGCCTCCAGGAGGAACCTCTCGACGTCCTTTCCGCGGGCCATGGGCGAGAGGACCTTGAGGGCGACCTCGCGATCGAGCCCCTCCTGCCGGGCGACGTAGACCGTTCCCATGCCCCCGGATCCGAGGATCCGCAGGATTTCGTAGCGGCCGATCCGCGTGCCGATGCGGGCGAGATCGGCGCCCGAGACAGAGCCCAGCGCCTCGGCCAGGACGCAGCGCGGGCAGGCGCCTGGGAACCGGTCGCCGGGCCCGGCCGGATCCAGCCTCTCCCCGCATTGGGCGCAGCGTTCGATCATCGGTCTTCCCCGAGCGCCGCGAGAAGTTCCGCGAGGTCGTCGAGGACGTCCCTCGGGGAGGCGACCGTCGCGCGGACCTCGTCGAGGACGAGCGCCTTGAGGCGCGCCCGGGTCCGGTGGACCGAGGCGGCCACGGCGTTCTCCGAGATGCCGAACCGCTCCCCGATCTCGCGGTAGCTCGGCTGGCCCGGACTCGTCGAGAGCTCGAAGATCTCCGCCGCCCGCGGCGTGATCTCGCCCTCCAGGCGCGCCAGGGCGCGCGAGACCGTTTCGCGGGCGCAGAGCGCGGCGAACACACGGTCCGGAGTCGATCGATCGGCAACCCCGAGCCTCTCTTCCGCGCCCTCGGAATCCAACGAGAGCTCGCGCCGGTCGCCGCCGCGCTTGGCGGCTCTGGCGCGATCGGCCTGGTCGGCCAGGAAGTGGCGGAGCGCCGCGCACAGAAACGACCTGAAGCGCCCCCGGCGCGAATCGGCCCTGCCCGGCAGGTTCGCCTCGAGGAGGAAGACGAAGAACTGCTGGACCAGGTCCTCGGCGTCGTGTTCGCCGTATCCCCTGCCTCGGACGAAGAGGCGGATCGGGCGCTCGTAGCGGCGGGCGAGCTCCTCCAGGGCCTTCCGCGAGCCCGCCCCCGCGGCCACGACGACCGACCAGAGCGTCGACGGGAAGCGGGTCAAGGCGAGCCTCCGCTCGCCCTGACCTTCCCCCTCCGGAAGCGCGCTGGACCGGGACTCTCCAAGGACAAGCCCTCTTTCCTCGAGCCCCAAGAGCCTATCAGAAAACGGGGCCGAACCCTTCAGAGCGCCGGGTCCCTTCGCTGCGCCAAGGGGCCTCCACAAGACAAACCTTACATTCGGACTCGCACTCGTACTCGGTCGCGTACTCGGACTCCTGGTTGGCGCCGGTGTTGCAAGTGCTCGATGCCCCGCTCTTGGCTACCACTTCGACTACGAGTCCGAGCACGAGAACGAGAAGGAACCCGAGGACGAGTACGAGTACGCTTGCGAGTTCGAGGGACCACACGCCGGGCCAGGTTTGTCAACTTCGTTTTGCGGAGCCCCCCAAGCGCAAGCTAAGTCGGGCCTCCCGGAAGAGCTCCTCTCTCCTCGCGTCCAGGGCGGCGGTCGAGTCGTCGAGAATGAGGATCGGGGGGCGGCGGGCGAGCGCGCGAGGCACTTTGGGCGTTACCGGACGTTTCGGAGCGGTCATGCGCCCCGCCCGAGGGCTTCGGGCGTTCTTCCGCCCGAAAACGTGGCGGGTTGGGGACTTCGCCGGTCCCGCCGGGGAGACGTTCTCTACGCTGAAACCTCGCCCGTCCGATCAGGGATGCTGGATCGAGCGAATCCAGCGGTCGAAGTGGCAGAGGGTTTTGCCGGCCGTGCCCCTGTCGCGAACCGTGCAAGTGTACTCGAAGACCCCCTCGGCGAGCGGGAGGCGGCGGACGCGCGGAGCGCGCGAATCCCGTGTGCGCGGAAGGCTGTGAACGCGCTGGACGAGCGGAATCGGCTGTGCCAGGGGCCGGCCGCACGGTCACGGTCACGACCACGGAACACGATCACGACCCGTGACCGTCGACCCGTGACCGGCGACTGTGACCGTGACCGTCGACCCGTGACCGGCGACCCGTGACCGGCGACCCGTGAACGGCGACTGTGACCGTGACCGTGACCGTCAACAGGGCGCGGGCATAGGCCCTCACCGGATCCGCGCGGCGGCGTCGCGCGCGGCCTCGCGGACGTGCGGGACGATGTCGCTCGTTGCGAGAAGCTCGAGCGCCTCGAGCGCGCCCGCGTCCCGGACCCTCCCGAGATGGAGCGCGCAGAAGAAGCGGACGCCCTCGTTCGCGTGGGAGAGGCCTTTGCGAAACTCCTCGAGTCCCAGGCCGTGCTGGAGGTAGCAGGAGAGATACCAGTAGTTCGCTCCGCCCGTGAGCTTCGATCCGGCCGGGTCGGCGTAGTCGAACTCCAGGAGGGGGAGGATCGCCGCCGGATCGGCCAGGTTCCAGAGGTAGCTCGCGAGAACCGCCCGGGGCATGCCCGAGCTTGCCGCGAGCGCGCTCCGGAGAAACGCGCGCGCCTCCTCGTCGCCCACTCCGGCCCCGAGGAAGGCGGCGGCGAAGCGGGCGTGATCGGGGCGCGCTCCGTTCGTGTAAACCGCGCGGTAGTAGGGGAGGGCGGCGGGGACGTGGCGTTCGACGAGGGCTTTGGTCAGGAGATCTCCGGCCTCTTGGTCGTCGAGGAACTCGAGGCACTCCGGCAGGCGTTCGGCGGGCGCGAGCCTCCCCGCGGCCTGGACCCCCCATTCAGCGAACTCGGGGTTTGGGCCGCGCGCGGCCGCGAGGATCCGTTCGAGCGCGCCCTCGGGCAGGCCGTCCGATAGAGAGCGCGCGGCCACGAGGCGGACGTTTTCGTCGTGGTCTCCGAGCGCGAGCACGAGGAGCCGCTCGGCGACTCTTCCCGAGGGCGTTCCTTCTCCAGCCTGCCGGGCGGCCTCCAGTCGAACTCCCGCGGACTCGTCGGTGAGCGCCGCTAGGAGTTCGGCCTCTGACGACGCCTCCACGATGCTGCGGCAGGTCCGGAGCCCCAGGTCCCAGTCGATCGAGGTCAGCCCCTCGACGGACTCGAGGCAGGCGGACGCGCCCCCGATTCCGGTCTGGTAGGAGCCGCCCTTGACGATGCCGGCGCCGGTGCCGGCCGAGGTCGCCGTCCGCTCCCGGACATTGCCCGCGAGGTCGAGGCAGCCGTAGGGGCTCCTGTCCTCGGGATGCGTGCCCACGTCCGCGGGCCGTCCGCCGGCTGCCGAGGAAAAGAGCGTACGGGCCGCGCCCGCGTGGTTCCCCCAGGGGTAGGTCCGCCCATCGGTGCCGCGCGCGGCGACCTCCCACTCCTCCCGCGTCGGGAGGCGCCGCCCGAACTCGAGCGCGTAGAGGGTCGAGCTCTCGTTCGCGACGAGCGTGAAGGGGCGCTTGCCGCAGCCGGCCGGGGGCCGCGAACCCTGCCAGAGCCAGGGGCTCCCCTGTGAGTCTCCGGTCGCGAAGTCGAAGTAGGGGGAGTTGCGGAAGCGGGCGTGGTCGCTCGGCAGGGTGGCGAGGAATCGCGCGTAGTCGTCGTTGGTGACCTCCAGGCGATCGATGGCGAAGGCCCGGACATGGGCGCGCTGGGGAGCGCCCGGAGGCCCGACCACGAACTCTCCCCCAGGAACGAGGACCTCCCCGTCCTCGATTCGGAAAGTATCGAGGGAAAGCCGCAGGGTGCCGGGCTTCCCTCGTTCCCCCCGCGCCAGGTGGACCGGGAAGCAGTGTTCCCGCCCCCTCGGATCCTCGATCCGGACCTCGTAGTGGCCGAACTTGAGCCCCGCCGCGAGCGGCGTCTTGCCCGAGAAGGCGTCCTCGGACGCCGGGCGGAAGTCCTCGACGTTGTAGCGCCGGATCCGGACGGCGCATCCGGGCGGCTCGGTCGCGAGTTCGAGCGCGCAGTTTCCCTGCGCCCACATCTCGAGCTCGCGCAGGAGCTCGTCGTCGCCGAAGTTTTCACGGATCTGGGCCAGGAGCGATTCGGCCTTCTCGAACTCCTCGCGCTCCAGGCTCTGTCGCGTCGCCTCGATTCCCTTGGCCAGCGCGAGGCGGCGGAACTCGCCGATCGAGTCCTCGGTCCACCCGAGCTCGCGGGCGAGGTTAAGGGCCCGCGCGGCGCCGGCGAGGTCCCCTTGGGCGAGGAGTCGCGTGAACCGGACCGTCAGGATCTCCCGGGCCCGCTCGCGGGCGGCCTCCGTCGCCTGTGGAGTCGCGCCCTCGCCGGAGAGATCCTTCCATCGTTCGAGAGCGGCCGGGTCGTCGCCATTCCTGAGGGCTTTCTCGAACTCCGCGACCGCGGCCTGCTTGGACTCCATGCCCGCGTCCCGGGGGGCCCCGGCGTCTTCCTTTCCGGGCCTCTCGGACAGGATTGCCGTTCCCAGCGCCCCAGCCGCGCCGGCGACCGCGACGATGGAGAGCACGATCAGGGCACGCCGGGCCGCGCGCACGCGGCGGCGGAGCCTCCGGATCCCGCTGTCGGTCTTGGAGTCGAGCCGCTCATGGGTCAGGAAGCGATGGATGTCCTCGGCGAGCGCGAGCGCCGTCGGATAGCGGTCCTCGCGTTCCCGGGCCATCGCGCGAAGACAGATGTCCTCGACCGGCCGAGGGACCGCCGGGTTGTGGTCGCGCGGCGGAACCGGGTTCCCGCGCTCGACCTGCTCGAACAGGGCGGCTGTGGATCGGGCGACGAAAGGACGCCTTCCGGTCAGGAGCTCGTAGAGGATCACGCCGAGCGAGTAGACGTCGGTTCGCGCACCGACCGACCGCCGTTCGCCGCGGCACTGTTCGGGGGACATGTAGGCCGGGGTCCCGATCGGGAGCCCCGTCCGCGTGATTCCCTGCTCCTCGCTCGCGATCCGCGCGAGACCGAAGTCCGTGATCTTCACTCCCCCGTCCTTCCCGAGGAGGATGTTCCCGGGCTTGAGATCTCGGTGAAGGATCCCGGCCTCGTGCGCGTGGTGAACCGCCCGGGCCACCGTTTCGACGAGCCGCAGGGCCCGGAGTTGGGAGATGCCTTCGGCCGCTTTTACCTCGTCCAGCGCTCCCCCTTCCACGATCTCCATGACGAAATAGGAGAGCTCGCCCTCCTGCCCCCAGTCGAAGACCTTGACGATGTTCTCGTGAGCGAGCTGGGAGGCGATCCTCGCCTCGCGCACGAACCGCTCGAAGAGCTCGGGGTCGGCGAGCGAAGGGCCCGGGAGGATCTTGATCGCCACCTGGTGTCCCAGAACCTCGTGGCGCGCGCGATGGACGACGCCCATGCCGCCCCGGCCGATCTCGCCCAGGAGCCGGTACTGGCCAAGTCTCTCCGGGAGCTTCGGAGCCGCGGAAAGACCGGCTGAGCGTGTGGGAGCGGGCGCCGTGATGGCGGCCAGGGGCGGGCCGTTCCCGCCCTCGGCTTGCGGTGGAACGGGCACCGTCGGCGGGGAACTCCGGCGTTTCCGTGCGGCGAGGATGCGCCTCGCCTGATCGAGGGCCGCAAGATCGAGGCATCCCTTCTCGACGAGGAGCGCGCCCAGCGCGTCGGGCGCGGGGGGCTCTCCCCGGGCCCTGAGCTCCCCGAGGGCGTCCTGGATCTCCTCCTCGGCGCAAAACCCGCGCTCGACGAGGATCCGGGAGAGTTCTAGGCTCATCGAGCGACCAGTCTATCAAACAGTGGTCAGTGGTCAGTGGTCAGTGGTCAGGGGAAATAAGAAGAAGAGACCAGTGGTCAGGACAAGAAGAAGAGGCCACCGGAATCGAACCTCGATCCCCTCCGCGACCGGCTCGAGGTGGGCATCGCTTGCCCCCGCCCGGATGGCCCCTGCGAGAAGGGCCGACACCAGAACGCTGGGTGGCTCCGCGGCCGCGACGAATCCATCCAGACGGAGTGCGAGATCTTGGAGCCATTTGCCTCTCCCGGGCGACAAACGACTACGAGTACGACCACGACAACGACTACGGGTACGAGTGCGAGTCCGAGCAAGCCGTCTTCGACGGGACCCTGCTGAACCGGGCTGGCGCGATGACCGGACCGTCCATATGATGTGACGATCGAGAAGGACGATCGGCACATGACCGAGAAGCCGCGGGACCACGTCAAAGCCCCTTCCGGCGGGGCGGGTCGGGAAGGCGAGGTCGAGGACGGCTTCCTCGACGCGGTGCGTGGCGTCCGGGCCGGACAGGCCTCCGAGACGCTGCCCGAGCGGCCTCCGATGGCCTTGCCGGCTGACCGAAGGGAGAAAACCGCCTGGCTGGACCGGGACGAGGTCTCGAGCCAGGCGGCCGCGCTTGCCGGCGAGGTCTCCCGCGCCGGGGCCGACCCCGCGAATCGGTTCGGCCGCTACATCCTTCTCTCGCTTCTCGGCGCGGGCGGAATGGGCGTGGTCCATCGCGCCTGGGACACGGTCCTGTCGCGGGTCGTCGCGCTGAAGAGGCTCCTGGAGGATCCCCAGAACCCCTCCCCCAACCTCAGGGAGCGCTTCCTGCGCGAGGGGCGCTCCGCAGCCCGGCTCAAGAGTCCCGGGATCGTGGGGATCCACGACGTCGGGGAAGTCGGCGGGCGCCCCTACCTCACGATGGACCATGTCGAGGGGGAGACGCTCGACGCACACATGATCGCGACGGGGGAACAACGGGAACGGGGCCAGCCCGAGGCCTTCGCCCGCCAGCGGCAGGAGATCGCCATCCTCGCCCAGGTCGCCGAGGCGGTCGGGTTCGCCCACGCCTCCGGGATCGTCCACAGGGATCTCAAGCCCGGAAACGTGCTCCTCGACCGGCAGGGGAAGCCGTTCGTGGTCGACTTCGGCCTGGCGAAGGATCTGCTCCGGTCCGTCGGGGGTACACCCCACGAGTCGCTGACGATCGACGGCGCGGTTCTCGGGACCCCGGTCTACATGAGCCCGGAGCAGGCTCTCGGCAGATCGAGCGTCGGGCCGGCGAGCGACGTCTTCAGCCTGGGCGTCATCCTCTATCGGATGCTCGTAGGCTGCCTTCCCTTCGAGGGCGAGGCGTTCGCCTCGCTCCTCTCGGCCATCACGCAGACCGATCCCGTCCCTCCGCGCCTAATCTCCACCCGGCTCTCCAGAGACGTCGAGAGCATCTGTCTGAAGTGCCTCGAGAAGGATCCCCCACGTCGCTATCCCAACGGGGCAGCGTTCGCCGCGGATCTGCGTCGATACCTCGCCGGAGAGCCGGTCGAGGCGAGGCCCGTCTCGCGTCTCAGGATCTTCGGCCGGTGGTGCCGCCGCCACCCGGCCGCGGTCGTCGCCGTCTCGTTCGCGATCGCCCTGGGCGCGACCGCGGCCGGAGTCTGGATGCACCAGGAGGCTCGTGCCCGCGAGGATCTGAGGACCGTCGCGGAGATCGCGGAGCTGGGCGCAGAGGCACGCGGCGCATGGCGCGCGGGCAACCAGGACCGCCTGAGAGAGAGCCTCGCCGCGGTCGAGGAACGCTCGGAGAGGATCCTCGCCCGGAATCCGGAGGCGGGCGAGGTCTATCTCGAACGCGGGCGCCTTCGCCTCCTCGGAGCGGGCCTCGTGAACGGCGGGTTCGAGGGCGCCCGGGCCGACCTCGACCGCGCGGTCGAGCTCCTCGGCCCCGGAGAACGCAGGGCCCATGCCGCAAGAGGGAGGCTGCGACTCGCGCTCTACCAGCGACGGCTCGAGGAAACGCGGCTCCTGATCCCCGATCCCGACGAGGCGGCAGGCGCGACCGCGGCGGATCTCGAGCTTGCCGACCCCGAACTCGCCCCGCTTCGAGAGGACGCCGAACGCGATCTCTCACTCGCCACCGGTTCGACCGAGGAAACGCCGGAACAGGCCCTCATCGAGGGCTACCTCGCCCTCGCCCGCAAGGACTGGGACGAGGTCATCGGGGCGGCCGATCGGGCGCTCCAGTTCGACGCCTTTGCCGAGGCCCACTGGCTCCGAGGCGTGGCGCTCCTCGAGAGAGGCGATTTTGTGGCGGCCAGGGAGGCGATGCACGACGCAGTCCGCGTCGGCCGCGGCTTCGCGGACGCGTGGCTCGGATGGGCCGAGGCGCGGAAGGCGGCTGTCGACCAGGTCCATTACGACAGGGTCGAGGAGTACACGAAGGGAGGGGGGAGCCTCGAAGCGGTCGAGGCCCTGCGGGCCGAGGTGGAGGGCGCGATTCAAGCCGCCTATCGCGCCATGGACCTCGGCGCCGACCCGAACCGGATAGGGCGCGTCCTGGGCGAGCTCTCCTGGGCCCTCGGCGAGATCCTGAGAAAAGCCTCCTACCGTTCGCCGAACTGGGACGTGAGGGCGCTTCTCGCACCGCATCTGGCCGCCCTCGAGACGATCCAGTCCAGGTTCCAGGACGCGAGATTCCTCTACCGCCTCGCCCAGCTCCAGGAGTGCTACGCGATCGTGGAGAGTGCCGAACCGCACGATCCGCGCGCCGAGCTCGAGAAGGCGATCGAGTTGTACGCCGAGGCGATCCGCCGGAAGCCAGCCTTCCGGAACGCCTACTACTGGCGTGGCAACGCCGGATACGAGCTCGGACTCGCGCGGAGGGAGTGGGGCGGCAGCACGAGCGATTTGAGCGATGCGAGAGCGGCGCTCGCCGCGGCGATCGACGACTACACGAAGCACATCGAGCTCCCCAACGTCGAGGGCCTTTCGGAAGAACAGTCGAACACCTACTGGGCCCTTCTCTACCGGGCTCTTTCCCGCTTCACGGCCGCCGAGTGCGCGCGCGCCCAAGGCCCGATCCCCCTCGACGAGTACCGGGCGACGCTCGAAGCGCTCGAATCGTTCGGCGAAAAGGAAGACGAGGCGCTGATTCCCAAGGCGACCTGCCGGATCGCCCTCGCCTCGACCCGCATCGAACGGGGGGGCGAGTGGACGGCGGGCGAGATCGACGAGGTTCGCGGACTCCTCGACCGGGCAGAGGCCGATACGAGCCGCTCGCTCGAGAACGCGGTCACCGAGCGCGACCGCTGGATCGACTACGGCCTTCAGGGCCGGATCTTCCTCGCGCGCGCGGAGCTCGCGCACCAGCTCGGCGAGAACCCCACGACCGACTGCCAGCTCGCGATTCTCAAGTTCAGGAGCGGGGAGAAGGCCGGCCCGGTCTGGTCCCATCTCTGGACGGCGAAGGCCCTGGCCCTTCTCGCGCGCGCGAGGACGGCCGCCGGGGGAACCGGCGAGAGCGAGCTCCGCGCGGCCCTCGCGGAGCTCGCGCGGTGCCCGCTCGTCGTTTCCCCTGCGGCCCTGGCTGACGTCGGCGAGGGGCTCCCGCTCCTCTTCGAGGTCGCCGCTTGGACGGCCCGCGCACCGGCCGATCCCGAGTTCGCCCCGGACTCGCTCGCTTTCGCCCGCCTTGCCGCGGCCATGGCCGCGGTCCGGACCGATCCCGTCCTGAGGGACCTCGCGTTCGAGGCTCTCCGCGGCGCCGGAAGGCACGGCCGGCCCGACTGGGATGCCCTCGCGCAGGGCGACCCGAACCTCCGCGCCCTCCAGGCGGACCCGCGCTGGCGCGAGCTCACGGGCCGCTGAGCACGAATCCAACAACTGCACCGAGCCCGGCGGAGCGCGGGCGGGGGGATCTTGGATGGGCTCTCGAAGGAAGGACGGGGGATTCGGTCTGTTAGGATGGCTGGCTCGGGCAGGGCACTGGCCGTCTCGCCAACAGGGGGTTTTCCGATCACTACAATGAAGGACCGTCGAAGGAGGCAGCCATGAGCGAAACCCCACTGTCTCCCCCTCCTGCACCGGGGGGAGAACCGAGCATCCACATGTCGAGCGCGGAGATCATCCCGCTCTACCGGATCCAGGCGGAGATCGCGGTCCAGAGGAAGTGGATCGCGGCCGCCGACGTTCCCAGGGCCGAGTCTCTCTTCACCGAGTGGCGGAGCCGGGGCCGGAGGATCGATCTTGCCGAGGCCATCGCCGAGATCGCGTCGCTCTCCCAGGGAAATCTCGAGGATCTCCGGAAGCTCGCGCTCGTCGAGTCGCTTCGCATCGCTCCCCGGGCGAGCGCCGAAGCCGCCGCCGCTGCCGGCACAGCCCCCGCCAGGCCGCCCTCGGCCTCGCCCACGGCGGTCCGTATCCGCCAGGTGGCGATCGCGGCGGCGATCCTGGCAGCCGGCATCGCCGCGGGTCTCCTCCTCCGGTCGGGGGGCGGCGAGGAAGGAGGAACGGCCGAACTTGCAGACGCTGGTTCTCGCGACGGGGTTACGGGCGACACCGACTCGGGCAAGGGATTCCCCTCCGTGCCTTCGCCTGGGCCGCGGACCGAGCCTGCCGGCACGAATCCCGCCAGGACGGAACCCGCCAGGCAGGATCCACCCAAGACAGATCCCGCCAAGCACGACCCCCCGAAGACGGAACCCGAACCCATGCCCGCTCCGCCGCCCGGGGCCGACCAGAAGGAGCTTCAGGAATGGCTCCTCTCCCTTCCGGACCGGCAGCTCGCGAGGATCGTCGGGACGCCGCTCGTTGACGAGACCATCTCGCAGATCCTGTCGGGGGGGGATCCCGTGGAGGTCGACCAGTTCCTCGCGCGATTCAACGATCGCTTGCGGCAAGTCCAGGACCTCGACCGGAGACCAAGATGATCGCGACCGAGCAGGCTCGATTCCTCGATATCGCCGTGGCGAAGGGGCACCTCGCGGGCGAGACCGCCTCGAAGGCCAAGGCGATCCTCGACGATCCGTCGCGCAGGAAGCCCCTCCCCTTCGCGCTCATGGAGCAGGGTCTTCTCTCGGGAGACGCCGTCGACGAGGTCCTCTCCGAGATGATCCAGCGCGTCGACTCGCTGGTTGCCGAGGGCGACAAGATGGTCCGGATGGACGCGGTCACCCGGGCGATCTTCCACTACGACGAGGCGCTCGAATCGTGCCCTTCCGACGAGCGCCCCCGCTGGAAGAAGGTGGCCGCGCTCCTCGAGCGGAGACGCTTCGACGACGCCGTCGCGGAGCTCTCGCAGCTCCTCGAAATCACGGCCGACCGCGCGGGCGCCCTCCGGAAGAGGGGCACCGTCCACTCCCGGGCCGGGCGCCTCCCCGATGCGATCGCCGACCTCGAGGCCTCGGTCGCGATCGAGCCTGGCGACGGCCGGGCTCACCTCGAGCTCGGGCTCTGCTTCCACTCCCAGCGGGAGATCGACCGCGCGATCGCCTGCTATGAAAGGGCGATCGCCGCCCAGCCCGACCTCGTGGAGGCGTACAACAACCTGGCCATCGCCCTCATCCGGGCGAAGCGGCCGGAAGAGGCCGTGAAAGCCTGGGACAGGGCGCTTCATATCGACCGGAGCCGGCGGACCATCCTGCACAACGTCCAGGCTCTCCTGAAGAAGATGGGGCGGCCGCCGGGAAAACCCTGACGCCCCAAAGGAACGGCGTGGGAACCGGTCTGCTAGCGGGGGAGGCTGGTTTCTGCCTCCGAACGGAAGTCCAACGTCGCGCAAGGAGTAGAGGAGGACATTCGATGAGCGGACTCGAAAGTCGGCTGGCAGTTGCTGCTGGGCTCGCGTGTGTCGCGCTCTCTTTCGGCGCATTTGCGCAGGACGGCCCGGTGTTCGAACAGATCCCGATCGACGACTCCTCGGAGCCGCGCCTCCAGCACGGGGCCGGGATGGAGATCGTGGACGTCGATGGCGACGGGGACCTCGACGTCGTGATGGCGGCCTCGCTCACGGACGGCGTCGCTCTCTACACGAACGGCGGGGGCGGCAGGGCCTGGACAAGGTCCTGGATCGCGGAGCCGGGCTCGCTCGTCGCGACCGACGTCGCGGTCGCCGACCTCGACGGCGACGGGGACCTCGACATCGCGGCCGTGGGCCTCTTCGACCGGGCCGCGGAGTTTGCCTCGCCCGGGCGGGTCGCCTGGTTCGAGAACCGGGCCGGGTCCTGGATCCGCCACGAGGTGACCGAACCCTCGTTCTGGGGCGCCTACCAGATCGCGGCCGCCGACCTCACGGGGGACGGACGGCCCGACCTCGTCATCGGAGCGACCGAGATTCCCGACGAATCGGGCACGCCCCGAGGGAACGGCCTCTGGTGGATCCGCAACGTCTCGAATGGCGCGTCCTGGGGCGCTCCGATCGCGATCGACCCGGATCTCGCGCGAGTCGTGTCGATCGATGTCGGGGAGGCCAATGGGAGCGGGCCCTTCGTCGTCGCGGCGGGGAACGCTTCCGGAGAGGTCGTGCGCTACTCGAGCTCGGTTTCCAATGGGGCCGTCGCGTTCCAGCGCCAGTTGCTCGTTCGGGTCGAGTCTCCCCTCGCGTGCGAGATCGTGGGGAACCGTGTGGCCGTGGCCCACAACACGCCCGATGGCGGCCGCGTGCTCGCGCTCGTCCCGGGCTCGCCCGCCATGGTCGTGGCGGACGGCTTCGGCGGCGGGAGCATGGCCCGGCTCGCCTCGGCCGACTTCGACGGGGACGGGGTCCTTGACCTCGCTGCCTGCGCCCGGGATGCGGGGGATGTGCGGATCTATCTTTCGCCCTCCGCTGCCCGCACGGTGTACGAGCCCGTGCTCGTCGCTTCGGGCTACCAGGGACCCAACTCGATGGCGGCTGGAGATCTCGACGGCGATGGCCGGTTCGACATCGTGACCGCCACGTACAACAACATGGACGGATCGATCGACCGAGTGGATCTCTGGCGGACGCCGGCGGTTGTCGCCGGTGCCGGGGCACCCCCTGCCGAGGAGACGCCACCCGCCGAGGAGACGCCGCCCGCCGAGGAGACGCCACCCGCCGAGGAGACGCCGCCCGCCGAGGAGACGCCACCCGCCGAGGAGACGCCGCCCGCCGAGGAGACGCCACCCGCCGAGGAGACGCCGCCC
>JACQVV010000059.1 GCA_016209595.1 Planctomycetota bacterium
GGAGCGCCTGGCCGGCTAGACAAGAGGGCGCGAATCGGCACCATGAATCGGCGGATGATCGCCGGTGCTGGCAAGGCGCGGCCCCGAAAACCGTGGCGCAGCTACGTTGAGGGGCCGCAACGCCGCCAGCGCCGGCGAGGGCCGCCGAGGCGTTGTGCCGAATCGCGCCCTCTCATGTAGCCCGCATTTCTCACGCCGCCATGGCGGCTTCCGTCGAGCGGGCCGGCGGCCGGTGGTAGACTCGCGCCATGATCCGCGCCGCGATCGTAGGGGGTTCGGGATACGGGGCGAGCGAGCTCCTGAGGCTCTCCGTCACGCATCCCGAGCTTTCGATCGTCCGCGTGGCCTCGCGAAAGCTCGCCGGAAAGCCCGTCGCCTCGGTCCACCGGTTCCTCTATCAAGTACTCGACCTCGCCTTCGAGCCGGCGGATCCGCGAAAGACCGGCGACGGGGTGGACCTCGTCTTCGTGGCTCTGCCGCATGGCGCGGCGGGGCCGTTCGTGGCCGAGCTCCTGGCGATCCATCCAGACATCCGCGTGATCGACCTCTCGGGCGACTTTCGCCTTGCCGATCCCGAGACTCACCGCTCCTGCTATGACGAGTCCCCGGCTTTCCCGGAGCTCCGCGCAACGTTCGCCTACGGCCTTCCGGAGCTCTTTCGCGACGAGGTGAAGAAGTCCCGGAGAATCGCCAACCCTGGATGCTTCGCCACGGGATCACTCCTGGCGCTGGCACCGCTCGCCGAGCGAGGCCTCCTCAACGGACCGGTCGCGGTGGACGGGAAGACCGGGTCCTCGGGTTCTGGCGCCGAGCCCGGCCCGAAGACTCACCACCCCGAGCGCACCTCGCTTCTCGCGGCCTACTCGCCCTTGTCCCACCGGCACGTTCCCGAGATCGAGCAGGCCCTATCAAGGAAAGGAGGGCGGCCGAGGCTTTCCTTCGTCCCCCACTCGACGCCGCTCGTGAGGGGGGTCTACACGACCGCCTATGCCACGAACGAGAAGGGGATCGGCGCCGCCGAGGCGCTCGAGATCTACCGCGCCCGCTACGCCGGGGAGCGTTTCGTGCGGGTTCTCGACGGCCCGCCCGACGCGGGAGTCGTGGCGGGGTCGAACTTCGCCGACGTCTGGGTGACGGCCTCCCGCGACCACGTGATCGCCTTCTCGGCGATCGACAACCTGGTCAAGGGCATGGCCGGCCAGGCGATCCAGAACGCGAACCTTCTCTTCGGCCTCGACGAGTCGCTCGGCCTGGCCGCTCCCGGATCGCGGCCGTGACTGAGGAGGAGCTTCGCCGCGCGGAGGACAAGCTCCTTCTTCCGACTTTCGCCCGCTGGCCGCTCTCGATCGTCCGGGGGCGGGGAGTCCACGTCTGGGACTCGACGGGACGCAAGTACCTCGATCTCTACGGCGGCCACGCGGTCGCCTCGACGGGACACTGCCACCCGCGGGTGGTCGCGGCGCTCGAGCGCGCGGCCCGCGAGCTCCTCTTCTACTCGACCACCGCCTACCATCCGGCCCGCCTGGAGGTGGCCCGCCTCCTCGTCTGCCACGCGCCGGCGGGCGTGGACCGTGTCTTCTTCACGAACTCGGGCGCCGAGGCGAACGAGGCGGCGATGAAACTCGTGCGCATGAAGACGGGCCGCGACGTTGTGGTGAGCTTCGAGGGCTCGTTCCACGGCAGGACCTTGGGCGCGCTCTCGGCGACCGGGATCCTGCGCTACAGGACCGATGTGGGCCCGCTCGTCCCCGGCCACCGGATCGTCCCCTGGATGGACCCGGATGCCGTAGACGCGATTGACGGCTCGGTCGCGGCCGTCCTCCTCGAACCGATCCAGTCGATGGCAGGCGTGCGCCCCGCGAGCCCGGAGTGGCTCGCGAGCCTTCGCCGGCGCTGCGACGAGACGGGCGCCGTGCTCATCTTCGACGAGATACAGACGGGCCTGGGCCGGACGGGGCACTTCTTCAGCCACGACTGGGCGGGCGTGGCCCCGGACGTTCTCACGCTCGCCAAGGGGATCGCCTCCGGGTTCCCCTTCGCGGCGACGATCGCGAGCCGCCGCCTCGCCGAGGGACTCAAGGCCGGCGACTTCGGGAGCACCTTCGGCGGAGGGCCGCTCGCCTCTGCCGTGGCGGCCGAAACGCTCCGGGTGATCGAGGATGAGGGCCTCGCCGAGAACGCGGGCCGCGTGGGGACATGGCTCGCCGAGCGGCTCGCGGCGCTTTCGGGAGTCGCCGAGGTCCGCGGCAAGGGGCTCCTCCTCGGAGTCCGGTTGCGAGGGCTCGAGGGGCGGGAGGCGGCCGCCCGATTCCGCGAGGCGGGGGTCCTCCTCGGGACCTCGTCGGACCCCGCGGTCCTCCGGCTCCTCCCGCCGCTCACCCTCACCCAGGCCGACTGTGAGACGTTCCTCGCGGTGGCCGAGAGGATCCTCGCTTGATGCTTGACGAACGGGCGCGAGGCCGTACAGTGCGGAGCTCATCTTCCAGCGGCGGGCCACCAACTAGGAGAGAGACAGGATGAAGCGGATCGCTATCGCGGTGATCGGCCTCGCGCTCGTCGGGTGCGGCGGCGACTCCGACGAGGGGAACGGGAAGGACAAGGGCGGCGGTTCTTCTGGCGCGGGGGCGGACTCCCCCGATGCTGTCTTCGCCAAGGCCATGGCCGCGCTAAACGACAGCGACAAGAAGGCCTTCGCGTCCTGCCTCACGCCGGAGTCGCAGACGGAGATCGCCACGTCCCTCATCATCGGGGCTGCGATGAAGACCGCCATGAAGGAGGATGGGAAGGCCGAGTTCGAGGCGATCCTGAAGAAGCACGGCCTCGAAAAGCCGCCGGCCGAAGGTGAAGCCGAGCCCGCGGTCAAGAAGGCCCTCGAGGGAGTCAAGGACAAGCCCCAGCTCGTCGCCGATCTCGGGGACTGGATGGAGAAGTTCGGGGGCGAGGGGTCGAACACGAAGTCGGACGCCACGCTGAAGAACGTGAAGATCGACGGCGACAAGGCCACAGGCACGGTTGTCACCAAGAGGAGTGACGGAACCGACAAGACCGAACCGACCGAGTTCCACCGGATCGACGGCAAGTGGTACATCCACCTGACACATTGACCCGCGAGGGCGACACGAGCGCTCAGGTGATGTAGAGTCCGCATCCGCCCCCGCGGACCGTGACGAGGAACCTCGGGTTCGCGGGGTCTGGTTCGACGAGCTTCCGCGTCGGCCTCACTACCTCGGCTGGTAGTAGATGAACACCTCGCCCCCTCCGCCGGCCGCACCGGGGTTCGCGATCACGACGTCGGCGAGCCCGTCGTTGGAGAGGTCGGCGGCGAGCACGCCGAAGCCGAAGTTCGCCCCGGCCTCCGGGACGAGCTCCCGCAGGGTCTCGTGGTAGACGAAGGTGATCCCGCCCACGAAGCGGAAGAGGTGGACTTCGCCGGCGAGAGGCATAGCGCCGCTCCCGGTGCCGCGGGGAGCGCCGACGTAGGCGTCCCGGAAGCCGTCGAAGTTCAGGTCCCCGGTCGAGACCGCGAATCCGAACCAGGCCCCGGCCTCCGTGAAGGGCTCGAAGAGGACGGTCGAGGCCGCAAACCCGCCCACCCCGTTGGAGAAGACCGCCTCGGCGCGGCCGGCGTCGATGAGCGCGAAGGGGTCGGCGAGGTGCTGCCCGACGAGGAGGTCCGCGCCGCTTGCCGCGTCATAGTTCCCCGTGGCGATCGGGAAGCCGAAGTTTGCGTTGTTTTCGACGAAGGTTGCCGGGAAGGTCACCAGGGCCCCGCCGAAGGGGGCCGCCACGCCGTCCGAGAGGCTTCGCCCGAAGCGGCCCCTGCGGACGCCTCCGTCGTCCACCCCCGGGATTCCGATCAGGAAGTCGTCGAACGCGTCGGCCGCGGGGTTCAGGTTCCCCGTCGCCACGCTCGCCCCCTGGCTCTCGCCGTTGGCGGCCCCGAGGACGGTCTCGCTGAATGCCGGCGGCGGGGCGTTGTAGGCGTGAAACGAGCCGCGTGTCGTGCCGCCGGCCGGGTCGTCCGGCTCGCCCACGAGGATCTCCAGCGACGCGTCGGTCGCGCCGTCGAAGTTGCCCAGAGCGACCGCGAAGCCGAACTCGCCGCCCGCGATGGCGCTCGGGTTCCCGAGCACCGTCTCGGCGAGGAACCCGCCCGCCCCGTTCCCCTGCCGGATGAA
>JACQVV010000509.1 GCA_016209595.1 Planctomycetota bacterium
CGGCCCCGTCTGCGGCGTTGCCGCTCCTCCGAATACGACGAGTATGCGTCGTCGCGGCGCCTTGCATCCGGGGCCGCCTCGACCGCCTGGCTCGGTCCGGGATTCCTGCTCAGGCTCTGAGACGACCCCCTTCTCTCTTCTTTCCCGTTCCCACGCCATGGGTGATGGATACCCGAACAGCCCGGTCTGGAGGAAAAACGGCACGGGCGGCGAGGATCCTACCCTCGTCACGAGCGTGCGTGTGACACTGCGCGCGGCTCGCTCGGGATTGGGAGGCGCAGCATGGATCCTCGGTGATGGGGCGGAAGCTCGCGGAGCGCGCCTACTCTCCGCCTTCGAGACGCTCGACTAGTCCCAAAGCAAGCGAGTCCCGTCGGCTGCGACTTCGCCAGAAGCCCGCCGGACGGCGCGCCGAGGAGACGTGAAAGGGATCGAAGGCGAGTGACATCTTCGACTCGCGAAGGGCTGTTGCCGCGTCGCCGGCCGAGAGAGCGATCTTCGCGCGCCAGTCGTGAAGCGTGGCGCGGCAGCCAGACTGGCCGCTCCGCGTGAGGACGAGGTAGTCCACTGGGAGAGTGTGAAGTGCCCAGACCACCCGCAACCGGCGTAGCAGAAGTTCGGCGGCTCTCGAGAGTTCCCCCCGATCGGCCAAGAGGAAGGCCAGGCGCTCCCACGCTTGCGGGCGGTAGCCAAGAGGAAAGAAGTCGCCCTCTCCCCAGTGCGTGGCGAGGACCCGCTCCCACTCGACCATGGCCGCCTCTTCGAGGCTCTGGCTCTCGAAGAAGACGGCCGCTGCGCCGAGGGTTCCTTCGTCTTGGGGCTCCCCATCGACCTGGGCCTGGAGCTCGGCCGCGCGGTCCGAGTCGCCCTTCTCCCGCGCGGCCATCACTTCCAGTCGATCGACGATGTACTGAGTCGTCGAGAACCGGAATGATCTCCTCTCCGAGAGGATCCGGGCAGAACCGAACTCCAGGTGTTCCAGGAAGAGGGACGCGAGCTCCCCCGGCAGCTCGGGATCGGCGGGGAACCGATCGAGACACATCGAGGCGGCGCGCCAGGCTTCCTCCGGATAGCGGTGGCGGAGGAAGAGACGGAGGGTTGGCGTGACCCGCTCGCGGATCTCGAGCTCCGGCGAGAGGAGGACGAGCGTTCGAGCGGGCCACCCCCGCCCCCCCCCATGCCAGAAGGGCCGATGCGACTTCCATCCGGTAGGCGGAGCTCCCACCATGGACCGAATCGCCCGCACCAAGGACCTGCTCTGCCAGCCCGTCGAGACCCGCGGCGAGGAGAGCAGAGATCCACTTCGTGTAGACCTCGATCTCGCCGAACCCCGACTCCCTGGCGAGAAACGCCTTCGTCATCTTCTCCATGCGCGCCACCGGGCGCTCGCGGGGAGGGGACCAGGCATGCGACTGGCCGAGGTTGGCGTAAACCGGGCCTACGGACCCCGACTCAGCGAGGTCGGCGATCCGTTCGTACATCCTGCGCCTTGAGCGGGATCCCGATGGTGGCGAACAGGATCCAGGAAGCTGCGGCGATGCGGACCATCATCCGTGACTCCAAGGCCATGTGGTTCAGATTGCTTCCGCCCCGCCTGCGAGGCGATCACTCGCTTATCATGTCCCGCCTTTTCAGAGAGACTACGCCCTTGCTCGAGATCGAGGAAGCCGTCGTCGTCCGCGGGCTCGTCAAGCGCTACGGAGAGCTTGTCGCCGTGGCCGGGATCGACTTCGCGGTCGCCCGTGGGGAGCTCTTTGGGCTTCTGGGCCCGAACGGTGCGGGCAAGACCTCCACGATGCGCATGCTCTACGGTGGGAGCAGCCCGACCGAGGGACGGCTGGAGGTGCTCGGACTCGATGTCGCGAGCCATCGCCGCGAGGTGAAGATGCGCCTGGGCGTCGTCCCTCAGGAGACGAACCTCGACCAGGACCTCCTCGTGCGCCAGAACCTGCTGGTCCACGGGCGCTTCTACGGCCTCGCGCGCCAGGAGCGGGAGGACCGAGCGGACGAGCTCCTCGACTTCTTCCAGCTCCGCGACAAGGCGAACGCGCCCGTCGAGACGATCTCCGGCGGGATGAAGCGCCGCCTCCTGATCGCGCGTGCCCTCATGTCGCGGCCGGAGGTCCTCGTGATCGACGAACCGACGACGGGGCTCGATCCGCAGGCGCGCCATCTCCTCTGGGGGCGGCTCCGCGAGCTCCGGGACCGCGGGGTCACGATGATCCTTTCGACGCACTACATGGACGAGGCGGAGAGGCTCTGCGACCGGCTCGTGATCCTGGACCGCGGGAAGATCCTCGCCGAGGGAACGCCGCGCGAGCTCATCGAGATGGAGATCGGGCGCCAGGTCCTGGAGATCGAGCTCGCCGGGCCCGAGCGCGAGGGCGCGGCCGCGCTCGCCCGCGACGCGGGAGCGGGCGTTGAGAGGAGCGACCGGGGGCTCCTCTGCTACGCCCGGGACGCGGAAGCCCTCCTCCATCACCTCCGGACCCGTGGGGTCGCGCCTCTCCAGGCGCACCTTCGCATGGCGACGCTCGAGGATGTATTCCTCCGCCTCACCGGACGGAGCCTCGTCGAGGGATGATCGACTTCACCGCCGCGACCACGATCTGGGTGCGAAACCTCCTCCTCTACAAGCGCACCTGGAAGATGAACATCTTCCCCAACTTCTTCGAGCCGGTCTTCTACCTCCTCTCGATGGGGATCGGCCTGGGCGCCTATGTGGCCGGCGTTGGGGAGGAGAGCTACCTCGCCTACATCGCGCCGGGGCTTCTCGCGAGTCAGGCGATGATGGGAGCGAGCTTCGAGACGACGTACAACACCTTCGTCAAGATGAACTTCCACCGGGTCTACGACGCGGTGCTATCGACTCCGGCCGAAGTCGAGGACATCGTCTTCGGCGAGATGCTCTGGGCCACCACGCGTGCGGTCGCTTACGGGGCCGGTTTCCTCCTTGTCACCGCGCTCTTCGGGCTCGTGAGCACGCCGCTCGCCCTCTTGACGCTCCCGGCAATCGTGCTCGTGGGAATCCTCTTCGGGGCGATCGGGCTCGCGTTCACGGCACGCATCCCGTACATCGACCTCTACTCCTATTACTACACCCTCTTCGTCACGCCGATGTTCCTTTTCTCAGCTGTGTTCTATCCTCTCGATCGCTACCCCGAGTGGGTCCGCCCGCTCGCGGCGCTCGACCCCCTGTACCACAGCGTCGTGCTCATGCGCGGGCTCTTCCGAGGCGAGATCGTCCCCGAGCTCGCCGTCCACGCGGCCTGGTGCCTCGTCGTGAGCGCGATCTTCTACCGGCTCGCGGTCTCGGGGATGAAGAAAAAACTCATCGGATGATGGAGGGTCGCGACCCAAGTGCCGCTTGAACCTTTCCCCTCCCTGTCGTATGTTACTTGGCGTCAGCCGCCCGCCCGGGTGGTGAAATTGGCAGACACGCATGGTTGAGGGCCATGTGC
>JACQVV010000493.1 GCA_016209595.1 Planctomycetota bacterium
TCGCGAGCGAGGGCCGGACCGAGCTCGCGAGCGCGAGCGAGGGGAGACCGGTCGGCGAGGAGCGAGCGGACGACGGCGGCGGCGCGCTCCGGGAAGGTCGGGTCGTGGACGCCGGAGTAGGAGAGGAGCGTCCCGATCCCTGGAAGGTAGCGCCGCGCCCCCCCGACGTCCGAGGCTATCACATACCGGCCGCAAGCCAGGTACTCGGGGAGCTTCGCGGTCACGCGGACGAACCCGACACGGTCGTTCGACTGCGTGGAGAAGCAGACGTCGATGGCGTTCACGTGCTCCGGCACGATCTCGTGCGGGACCTGTCCGGGGAACGCGACGCGGTCCGCGATCCCGTACTCGACCGCTCGGGCCCGCAGGCGAGGGAGGCCGTCGCCGTCGCCGACGACGAGGCCGGCCACGGGGAGACCGGCGAGCCGCCGCACGATCTCCAGGACTTCCCAGCCGTAGGCGATCCGGTGCCTCGCGTTCCAGTGGATCGATCCCACAACTCCCAGGACGAGTTTGCCGGTGAGACCCAGCCGCTCGCGGAGTCCCGGAGAATCTCCTGGCCGGAAGAGATCGGTGTCGACCGAGTTTGGGAGGAAGACGGCTCGCCCGCGCCGGAGCCGGCCGACCTCCTCGGCGTGGTCGGGACCATGGAAGCAGACCGGGCGCGCGATCCGGAACGACAGGCGCTCGACGATTCCGGCGAGGAGGGCAAGCACCGGACGGCCCTCCCCGCGCTGAAACGCGGCGGCGTCGTCGCCGGTCGAGAGGACGAACCGGGTCCCCTGGACGAACCGAGCGAAGAGGGCGGGGAGGACGCCCGACCAGGCGAAGGCCTCGACGTAGGCGACGGTAGGGCGGCATTCGAGGAGCGCGCGCGTGAAGGAGATGAAGGACTGGCGCCGCCCGCCGTCCCGGTAGAGCACGTCCGCCCGGCCGGCGAGTCCCGAAAAAGCGAGCAACTGGCGCAGGCGGATCCCGTAGATCCGGTCGCGGGGGCCGTTGACGAGGGCGAGAATCCTCAACGCCGCTCTCGGATCGGAAGGGTCCGCTCGAGGAGTTCCGCCCGTTCCTCCGGGACGGCGACCGCGATCGAGTTCCACGGCGCGTGCGGGAATTCGTCGGAGCGGCCCAGAACCTGGATGAGGTAGCCGGCCGCTCGCAGGATCGCTGCGACCTCCCCGGTCCGTCCGTGGTTCTCGATCGCGAGGACCGGTCGCTTTCCAGCGAGGAGGCGGGCCATGCCCTTCAGGGCTTCGACTTCACTCCCTTCGATGTCCATCTTCACGAAGTCTGGAGCGGGTATCCCGGCAAGGTCGTCGAGGCGGGTCGTCGCGACTTCGAGGGTCCGGACGTCCGGGACGCCCGAGACGGCGAGGCCCGAAGTGGGCGCCATCCCGCGCACGTGGAAGGTCGCGCGTCCGGTCGAGTCGCTCGCGGCGCACTCCCGGACGTCGACGTGAGCGAAGCGGTTGAGCGCCGCGTTGGCCCGTACGAGGGCGGCTGCGTCCGGGCGCGGCTCGAAGGCGACGACCCGCCCGGAAGGACCGGCGAGTCGGGCGAGGGCGAGCGTGATGAAGCCGACGTTCGCCCCGACGTCCCATGCGACGCAGCCGGGGGCGACGAGGCGCTCGCAGACGGCCTGAACGCCGGGTTCGTCGATCCCGAGCAGGTAGCTCACGAGGGCCCCCTGCCGGCGCATGCGGAGGCCGCGAAGCGCGCCGCGACCGATCGTGACAATCTCCGGGAAGAACGGGAGGAGGATCCTCCGGGCGACGGTCCGGGCTACGGCGGAGCGGCGGAGGCGCGCGAGGAGTCCCGAGGGCAGACGTCGGAGGAGGTCGAGGATCACGAGATCAGGCTTCGCCGGTGCGGGGGTGCCGTCCATGGCGCAGGCCGGCCCGCCGGATGGCCAGGCGATAGGCGTCCTCGTATCGCGCGGCGACCTCGTCGAACGAGAACTCGCGGGCTCGGGCGAGGCCGCGCTCCGCGAGGGACTCGCGCCTCGCCGCGTCGCCGAGGAGTTCGAGGACGGCCCGGCCGAAGCGGGGAGCCGGGGCGAGGACCCCGAAAGCCCCCTCGACGAGGACTTCCCGGGCGCCGGGGTTGGGCGTCGAGACGACCGGGGTCCCGCAGGCCATCGCCTCGATCGAGGGGACACCGAATCCCTCGTAGGAGCTCGGGCTCGCGTAGACCCATGCCTCCTGGAAGAGCCGGATGATGTCCTGGGTCGCGAGGCGCCCGAACCAGCGGACACCCGGTCGATCGACGGGAAGGTCGGCGGTGACGATCCAGAGCTCCGCCGCGGGAAGGGCGGGACGGATGGTCCGGGCGAAAGCCTCGAGGAGCAGCCGGCCGCGCTTGCGGTCGTCGAGCCCCCCGACGAAAAGGACCGCCGGGATGGGGCTTTTCGCGCGACCCGGACGGAAGCGGCGGAGATCGACCCCGCAGGGGATGACCCCGCGGACGAAGGGGAGACGGCGCATCGTGGCGCGCGAGATCCCGACCGCGACGTCGGCCTTGGCGGCCGAAAGCGCCTCGAGAGGAGCGTGAAGGAGGCAACCGACCCGGCGCTTCCAGGTACGCGCCCAGCGCGCCTCGTCCAGGTTCGTCCCGTAGAAGGTCCGGACGAGCGGCCGGCTCCCTCCGAGGAAGTGGTCGTCTCCGTGGGCATGAAGGACGTCCGGATCCCCCAGGTCGGCCTGCCGGAAAAACCACCCGAGGGCATACTGGTAGAGGACCTTGGAACGGAGGAAGATCGGCGGGACCGCCAGGGGCTTGACCTCGTAGCGCGCCTCCGGCGGCGCGGGATCGAGGGAGTGGATCGTCACCCGGTGCCCTCGCTCGACGAGGGCGTTGGCCAGGGAGTGAATCTGGTGATCGACGCCTCCGCCGCGCGTGATCCGCCCGAACGGGAGGGTCTTGTGGAGCATCGCGATCTTCATGGGTGCGGCCGGGGTTCCCACCGGTAGGGACCTCCTCCAATCTACCAGTCGGCCGGCGAGAAGAGGCTCATGGTGCGAGTTCCTCGTAGACTCGTTCGAAGCGCCGGACCATCGCCTCGACGGAGAAGTGGAGAGCGACGCGCTCGCGCGCGGCGGCGCCGAGGCGGCGGGCGTACTCCCGGTCGGCCGCGAGCCGCGCGATTGCCTCCGCGAGGGCCTTCGCGTCTCCCACGGGGACGAGGAGGCCGGAGACCTCGTGCTCGACGAGCGTGCGCGGCCCGGTCGAGGCGAAGGCCACGGGGGGCGTCCCGGCTGCCATCGCCTCCGCGACCGCGAGCCCGAACGGCTCCTCGAGCGCGGTGTGGGCGAGGCAGTCCGCGGCGGCGGCGAGGAGCCGGGTCTCGCCGTCCGGCAGAAACCCCGTCATCCGGACTCGCGAGGCGAGGCCAAGCTTGTCGATCATGGAGCGCAGGCGGTCCGGGTAGCCGGTTTCGATCCCGAAGAGGGCACCTCCGATCACGAGTGCTCGCACCGGGACGCCGGACGACGCGAGGAGCCTGACAGCCTCCAGGAGGTACCGGTGCCCCTTGAACTCCTGGAGCCGTCCGATCGAGACGACGAGGAACTCCTGCGGGGTGACGTCCCATCTCCGCCGGACCTCCTCGAGGGCGGATCTCTCGTGCGGCGGGCCGACCTCGACGCCGGGCGGGATCGTGCAGACGGGTTCCCCTCCCAGATACGGCTCGAAGCCGCTCCTGGTGACCGGGCTGTTCGCGACCACCCGGTCGCGAGGCAAGGCGAGGGCGATGCGGTCGATCCCGGAGAGTCCGGGGGCCGGGGGGTCGTGGATGTGCCAGAGGTTCGCGGACCCCGCGAGGCAAGACGCCGGGGCGGCGTAGATCTGGGCCTTGGTCCCCTGGGCGTGGACGATGTCGGCCTTCTCGCGGCTGGCGAGGAGCCCGAGCCAGATCGTCGCGAGCCACGAGACGGGGAAGTTCGAGAGCCGGTGGGCGGGATAGGTGTGGACGGGAACGTCGCGGGCGGCGAGCTCCCGAAGCAGCGGTCCCCGCCCCAGGCAGGCGGCGACGGGCCTGAACCGGCTCCGGTCGAGCCGGCCCACGAGCTGGAGGAGAACTTCCTCGGCGCCGCCCTTCTCGGCGACCGGCTCGAAGTAGAGGATCGTGCGGCGGGAGCTCATCGATCCAGGAAGAGCGGGAGGGGGCCGCCTGAATGCGGAATGCGGAACGCGGAACGCGGAACTGGAGCCCCCCTGCCGTTTTCAGTTCCGAGCTCCGAGTTCCGAGTTCCGAGTTGGAGAGAGGGGGCCGTTTCCCTCCCCCTGACGAGGATCGTGCGGCGGGCGGTCAACGCCTGGCCAGGATGCGCCGCGCGAGGATCTCCAGGCCGATGATGGCGAGAACGAGCGCGCCCGCCTCCACGGGGAAGGGATCGCGGCGCGGGACCTCGCGGTCCAGGGGGCGGGCGAGCGCCGAGGGGGAGACCCCGGCCCGGCCTCCCGTGGCGCGGGCGATCTCCTCCGGCCCCGGCGCGGGGCTCGTGAGGTCGGCCCACTCCGCGGCGGGCGGTGGGTCGAGCCAGAGAGGGGCGAGCGGGATCGGGTCGGGGGCTGAGGCAACGCCTTCCAGCCGGATGAGAGCGTCCCGCTGGGCGGTCTCGAGCGTCACCTCGTGGAGCGCGCCGCCAAGGTCCCGGACGTTTGCTTCTATCGCCACCCCGTCGCGGCTCGCGCGGATCTCGATCCGGGCGTCCTCGGCGGGGCGGCCCTCGCCGTCGACGAGCCGCACCTCGATCCGGACCCCGTCCCGCCTCCACTCGACCGCCGAAATCTCGAGCGAGTACGAGGGGGCGGGCAGATCGGCGGCAAGCCAGCGCGCGCCTTGTGCGAGGAACCGACCGTAGTCCGCCCAGGCGATCCAGTCGAGGGCCCACGGCGGCTCGGCTCCGGTCGCTAGCACGGCACACTTCCCGAGCCCGGCGCGCCACGAGACGAGGAGAGGCGTCCGCACGCCGTCCTCGCCCGCGACTTCGAGGTGGACCGACGCTCCCTCGCGCGCGGGGAGGACGTGCGCCCCCGCAAGCGGCGGGAACTCTCCCTCGACGCCCGCGAGAGCCGGAGCGGGCAGGCCGCGGAATACGGCGAGTTTCCCCTTCTTCTCGAGGTGTTCCCCCGGGACGATCTCCTCGCGCGGGCGCTCCACGTCCGGCGGGACCTCGGTGTCGGGGTCCTTGGCGGGAGCCGCGCTCTCCGGGTCCGGGGCGTGGACCTCGGGGAGCGGCCCTTCCTCGGGGAGGATCTCGTCGGCATCGCCGCCGGCCAGGAGCTCCTTCCTCTCGTCGACCCGGAGCACCCGCGTCGCGTCGCGGATCACAAACTCCGGGACGGTCCGCACCTCGGTGCACGAGACGAAGTTCCCCTTGCCCCACTGGGCGATGCGGGGCATGAGCCGCCGGTCGTAGTCCGTGCCGATCCCGATCGCGCTCACCGTGATCCGGTCGGCGACCATCCGCTCGACGAGCTCGCGGTGGTCGGCGATCCTCGTCTCTCCGTCGGAGAGGACGATGACGTGCTTCAGGTGCGCTTCCTCGAGCGCGGCCAGGGCCTCGTGTGCCTGGATCAGGGCGGGGTAGAGGTAGGTGTCGCCCCCGGTCGCGAGCCGCGCCACGAGGTTCTCCACCCGGTCACGGCTCTTCGCGAGCGTGAGCGGCAGGACCCAGTAGGGCTCCGCGTCGAAGGCGACGACGCCCAGGTAGTCCTCGGGAGCGAGGGCCTCGGCCGCGGCGATCGCCGATTCCTTCGCCATCCGGATCTTCTCTCCCTCCATCGAGCCCGACTTGTCGATCACGAGCACCAGCGCGGCGCGCGGCACCTCGACGGTCTCCTTCTCGGGCGGCGCGTCCTCGGGCTTGCCCTCCTCGGTCTTGTTTTCCCCCTCGTTTGCAGGATCGTCGGGCGGCGGCTCGTCGGGCCCCGTCTCCGGCTCCGGGGGCGGCGGGGGTTCCGGGAACTCGACCGGGAGGATCTCGGCGAGGGGCGTGTCCCTCCAGCCCCGCGGTCCGAGAGAGCCGGGGCCACCCACGAGAAGGAACCCTCCCCCCTCACGAACGTATGAGGCGAGCTTCTTCTGGGCGGCGGGCGAGATCCGGTCGGGGTGGACGGCGTGGAAGACGACCGCGCGGTAGAGCGAAAGATCGGGGGGCGACTCGGAGAAGGCCGCCTCGGATTGCGCCGCGACCTGGACCCCCTGCGCGGAGAGGGCGCGCTCGAGGTGATCGTCTCCGGCGGCCTTCCCGGCGACGACCAGGACCGAGAGCGCCGGCCCGACACGGACCGCGGCCCGGGCGGCGTCGTTCTCGGGGTACGGGTCGCCCGCGAGAATCCGGGCCTCGAGCGGGTGCTCGCCTTGCGGGAGCTCGATCGGCGGGAAGCGGGCCCAGTTCATCCCCGGGCGGAATTCGACCTCGATCTCGGCGAGCGTCTTCCCCGCCTCGGCCAGGAAGGCGCTCGCCTGTCCGCTGCCGGAGGCCTCGAAGGAAAGAGCCGCGCGGAAGACCTGTCCCTCGTCGACTTCTCCCGGGAGAAGGAGCAGGGTCGCGCGGCAGTCGGCCGCCGTGGGCGCCTCCGCTCCGGCGGGAAGGTCGAGCCGCGAGTCCGCCGGCGGGAGGCCGGTGTGACCGCGACCGTCGGAGAGGAGCGCGACGCGCCGTTCGCCGGGCGCGAGCGCCGGGGCGAGCCGAGCGGCGGCGGCGGCGGCCACGAGGTCGGTGGACGTGGGGTCGAGTGGCGAAAGGCAAGGGTCCGCAGCGAAGTCGATTCGGCGGCAGGGGAGGCCGCGTTCCGCCGCGCGGGTGCCCAGGTCCGACGCGGCGCGCTCGATCTGGTCGCTCGCCGGCTGGACGCTCCCGGACCGGTCGGCGAGGACGACGAGCTCTCCCTCCTGCCGCGAGTCGGTCCACGGGAAGAAGGGAGCGGCGGCGAGTAGAACGAGGGCCACCAGGAGGACTCCTCGCTGCGCGACCCAGAGGAAGGGGCCCGGACCGCGCCCGCGGACCGCGAGCAGGATGGCCGCGAGCGCAAGCGGGACGAGCCAGCCGATGAGACCCCAGTGGGGAATCGTCTCGAATTTCACGGAGTTTCCACGAGGGTCCGCTCGAAGGCGCCCATCTTCCGGAGCTTCTCGTAGCGGCTGTGGACGAGCTCGTCCGGCGGGATTCTCCGGAGCTCCTTGACGTGGCGCAGGAGGGCCTCCTTGAGCGTGGCCGCCGCGGTCCCCGGGTCCTTGTGAGCCCCGCCCGAAGGCTCGGGGATGATCTCGTCCACCAGCCCGAGAGCGAGGAGGTCCACCGCGGTGAGCTTCAGTGTGTCGGCCGCGTCCTCGGCGCGGGTCCCGTCGCGCCACAGGATGCCGGCGCAGCCCTCCGGGGAGATGACCGAGTAGTAGGCGTTTTCGAGGATCAGGATCCGGTCGCCGACCCCAATTCCCAGCGCCCCTCCCGACCCTCCCTCGCCGATCGTCGCCGCGACGACGGGGACCGCGAGCACCGACATCCGGAGCAGGTTCGCCGCGATCGCCTGGGCCTGGCCGCGCTCCTCCGCCTCGATCCCCGGGTACGCGCCGGGCGTGTCGATCAGAGAGACCACGGGCAGGCCGAACTTCTCGGCCAGCAGCATGAGTCGGATCGCCTTGCGGTATCCCTCGGGGTGAGCGCTCCCGAAGTTCGCGTCGATCTTCTCGCGGGTCGTCTTCCCCTTCCGGTGGCCGAGGAAGAGGATCTTCTCGTCTCCCAGCTGCGCGAACCCGCCGAAGATCGCCTGGTCGTCTCGGAACAGGCGGTCCCCGTGGAGCTCCAGGAGGTCGTCGAGGAGGAGCGCCGCGTAGTCGGACGCCTGCGGCCGCTCGGGGTGGCGCGCGAGCTGCACTCTTTGCCAGGGAGAAAGGCTCGCGAAGCGGCGCTTCTGGAGCTCGGAGAAGCGCTGCCGGAGCTCCGCCAGCCGGGACGAAGCCTCTTTCTGGTACTCTCGCCCGGTCTCCTCGACCGCGAGGATCGCCTGCTCGATCTCGGAGAGGTCCTTCTCGAACTGGAGCGCGTCTTTTTTCGCCATGTCGGTCCGTGGGGGATGGGCTTCTTGGTCAGCAGCCTGTGGACAAAGTGCTTCGGAGGCGAGCGCGAGCGAAATCGCGCGAGAACGAGGAGCGAACCGCAGTCGTAATAGGAGAATACCTCGAGCA
>JACQVV010000480.1 GCA_016209595.1 Planctomycetota bacterium
CGACGACGACGACGACAACGACCGCCAGAATGACGACGTCGACAACGACGATGACGGCGACGGCATCGGCGACGCAGCCGACACCGACGACGACAACGACGGCGTTCCCGACGCCACGGACGACAACGGCGACGCCGACGACGATGCCGACGCGGACGCCGACGCGGACGCCGATGCGGATGCCGACGCCGATGCCGATGCGGATGCCGACGCGGACGCCGATGCGGATGCCGACGCGGACGCCGATGCGGATGCCGACGCCGACGACGATGCTGACGGCGATGCCGATGCCGACGACGATGCTGACGGCGATGCCGACGGTGACGGAGATGGTGACGGCGACGGAGATGGTGACGGAGTAGGAGAGGGTGACGGTGACGGAGATGGTGACGGAGATGGTGACGGAGACGGCGACGACGAGGGCTAGACTCGCCGCCTGACGGTTCCACGCTCAAAGTAGGGGCCGGGTTTATCCCGGCCCTGGTGCGGCGGGGGACACACCCCCGCCCTACAGCAACAATGCAACGTTGGGTTACGATCAGGGCGTCGCCGGGAAACGCTTCCAGTCCCCCGGCGACGCCCTTCTTGTTCCCGGAGGATTCCACGATTTCGCGCCGCATCCTCGTTCCGGCGGCCCTGCTCCTCGCGGCGGCGCTCGGCGTGGCCTATCGCTGGCTCCCCGGGCCTGTCGAGTCGGGCAAGGCAGTCCCCTCGCGACGGGAAGTCGCAACGGCTCCCTCCCCGGAAAGGGCCGCGACCCCGCGCGCGGAACTCCCACGCCCTCTCACCGGGGCCGACCTGGCATTCCTGCGGGAGCTCCGGCGAGTGCTGGCGAAGGAACCCGGCGCGTCCCTGGATGGCGCCGAGCTCCACGATTCATGGGAGAGGACGAGCCTCCGGAGAGGCTGCCATGGTTTCGCCCTCGCTCTCTACCAAGCCGGCGTCCGCCGATACAAGTGCGTGGCGACAAAGAGGACCCCCTGGGGCGACGTCCGGCGCGCGATCGAGGTCGCCCTGGCGGACCCGCGCGTGGGCGAGTTTGCCGCCGGCGATCCGGAGCGGTGCCGGATCCAGGTCGATGTCATCCTGGACTCTCCCGAGCCCGTGCTCTGGACGGCCCTCTCCGCCACGACGCTGGGGCCGAACCGGTTCGAGATGGGGGTGGACGGGCTCCTCGTCCAGGTTGGCGAGAAGCGCCACTGGTTCCTCCCGGGCGACGCCTTCGTGAAATCGATCCTCGATTTCCGCCAGCTCGCGAGCCATCTTGCCGCCCAGTTCGGGAAGCCGATGGAGAAGAGCTGGATTTTCCGGCGCTTTCGGACGTCAAGCTACGTGAGCCTCGGAGACGACTGGCTGCCTCTCTTCAGGGGCTATCCCCTCGTGCCCGCCGTCACGCGGAGCGCGCTCGAGCGTGCGGCTGCGGCGGCCGTTCGCCACGTGGCCGAGAACCAGCTAAGCGACGGGCGCTTCTTCTACTACTACGACGCGGCCAAGGACTCGCGGCGAGACCACCAGCACCCCACGCGCGACCCCGCTCGGGATCCCTACTACAACATGATCCGCCACAACTGCGGCGGGGTCCTGCTCCTCCAGGCCCATGGCCTGTGGGGCGACCGGGACCTCCTCCCTCTCGTCCGGCGCTCGATCGATTTCCTGCTCCGGCAGCTCGTGACCTACGAGCTCCCGGACGGTCGCGAAGCGGCCTACGTCTACTACAACCGGAAGGCGAAGCTCGGGGCGGCGGGAACGGCGCTCTATCTTCTTGTCCAGTACGCTCGCGCCTCCGGCGACGAGAGCGTGCTCCCCGCGGCGAAGCTCCTCGAGCGCCACATCCTCGCCCAGCTCCTCCCGTCGGGCGAGTTCCTCTACTACAAGCTGTACCTCGACCACTCGGTCTCGCCCGAGGAGAACCGCACCCGCTTCTCCTTCTACTACCCGGGCCAGGCGCTCCTGGGGCTTGCCGCCTACCTTTCCCATCTGGCGGATGCCGAGGAACGGTCCCTCCTCGCGGAGAAGATCCGAGCGGCACTCCGCTTCCTCGTGGTGGAGCGCCCGAGGCTCTACCCGCAGTGGTTCACGAGCCTCCCCTCCGACGCCTGGCTCATGTGGGCGATCGAGATCCTCTGGGACCACCCGGAACTCCGCGATCCCTCGTACGAGGAGTTTGTCTACCGGGACGCGGACCAGATGATCGACCAGATGTACGAGGAGGGCGACGGGCTCTACCCCGACTACGCCGGAGCCTTCTACTACCGCTACGGCGATTTCCCCTACGCCGACGGGGCGCGCGCCGAGGGGCTCCTCGCGGCGTACGGCCTCGCGACGAAGACCGGACGGACCCAGCGCGCGGCTCGCTACCGCGAAGCCCTGGAGACCGTCGCCTGGGCGACGCTCCACCTGGCGAACACCCGCGAGTCTGTCTACTCGCTCCCGCGGCCCGAGCTCGCCCTCGGAGCGTTCCGCTTTAAATACACGCGCCAATGGGTCCGCGTGGACACGACCCAGCACGTCGCGGCTTTCTACATCAAGTTCCTGCCCTGCTGGGAGGAGTGAAGGACGGGCTTTCTCGAGAGCGCCCTCTCGACGAGGTGCCGAGCGAGCGCGCCGGAGACGTCGATCCCCGTCATCTCCTCGAAGCCGGCAAACATGGGTGACGTGTTCGCTTCCAGGAGCGCTGCCCGGTTGCAATCCCACTGGAAGTCGACCGCGCTGAACTCCAGGCCGAGGGCGCGGCACGCGGCGACGGCCGCCGCGAGGACCGCCTCCGGCGGCTGCGCGACGCGCACCCCCTGCTGGCCGATGCGGGAGTCGGGTCCCTCGTCGTGGAGGAGCACCCCCGCGCCGATCGCGCGCTCCCCGACGACGTAGACGCGCAGGTTCTCGCCAGGCACGAAGCGCTGGAGCTGGAGGGGACAGAACCCGATCTCCTGGCAGCCGAGCGCCTCCGCGTCGAGGACCTTCGCGTAGACGTAGCCCGCCTGGGGCTTGTAGAGGGCGCGGCCACCTTGTCGCTCCAGGAAGCCAGCGAGGGCCTCGCGGTCGTTCCCCGCCGCCGTGGCCGGCACGTCGTGGCCCCGGCGGGCGAGCGTCCAGACCTGCGCGGGCTTGGTCCAGTGGAGGACGTTTCGCTCGGGGGCGTTCACGACCGGGACGCGGCGAGCGAGGAGCCAGACGAGGACCTGCCGGAGCGCGACCCGCCAGGGCTCCTCGACCCGGTACTCCTCGTAGACCTGCCGCTGGGCGGGCCATTCATCGGCCGTGAATTCGGACCTGGGAAGCGGCCACCACGAACCGATCTGCCGGACGTAGGCGGAGCCGATCTCCGCCAGGTCCACGCCGCCGAGAACGAGACGGCCGCGGCCGATCTCGAAGGGCGCGTTCGCCGGCATCCCGGGGACATCGAGGACGGCGGGGCGCCCGCCAGCCTCCTCGATCTTCCTGGCGAGGAGCGAGACCTGCGGGTCCGACGGCGGGCCGATGATCCCGACCCGGGGCCCGCCGGCCTCGTCCGTCAAGCGGGGGGCTCCCCGCGTGCGCCCCGCACCAGATAGCGCCCGAGCGCGCGGGCGACCTCGCTCCCGTCGAACTCCTGGAACACGAACATCGGCGAGGGGTTGGCTTCGAGGACGTAGAAACGATCCTCCTCGACGTGCCGCTGGAGGTCCACGCCCGAGAAGCGCATCGAGAGCGCCCTGGCCGTCCGGACGGCGATCTCTTCCGCCGGCGCCGGGAGGCGCACGCACTCGAGCCGGAGGACTTCGACCCGCGAGTCGACCTGCGGGCCATGGTGGATCCGGAGCGCCGCCACGACCTCGTCCCCCACGACGTAGGCGCGGTAGTTCTCGCCCGGCACGAAGCGCTGGAGCAAGATCGGACGCCGGGCGAGGATCGTCTGCCCCCTCCAGGCCGCGGGGTCCGCCTTCTTCACCTCCTCCCCGCCGCTCCCAGGCTTGGCGACGACCTCGCCCTTCGCTTCCTCGTAGAAGCGCTCGAGCGCCGCCGGGTCGTTCGACGCCAGGAACTCCGGGACAGGGAGACCCGCCCGTTCGAGGAGGTCCCACTGGTAGGGCTTGAAGTCGTGGTAGGCGTAGCTCTCGTACGGGTTCACGACGAAGCGCTCCTCGCCGAGAATCCGGTGGACGGAGTGGATTGTCGAGAGCCGCTCCCGCTCCACGGTCAGGAAGTCGTAGAAACGGCCGTGCCACTGGGCCCACTCCTCGGCGCTCACCTCGCGAGTAGGAACGGGCCAGAAGTAGCCCAGGCTCCGCACGTAGAACGCGCCGCATTCCAGGAGCTCCGTCCCCTGGTAGCGGATCGACGGCTCGCGACCGTCCATGGGGATTTCGAGATGGAGCGTCCCTCGCGACGGGAAGGCCGAGAGGTCCACCAGAAAGGGGATCCCTCCCGCCGCCTCGACTCCCGCGGCGACCGCCTGCACCTGCAGGTCCGCCGGCTCTCCAAAGAGACCGACGCGGGGCTCGCTCGTCACGTCCTTCCTCTTTGCACGGATCGGTTCACTGCTACCCGTGAATGTATCAGGTGCTGAAGAGTCTTCAACGTCCTCATACCAGAGATCCACGGCCCTAAGGTTCCTGGCGATCGTGCCTTGCGCTCTACGTCCGCTGCCGCGCGCGCCTGGCACGCGGGATGCAATCTCTCCCGCCAGACGGTCATCCACCAGCCCAAGCAGAAGAAAACTCCACGGAGAGATAAACCATGGCGAACAGGCTCCCCCACCGGCAGGTCTGGTCCGACGGCGATTGGTGCGGCACCAAGCCCCGCAGGCCCCGATTCACGACCCTCGCGATCGGCGAGGAGTCCACCGGCCCGCGTCCCCCCGTCTCGACACTCGCGATCGGCGAGGAATCGGGCGGCCCCATCTTCACGACGCTCGCCATCGGCGAGGAGTCGGGCGGCTTCACGATCTAGTTCGCGAGGAATAGCGGAATCGAGAAGGGCGGGGAGCTCCCCGCCCTTCTTCGTTTTTCGGAATAGCGCTCTCCGGCGTTCGGCGCACGCCTGGTTCGCGTTGAGAGGGTGAAGCCAACGCAAACCACCAAGCCACAGGAGGCCAACGCCATGAACCCGCTCATCCCTCTCAAGGCCGTGATCCTGCTCACGATCGGGCTCACCAGCAAGAACCGCGCGGTCCGCGCGATCGGGATCGCGCTCGGGTCCCTCGGGCTCGTGTTCAGCGCGCTCTGCCTCGCCGCGATGTAGCGACGAGAAGCGAAAAACCCCCGCCTGGGAAAGCGGGGGTTCTTAGAGGGTGCCGCTGCTGGGAATGGGAACCGTATCGCGAACCTCAAGGAGGAGTCGGGAACCGCAGTGCGAGTAAAGCAAGCCTCTTGCCAGACGCGAGGCGATTCCCAGAACCGTCCCAAGTCTAGTCGGGAGAAGACGTTCGGACGCGAGGCAACCCCTGTGTGACTTCGGCCTCGGAGCACGTGCCTGTGCACCGCTGAACGGTTGCGTGCCGCGCGTTCCGGAGGTCAGAGCAGCATCGACGCTCTTCGTGCAACGAGCAGGGTAGCGCCTGAGAAAGCCGAGACGTGAACGCGTTCCCCCCGGGGAACCGGGCGCATCGGCGAGACGGGGCGGGCCAGGAAGAGCTCCCCGTCGATTGCGACGAGACCGCTCTTCCTCGATACCGGCTGGAGGACCACCGCGACCCGTCCGAGGAGGAGGCCGCGTTCCGGGTCGCTCACCACGGTCCGAATGACGCCGGTTCGCTCGATGCACTCGAGTTCGCGGGCTTCCTTGACTGCCGCCGGTGTTGCGGGCCAGAAGATGAGGAGCAGCGGCACGGCGAGGACGATGAGGACGACTCCGATCCAGACCCAGGTCGGGAGTTCCACCGGCATCCCTCCACTCGCTCCCGACCGCGCCCCTCACGGCGCTCGGCCGGGCCACGCCATGGATGTTACGCCGCCCCGCCCGCCCCTGGCAAACGTATTGACCGAACCTGCCAGGGTTTGCTAGAAAGGACGCGCGCGGCGGCCGGGGCCCTGGTCCTCCGCGAGGAGACCGGAAGATGCCTGTCGTCTTCAAGTGCGACTGCGGGAAGTACCTCTCCGTACGCTCGAAGTACATCGGGAAGAAGATCAAGTGCCCGGTGTGCGGCGAGGTGAACAAGGTCCCCGACCCACTAGAGAAGAAGGCGAAGCAGCTCCGGCGCCTCGAGACCAAGGCCCTGGAGACGGAGAAGTTCCGCCGTCTGAAGGACGCAGTCGACGAGGATCGGGACATCGCGCTCGAGGAGAAGGAGCTCATGGAGCTCGAACTCCCGGGCTCGGGAGAGAACTCCCGGTGGGGCGAGGACGAAGAGGACGAGAAGCGCCCCGAGCCGGAGCCTCGCCCCCTGGAACGCGCGAGCGCGACCCCGGACAAGCCCCGGAGCGAGCACCGCACCAAGGAGAAGGCGGAACACCGCGCCAAGGAGAAGAGCGCGTCGCGCGTCAAGGACAAGAGCGAATCGCGCGTCAAGGACAGGAGCGAGTCGCGCGTCAAGGACCGGGACGAGCCCCGCGAGTCGCACGGGGAGAAGCCGGAGCGAAAGGAAAGGCCGGAGCACAGAGAGAAATCAGAACACAGGGAAAAACCACGGGAGAAGGCGCACGAGAAGGCCTCCGTCCCGAAGGGCGGCGTCGAGATCCAGTGCTTCTGCGGCAAGAAGCACGCGGTCGGCCCGGAGAAGAAGGGGAAGAGTTTCACCTGCGACGCCTGCGGGCGCGTGGTCCACGTCCCCGGGGGCAAGATGGAAGAGCTCGAACTCGTACCCCTCGAGGCGGGCGAGCCGTGCCCGAAGTGCGGGGCGCTCCTGAAGACCGACGAGAAGGTCTGCCATGCCTGCGGCCACCGGCTCGACCAGCGCTTCGCCGGCGGGCATGGGGCGGATCCCGGCGCCGCGAGGAAGAAGTCGAAGCACCGCTAGTCGCGCTCCAGTGCGTTGACAGGCTCTGCGCGTGCGGGATAAAGTCCCTCATGCCTTGCGCCGGAGTGGCGAAACTGGCAGACGCACGGGACTCAAAATCCCGTATCCTTCGGGATGTGTGGGTTCGACTCCCACCTCCGGCATCCGCGAGTCTGCATGGCGCGAAAGGAAACCCCATGGTCGCGAAGACGCCCGTATTGCTCCTCCTCGCTCTGCCGATGCTCGTCTCCTCGCGCGCACCGGCTCTCGCGGACGACGGCCCGACGGGCCATATCGTCGCCGAAGTGACGGGCATGTCCTGACCGCGCGGCTGCCCGCCGCGGGTACAGGCCGCCCTGGAAGGGTCCGGCGCAAGGAACGTGGAAGTAAGCTTCGAGAATAGCCGCGCGAGCTTCGACCTTGACTCTCGGGAGTGGGATCTCGAGAAGGTGCGCCGCGCCGTGATGGAGGCCGGGTTCTCGTTCGATCTCGCGGAGCCCGTGCGCATCGCCTTCCAGTCGGCGACACTCGGCGTTTCGGTCACCGCGAAGGACGCCCGGAACAAGGCGGAAGAGGAAGGGGAGGTCCGGGTGACGCTTTCCGCGACTGATGACGCCCCGGTCGCGGGCCTCAAGGTCGCCATCTTCGGACCGAACAATGTCGAGGGACTCTCCGCCGAGCCCAGGACGCTCGCGCGCCTTGAGAAGGAGGAACTCCTCGCCTTCCCCTACCGCGTTGCCCGGCCGGCTCGACCTCGCTTCCTCCTCTTCCGCGTCGAGATCGAGGCGGAGGGGATAGAGAAAATCGAGCTCCCCGTCGCAGTGCAGCTAGACCGGTAGAGGGTTCCCGTCTCCGCGCCAGAGCGCCGGCGCTACGGCTATTCGGTCCAGTTCTCGACGCCGAACTCGCCGGACGCGAAAAGCTCGGCGATTTCTTGGTCCGCGATGCGCCCCGAGCCGGAGCATTCCCGAGTCAGGTATCGAACGGCTGCCTTGAGCTGCTCCGAGAACGACTTGAACCGGCGGCTGAGCGTCGCCTCGGATGTCCCCACGTCGCGCGCCAGCGCTTTCAGCGTTGGGCGGGGCGCGCGTTCGAAGGCGGGATCGACGGAGTAGCGAACGAACGCCTCGAAGTCCTTGAGCGAGCCAGATTCCTCATGGCGACGCTCGATCGCTTTCAAAGCGCGTTGAACGACGTGCTCCTTCCATTCGCGGTCGAACTGTCGGTCCATCTCCTGGGTCCATCGCGTCTCGGGCTGTCGCGCGTCGGGGAGATCGTGGATCGACTCGGTCTTCACCGGCGCTTGCCTTTTCTTGGCTGTCCCGTCTCGCCGGTCCTGGAGAAGGTAGTGGCGGATCGCGGCCTTGAGAAAGGACCGTAGCGACCCCCTCTCCGGACGAATCTGTCGCAAGAAGTCTCGCTCGATGAAACGGGCAAGGAACCCCTGGCGCAGATCCTCGGCCTCTCGCTCACTCGGTGCCCAGCGCCGGATGAAAGAAGTGATGGGCTCGCTGTAGTGCTGGCCGAGAAGCTCGAGAAGGGCTTGACGATCCGGCGTGCTCGCGTTCGCCTGATAGCGCTCGAGCAAATTCCAGAAGCCTAGCGTCGTCGTCTGCGGGAAACGCCCATCGCGAGGATGCAGATCGCGCATTTTCCTGGCCCAGATTGAAACGCGAGGTCCCAGAACCGCTCATTAACGTAGAGGTAGCGCAGGCAAGATCAAAGCAAGAAACCGAGAGGAACGAACGAATGCACAAGGCAGAAATGCGGCAGCGCGGACCCCGTTGCACCACCTTGAAGTTCACAGAGCATGCGTGGAGGCGGCTGTTTGCACGCGGTCTTTCGACCTCGGCGATAGAGGCCGTGGTCGATTTCGGGCGTGTCGCGCACGTCCGCGGGGCGTCGATCCACGCGATTGGACGGAAGGAAGTCGAGCGGTTCAAGCGACGTGGGATCGACCTTGCCCGACATGAAGGGCTTCAGGTCGTCTGCGGTCGCGACGGGGCGGTCATAACCGTCTACCGGAACCGCGATTTCCGTGGCCTCCGTCCGCCTGGAGGGGTTCGCCGAGCGCGGGCGCGGTGACGAGAGCCCAAGGGAACAAGGCGCGGGGGAGAAGCTAGGCCCCTCGGGCGAGGACGAGCGCGCGCGCGACGGCCGCCTCCGGCGTCGCCGCGCGCTCGAAGCGCCCGCGGGCGAGCCAGGCGGGATCGATCGAGGGAGTGGCGAGTCCGACGACGGGCCGGCCGAGCTTCAAGGCGAGCGCGATCTCCGAGAGGGTCCCCTCGCCACGACGCGAGCTCCACGCCTATCGTCGCTCCGGCCATCCTGGCCTCCGCTCCTCCCCGAGGGGGCTTCGCCCCCTCGGCCTCCCCCGGCGCCATCCTGGCGCCCGGGGGGGAGTTCCTCCCCCCCGGACCCCCCCACAAGAAGCCAGGTTCCGGCCTCCCGTTCGGCCGGCGCGCGGGCCACGAACACCCGCTGGCCTCCTGGCGCTCCTTCCGGACCCAGGGATAGGGCTCCCTCGAAGCCGGAACGCGCGAGGAGGTCGAGCCACGCGCTCCCGGAGAGGAGCGGGTGATCCCTTCGGAGGTCGCCGTCCCGGAACCGCCACCATCCTTCGGTGAGGCCGAAGACGAGATCGACCCAGCCCTGGCGCTCGGTCCCCTCGACGAGGACGAAGGTTCCGCCGGGCGCGAGAAGCTCCCGCACGTGGGAGAGGGACTCCGCGAGATCCGCCGTCGCGTGGAGGACGTTCGCCGCGACCACGAGGTCGAAGCGCTCCCCGGCGAAGCCTTGCTCCCCGGGCGGCCTCTCGATGTCGAGGGTCGCCGTCCTCACGGCCGGATGCTCCCGGAACCGCTCGCGCGCCCGAGCGAGGAAGAGGCCCGAAACGTCGGTGAAGACGTACTCGCTGGAAGAGGCCGGGAGCGCGGCGAGGACGGCCGCCGTCGTCGCGCCGGTCCCCGCCCCGACCTCCAGCGTACGGATCTTCCTCCCCGCGGGCATCCCCTCGACGGCCGCGCGCACCGCCTCCCGCGCGAGCTCGTTCGTCGCGCGCGTCACGGGCGAGTCGCGGTAGACCCTCTCCACGAGCTCGGCGGAGCCGTTCGGGAAGAGCGCCGCGAGCCCCTCCTTCCTCCCGGCGAGGACGTCGGGGAGGGCCTCGGCCGAGCGCGCGAAGAGATCGATCTCGGCACGGGCGAAGGGGTACGCCTCCGCGAGCGCCTCCACGGACAACGTTTCTCCAGCTTCCGCGGCGAGCTCGATGACGCGCGCGAGGAGCCGCCGGTGCTTCTCGGGCACGGTGCGCTCTGGATGGGCCCCGAGCCGCTCCAGGGCGTCCCGCGCGCGCGTTCTTGCCACGCGCTCGAGGGCGGGAAGGAACTCGCGATACGCGCCGATCTCCGGCCGGGCCGCGATCGAGGCGGCCATCGAGCGGGTCCGCGACTCGAAGGGCGAAGACGCCTCGACCGGCGTGAGCGGTTTCTCCCGCCATTCCACCTCGTAGAGCCAGTCTGGCGCCCGCTCCCCCGCCAGACGCGCGAGTGCCTCGGGAGTCGCTCGCTTGGCCACGAGTCCGGAGACCCGAAGCGCGACGCGACCTGCCTCGTCGGCAACAGTGAACTCGCCCGTCACGGTCTCGTGGGTGCCGCTCCCCGAAACGAGCCTCGCCCGGCACCAGTAGCGCCCCCGCCCAAACCCGTGAAAAGCGAGCCGCTCGAGCCCGATCGGCATGTAGGCCGTGCCGAGCTGCTCCCCTTCCGGGAGTGCCGCGGCGAGGAGCTGGAAGCAGGAGTCGAGGAAGCCGGGATGGACCAGCCATGCCTCCCACTCGTCGTCGTCGGCCGGCTCGCGGAGTCGCGCGACCGCCTCATTCTCGCCGCGCCAGATCCGCTCGATCCAGCGGAAGCCGCGCTCGAGGTGGTAGCCCGCCTCCCACATCGCCGCGTGAAAGGACTCCGGGTCCTCACCCGGTCCTTCGGCCCAGGACAGGACGGGCTCCGGCGCGGGCTCCGCTTCCGCGGGTCCGATCCGGCCGCGGGAATGAAGTGTCCAGTCCCCGTCGCCAGGCTCCGCGCGGCCGTGGATTTCGAAAGTCGCCTCCCCGGCGCCGCCAGGAGCGAGTGCAAGCTCGATCTGCCGCGCACCGCCCTCGGGAATGACGAGCGCCTCCAGGAACGAGACGTCGAGGATCTCGCTCGCGCGCGCTCCGACGACCTGCCGTGCCGCCCAGAGCGCCATGGAGAGATGCCCGGCACCGGGGAGGACGACGCGCCCATGGATGCGATGGTCCGCGAGGAGCGCCGGTCTGGCCCCCGAGAGCCGTCCCTCGAAAAGGATCTCGCCTCTCGCCGTATCCACGCGCCGCGAGACGAGCGGGTGCGATCCGGCCACCCAGTAGCGCGATCGCTGGAACGGATAGGTCGGGAGCTCGACCTTCCGTGGCGCGAGTTCCCGATAGATCGCGACCCAGTCGATCTCCTCGCCCTTCTCGTACAGCTCCGCGAGGTCGGACGCCTCGCCCTGCAGCTCCGGGCGGCGCTCGCCCGCGAGCCAGCGCGCGAGCTTCTCGCGGGCCTCGTCCGCCGTGCCGGCGACGATCGCGAGCCGTCGCTCGAAGTGTTTCCTGCCTGCGCCCGCCGTGAAGCAGATGTCGGCGAACCGGACCGCGGGGCGCTCCTCGATGAAATGCGCGTAGCGTCCCGCGAGCTCCGCGAGGGCGGTGTCGGTTTGCGCCGAGAGCGGAAGGACGTAGGGAGGCCGTTCGAGAGGTTCGCCCCCAGGCACGGCCGGCGCGGCCGAGAGGATCGCGTGGGCGTTCGTCCCGGAGAACCCGAACGAGCTCACGCCGGCGGTCCGGCGGCGCGCGTGCGCGGGCCAGGGCCGCGGCCGAGTCGGGACCTCGATCGGGAGTCGGTCCCACTCGATGTGGGGGCTCGGGGTCTCGAAGTGGAGAGAGGGGGGGATCTCGTCGTGCTGGAGCGCGAGAACCGTCTTGATGAACCCCGCCACGCCCGCCGCGGCCTCGAGGTGTCCGAGGTTCGTCTTGACAGAGCCGACGAGAAGCCTTGCCTCCCGGTCGCGGCCGGCGCCGAGCACCGCCCCGAGCGCGCGCGCCTCGATCGGATCCCCGAGCTCGGTCCCCGTCCCGTGCGCCTCGACGTAGCCGACCTCAGCGGGCAGGGCGCCCGCGACCTCGAGCGCCCGGCGGATCACGGCCTCCTGGGCCGGGCCGTTCGGCGCCGTGAGGCCGCTCGAGCGCCCGTCCTGGTTGACGGCGGTTCCGAGGACGAGGGCGAGCACGCGGTCCCCATCGGCGAGCGCATTGGAGAGGCGCTTGAGGACGACGACCCCGCACCCCTCCCCGCGGACGAAGCCGTTCGCGCGCGCGTCGAACGCCTTGCACCGGCCGTCGGGAGACATCATCCGCAGCGCCGACAGCGCGACGGTGAGCGTCGGGAAGAGGATCAGGTTGACGCCGCCCGCGAGCGCCATCCGGCATTCGCCCGAATGGAGGCTCTGGCAGGCGAGGTGCACGGCGACGAGAGACGACGAGCACGACGTGTCCACCGCGATCGCCGGCCCGGAGAACCCGAGGACGTAGGAAAGCCGCCCGGCCGCGATCGAGAGGGCGTTCCCGGTCGGCATGTAGGCGTCGATCCGGGAGAGATCGGAGAAGAGCGAGGCGTAGTCGTTCCAGCAGGCGCCGACGAAGACGCCGGTCGCGCTCCCCGCGAGCCGGTCGGGCGGCTGACCCGCGTGCTCGAGCGCCTCCCAGGCGACCTCCAGGAGGAGCCGGTGCTGCGGGTCCATGCTCGCGGCCTCCTTCGGGGCGATGCCGAAGAAGTGCGGGTCGAACCGGTCCACTCCGGAGAGGAAGCCGCCCCAGCGCGTGACCATCTTCCCGGGCCCGCCCTGGGGGTCGTAGTACGCGCCGGCGTCCCAGCGGTCGGGAGGGACCTCGGTGATCGCGTCTCTCCCTTCGGCGAGGAGCCGCCAGAACGATTCGGGGTCCGAGGCGCCGCCGGGGAAGCGGCAGCCGAGGCCGACGACCGCGATCGGGTCGTCGGAGTCGCGCGCGGCGGAGAGCGCGGGCGCACGGGGCGAAGGCAGTGCGAGACCGAGGTACGCCTCGAGGACGTGACCCGCGATCGCGTCGATCGTCGGGTGGTCGAACGCGAGCGTGGTCGGAAGATCGAGCGCGAGGGTGCTCCCGGCGGCATTCCGGAGCTCGACTGCCATGAGCGAGTCGAGGCCGAGCTCCCGGAGCGGGCGGGTCGGGTCGAGCGGTCGCGATGGATCGAGCGCGAGGATCCCTCGCGCAAGGCGCGCGAGGTGCTCCACGAGAATCGCGCGCCGCTCGGGAGACGGCGCTTCCCGGAGGCGCTTCACGAGGTCGGGCTCGTTCCCCGCCCCGGGCGCGAAAACGGCTGGCGGAGGGACGGTGCGCGCGAATCGGTTCGGATCGCCCTTGAGCGCGAGGACCGATGGAGACCCTTGCCGGATCGCGCGCTCGAGAAGCGCGAGGGCCTCTTCCGGCTCGAGCGGCGTCACGCCCTCGCGGTGCCAGCGCGCGCGATCTGCCTCGCTCGCCGAGCGGGCCATCCCGAGGTCCTTCCAGGGACCCCAGGCAACGCTCGTCGCGGGGATGCCGGTCGCGCGAAGCTCGCGTGCGAAAGCGTCGAGGAAGGCGTTCGCCGCTGCGTAGCTCCCCTGCCCGGCCGGACAGAGGACGGAGGCCGCGGACGAGAAGAAGACGAGGAACTCGAGGGGGGCCTCGCGAAGGGCGTGGGCGAGCGAGGCGGCGCCCCACACCTTCGGGGCGAGGACCTTCTCGAGGCGTTCCCATGTGAGTTCCGCGAGGACGCCGTCGTCGAGGACGCCGGCCGCGTGGACGGCGCCGGCGAGCGGCGGCATTGTCTTCGCGATGCGTGAGAGGGCGAGGTCGAGCTCCCCCTCCCGCGTCACGTCCGCCCGGAGGAGCTCGACCCGCGCGGCCCTTTCCTTGAGCGACTCTATCGTCTCGTGCGCCGCCCCGGCCGGCTCGCTCCGAGAGAGGAGGAGGATGTTCCGCGCTCCTCGCTCCACCATCCACCGGGCGACCGCCAGACCGAGGGCGCCGAGGCCCCCCGTGACGAGGTAGGTCGCGTCCGGCCGCAGGAGATTCTCCGGATCGGGCGGCTGTACAAGCACGATCTTCCCGACGTGCCTCGCCTCGGCCATGAACCGGAAGGCGTGGGTTGCGTCCTCCAGAGCGAAGAGACGGACGGGAAGCGGCGGGAGAGACCCGTCTTCGAGCTCCCGCGCGAGGCGTTCGAGCATCGCGCGAACTCGTGCGGGGTCCCGCCGGACGAGCTCCGCGAGGTCGAACGGCATGTAGCGGACGTCCTCGCGAAAACGGGCGACCCGGGAGGCGTCCCAGATGCCCCGCTTGCCGATCTCCAGGAACCTCCCTCCCGGAGCGAGGACCGAGAGGCTCTTCTCGATGGCGTCGCCCGAGAGCGAGTTCATGACGACGTGGACGCCCTTCCCGTCCGTCCGGTCCATCACCTCGCCCGCGAAGTCGAGGGTGCGGGAGTCGAACACGTGGCGGACGCCGCGCGAGCGGAGGAACTCGTGCTTCGCCCGGCTCGCCGTCGCGAAGACCTCCGCGCCGGCCCTCCGCGCGACCTCGACCGCGGCCAGTCCGACCCCCCCGGCCGCGGCGTGGACGAGGACCCGCTCCCCCGCCGAGAGGCGGGCGAGGTCGAGGAGTCCGTGGGTCGCGGTGAGGTACGCGATCGGAGCCGCCGCCGCCGGGGCGAAGGAGAGGGAGGGCGGCTTCCTCGCGACGAACTCCGCCGAGGTCGTCGCGAACGTGGCGAAGCTCGCTGGAGCGATCGCGAGGACGTCCTCTCCGACCGCGAGGCCCTCGACGCCGGGGCCCACCTCGACCACCGTCCCCGCGCACTCGTTTCCGAGGGGGCCGGGATCTCCGGGATAGAGGTCGAGCGCCGCGAGGACGTCGCGGTAGTTCAGTCC
>JACQVV010000481.1 GCA_016209595.1 Planctomycetota bacterium
CCACGGTCACGGTCACGGTCACGGTCACGGTCACGGTCACGGTCACGGTCACGGTCACGGTCACGGTCACGGTCACGGTCACGGTCACGGTCACGGTCCACGGCCACGGTCGACCGCTCCCGTCGACAGGCAACGGGGCGCCCGGGGGGGCCATTGGCTAGCCGATCGCGCCGCGCCGTCCCCCATCACCAGTTCATCAACCCGGCGAAACAGCACATGCCCGCGAGGACCAACGCGCCGCCAACGGCCCCGACGGGCCCCCCGTGCAAAATGCCGGAGCACATCATGAGACCGCCGACGAGCATAGCCACGATAGCGGCTCCGACGCCGCAACCCTTGCGCCATCTCTTGCGCGCCTCTCTTGCCTTCGCCTCTGCCTCCCTTTCTTCCTCTCTTGCCTTCGCCTCCCTTCCGGGTCGCGCCACCTCATCCTTGAGCGCCTCAAAGCGCGATGGCTCCAGGAGTGTTCTCAGGCCGCGCTCCCGATCCTTCTCGTGCTCGCGGATGAATCCCGCGCGGTGCGCGTGGTCCTCGAATCCCCGATAGGCGAGCCACTTCTCGAGCGCGCCCGCATAGATCTCGTGTACCCCCTCCCGCGGGTTTGCGCGAAGGACCGCGAGGAGCTCCTCAACCGTCCGCGCGGCCTCGCCGGTGCGGAAGATGAACGGGCGGACACCGGTCACGAACTCCTCTAGCCCAGCCTCGCGGTCGGGGCAGGATTCGCGGATGGTCTGGGCGCGTTGGGCGAGCTTGTCGTCGCCCGCGTATCGGAGCCATTTCTCGAAGGCCCCCTCGTAGAGGAACTCCGTGGCCTCGGCGGGCTTCGCGCGGGCGAGTGAGAGGAGCTCCTCGGGAGTCGAGGCCTTCTCGCCGTCTTTGAAGGCGAAGGGATTGAATCTCGGCCGGAAGCTTCCTCTCGGCTCGTTCGCCGGGGGAACCGGCCGACTCGCGGGAGTCCTGGGGGCGACGCGCTCCAGGTTCGGGGTCGCGCTGGCGCGCTCCGGGTCCCCGATCGCGGCGAGGAATAGGCCGGCGTCCGCGTGGCGAGACCTGGGGTCGACGGCGAGCGCCTTCGCGATCGCCGCCCGCTCGCTCTTCGGGAGGCCGGCCCGGGCGAGGATCTCGCTTGAGTCGGGGCCCACCGCGAGCGTGAGATCGCCGGCGGCGAGGCGATACCAGAGGAGGCCCGCGGCGTGGACATCGGTCCGCGCGTCCCCGCTCTCGCCCTTCTCCTGCTCGGGCGCCATCCAGCCGGGGGTTCCGGCGCCGGCAAGGAGGCTCTGGGCCGCGCCCTCGGCCGTCGCGCCCTCGGTCTCGCAGGCTCTCCCCAGGCCGAAGTCGATGAGCTTCGGGGCTCCGTCCGCCGCGAGGAGCACGTTGTCGGGCTTGAGGTCCCGGTGGGTCACTCCCTCCCGGTGGGCGGCCGCGAGGCCGGCGAGAACGCCCCGCATCACCCGGCGGATCTCGTCCGCGGGAGGGCGGCCCTCGAAGGAGAGGAACCAGTCGTGGAGCGACGCCCCCTCGACGTATTCGAACTCGATCGAGGGCGGCGAGGCCGAGAGATGGGTTGACTGGATGCGGACGATGTTCGGGTGGTTCCCGAGCTTCTGGGCGATCGTGCCGAGAGTCTGGGCCTCGCGGACAAACGTACGCGAGTCGGCTTCGGTGCAGATCTTGATCGCCGCCTCGGCTCCCGTATAGAGGTGTCGGGCTTGCCAGACCTCGCCGAAGCCGCCGAGGCCCAGTGGCCGGAGGAGCTCGTAGTCGCCGCTCGGCGCTCTCTGTCCGGCCGAGAATCGGAACCCTCGGGAAGGGACGAGCCGCTCGTAGTCGGCAAGCGACCGGGGGGGCCCGGGGACTCTCCGACCCCCGCTCTGCCGGCTCCGCGAGGCGACACCCGCGGGCAGGGCCGTGAGGATCTCCACGGCCTTCTCGACCCCGGGACCTTGGGCCCCGACCTCGCGCTGGACGCGCCGGACGATCTCCCGCGCCTCGTCCGCGCGGACAGCCTGAACCGCCTCGAGGCGGCGAAGGCGCAGGTCGAGCTTGTCGGAGTGGACCTGCTGCCGGAGCCGCTCGGCGATCACCTTGACGACCTCCGCCACGCCCCGGATGACGGGCTGGGAGGCGACGTACTCGAAGACGCCTCTCGCGATCGCTTCGAGGAGGACCCTTCCCGCTTGGCGTAATTCCATGTACCGAAAGCCTACCACGACCATGATGGCTGGACGGGTCGATCTTGACGTAGCCGTCCCCACTTGACCCCCCGCCACCCGACCGCCGTCTCCCGTGCTACAATCCCGCCCCACACTTCGAGAGAGGGCCAGGAATGGTGACACGCCCCGCGATCTTCGCGACGCTCGTCGGACTGGGTGCGACCGCGATCGGGCTTGGCGGCCTCCGAGAGGCCGCGGCCCAGGACGACGTGAAGACGCTCGAGAGAGATCTCGCGAGCAACAACTTCGACGTGGTGCGGCCGGCGGCCGACCGGCTCCTCGGACTGGGCAGCCTGGAGGCTACACAGGCCCTCGCCCGGGGTCTCGCCCTGGACATGCCCTACAGTACCTTCACCCGGGATTACATCCACGAGAAGTGGCAGGCGAAGCCGGCTGACGATTCGCTCGCCTGGATCCTGAACCAGGGGCTCGCGGACAAGGTTGCCCGGGTGCGCCGGACGTTCGTCGAGCTCCTCGCCCGGTGGAAGGCGACCGAGGCCGTGAAGTACCTCCTGGTGCTGCTCGGGCGCGACGCGGACGCGGGCGTGCGCGCGGAAGCGGCCTGGTCGCTCGCGGCGCTCGGCGCGGCGGAGGCGGTCGAGCCGCTGGCGCGCAAGCTCGGGACGAGCGACTGGTGGGAGAAGGTCTCGTGCCTGGAGGCCCTCGCCGTCCTTTCCTGGGAGAAAGCGCGGCCGCTGGTCGAGAAGGCCCTCTCCGACCGGGTCCCGTACGTTCACAACTGCGCGCTGCTGCTCCTCCGGGACAAGGACCCGGCCGCGTGCCTGCCGAAGGCCATTGAGGCCACGAAGGATCCGGCCTGGCAGGTGAAGGCGGCGGCGATGGCGACGCTCGCCGACCTCAAGGAGAAGGAGAGCGTCCAGCCCCTGATCGACGCCCTGGGCCGAGAGAGCGCGAGGCTGAAACACGACGCCTGGATGGCGCTCCGCAGGCTCTCCGGGATGGCAATCCCGGACAACGCCGAGATGTGGCAGGGCTGGTGGAACACCAACAAGGACACCTTCGACCCCCAGGCGGTCGCGGCGCCCGGCGGCGACGGCGGGGCGGACGGGGGTGGCGGCGGCGGAGACGGCAACACGCAGATCACCTATCACGGGATCGTCGTCTACTCGAACCGCGTCTGCTTCTCCCTGGATTGCTCGGGGAGCATGGCGGACGACGTCGGCGGCGGCCGGACGAAGCTCAAGCTCGCCCAGGACGAGCTCACGAAGACGCTCCGCCAGTTCGGCACCGGCCGCTACTTCAACGTCATCTTCTTCCCCACGGCGATCCAGCCCTGGAAGCCGAGGCTTCAGGCGGCGAGCCCCCAGACTCTCTCCGAGGCGATCCGGTTCATCGAGAGCCGCACGGCCACGACGCGGGGCAACATGTACGATGCCTTCGTCGCCGTGATGGACGACCCGACCGTGGACACGATCTTCACGCTGTCCGACGGCCGTCCCTCGGCAGGCGAGGTCCAGTTCGCGGACCGGTTCATGGCGCTCTTCCTGCGGCGGAACCGCTACCAACGCCTGGAGGTCCACACGATCCTGGTCGGCCAGGGACGCATGGACCGGGAGTTCATGGAGAAGCTCGCGGGGGAGACGGGAGGACAGCATGCGCACCCGCAGTAGGAGCTCGGATCCAGAGGCGGCGCTCGCCGCGGACTCCCAGTATCTCTCTCTTTCCTATCGCCTTTCGGAGATCGAGCACGGGTACCCGAAGCAGGTCCACATCCTGTCCGACCCGTTCCTCTCGACGTCGCTCGCGCACCTCTGCGCGCAGAGGACGTACCAGCCGGAAATCAACAGCCTCATCACGACGATCTACCACAACCTGATCAAGATCCTCGCCAACGTCGAGTTCCCCCGGAAGAAGGTCGAGATCCCCAGCCGCATGATCGAGGCGACGCCGGCGGGCGTTTATCGAGGCGAGATTCTGGATCCCGACTCCCGCGCGGTCGTGGTGGATATCGCCCGCGCGGGGACCGTGCCGGCCCAGATCTGCTACATCGCGCTCAACTACGTCCTCGACCCCCGGAACGTCCGCCAGGACCACATCAGCATGAACCGGGAGACGGACGACCAGTCACGTGTCACCGGCGTGCGGGTTGGAGGCTCGAAGATCGGCGGCCCAGTGGACGGGGCCTACGTCCTCTTCCCCGACCCGATGGGGGCGACCGGAAGCTCGATCTCGCGCGCGATCCGGATCTACAAGCACGAGGTCGAGGGACGGGCGAGGAAGTACATCGCGCTCCACCTCATCGTGACGCCCGAGTACATCCGCCGGATCACCGAGGAGCACCCGGACGTTGAGGTGTACGCCGTGCGCCTCGACCGCGGTCTCTCCGAACGGGACGTCCTCGCCGCGCGCCCCGGGAAGCACTGGGACCGGGAACGGGGCCTGAACGAGCACCAGTACATCGTCCCCGGGGGAGGAGGGTTCGGCGAGATCCTGAACAACAGCTATGTCTAGTCTGGCGCGGGCCACGCAGTCCCTGGAGAGAGAGGGAAAGACCTGCGAGATCCTGATCTCCGAGGAGCGCGTTCTCGCCCGCGTCGCGGAGCTCGGGCGCGAGATCACGCGGGACTATCAGGGACGGGACCTCGATATCGTGGGGGTGCTCAAGGGTTGCGCCCTCTTCATGAGCGACCTCATCCGCTCGATCGACCTCCCGCTCGCATGCGACTACCTGCGCGTCTCGAGCTACGACGGCGGGACGGAGTCGAGAGGGGTCGTTCGCTTCGACCTCGACGTGTCCCAGCCCGTGACCGGGAAGCACGTCCTTCTCGTCGAGGACATCATCGACACGGGCCTCACGATGAGCTATCTCCTGGAGAACCTCCGGACCCGCCACCCGGCGTCGCTCGCGGTCTGCGCCCTTCTCCACAAGCCCGCCCGAACGATCAAGCCAGTCCCGATCGATTACCTCGGCTTCACGATCGAGAACCACTTCGTCGTGGGCTACGGACTCGACTACGCCGGCCGCTACCGGAATCTGCGCCACATCGCGAAGCTCGAGGACATCGCTTGAGACGCCGGTTGCTTCGACGGGAGACGGCTCTCGCCCTCCTCGTCCTCGTCTACGCCTGCGTCTCCGTCGTCGCCTACACCGACGTCCCGCGCGACGCTTCCGAGCCTGGGCTTTCGAAGATCGAGCGCCGGGGACTCGACATCTGGCGCCGCGAGAACTGCCAGGCCTGCCACCAGATCCACGGTTTCGGAGGGTTTCTTGGCCCGGACCTCACGAACCGGGTGACCGATTCGACTTCCGACGAGGAGTTCGCCGCGATCCTGGAGTATGGGAACGGACGGATGCCCGCGCTGGGGCTCCAGCCGCCGGAGCGCCGGGCGGTGCTCGCGTTCCTTCGATACCTCGCCCGGACCGGCCGGGCGATCCCCGAACCGCTCGGCGCTCGCCGCTCGGTGCCTCCGATCGAGCACCACCGGCTGATCGCCGCGGAGTGGTGCGAAGCCGAGGGCCGCGAGCTCGAGCCCGCGGTGCGCCGCGGGTGCGAGGTCTGGACCCGAGAGCAGTGCGGCAAGTGCCACGTTCCCTTCGATCGCGGGACGAAGCTCGCGCCGGATCTCTCGGGAGCCACGACCCTCCGCTCCGCCCCGTACCTCGCGGAGCTCCTTGCCCAAGGGCGCAGGAACATGCCCTCTTGCGAGCTCGCCCCCGATGAGATCGCGGACCTCGCCGCGTTCCTCGACTGGTTCTGCGCGCACCGTGGGGAGCTCGTGGAGACGAACGACCGGATGCTCGCGCGCGACGAGTTCTCGTGGAGGGACATCCCCTGGTTCGAGTACAGATGAACGGGTCCCGGCTTCTCGTGGGGCTCGTTCTCTTCGCCCTGGGGGCGTGCGTGCTCACTGTCGCAAGCGGTTCGACCGCCGTGCTCGCGTACATGGGCGATGAGCCCTTCTCCGCGGCGGGGCTTGACCTCCGGAACCTCCGACCCGTTCACGAGACGTGCGCCGTGGCCTGGACCTTCCTGGGCGGCGTCGCGATCGTCTACCTCTACCTCCTCGCGAGGTTCGGCCCGCTCTCCGCGGCCGAGCGGCGGAGGTTCGCCTGCCACCTTGTGCTGTGGGTCGCCGCGGGAATCGGAATCGTCGCGACGCTCCTCGCCGGGAAGACGAGCGGCCGGGAGTACCTCGGCTACCATCCCGCCTTCTCCGCGATGATCTTCGCCGGCTGGCTCCTTTTCGCCTGGAACTTCTTCTCCCGCCAGAAGCCGCTCCTGCGAGGGCAGCCCGCTCACGTCTACATGTGGGTGGCCGGGATCGCGGTCCTTGTCATCGCCTACGCCGAGGGGCACCTCTACCTCCTCGACGCCGTGAGCGACCGGCCGCTTCGCGACATGGCGATCCAGTGGAAATCGAACGGTGTGCTCGTCGGGTCCTTCAACCAGATCGTCTACGGCTCGCTCATGTATGTCTCCTGCCGGATGAAGGGCGACGAGAGCTACGCGCGCTCGCGCACGGCGTTCGCGCTCTTCGCGGTCGGGCTCCTCAACACGTTTGCCAACTATGGCCATCACACGTACCACCTGCCCCAGAGCCCATGGATCCACTGGATCGCGTTCTCGGTGAGCATGCTGGAGGTCCTCATCCTCGCCAAGGTCTTCGCCGACCTCGTCGCCTTGCGCAAGGCCGCGCCGCCCGCCGCGGATCTCGCCGTGCCCGTGGCCTTCGCCCGCTCGGCGACCCTGTGGACCTTCCTCATGCTCGCGCTCGCGCTCGCGATATCCGTCCCGCCCGCCAACGCCATGATCCACGGGACCCACGTGGTGGTCGCCCATTCCATGGGGGCCATGATCGGGATCGACGCCATGATCCTCTTCGCGGCGCTCGGGTACCTCGTCCGCGAGCTCGCGGGGACCGGCCACCCCGCCATCCGCGGGAAGCGAGTCCGCCTGGCGGTCCCGCTCGTGAACGCCTCGCTCGTCGTCTTCTGGCTCGCCCTCCTCGCCCGCGGCCTTGCCGCCGGCTGGATGCGCTACGCCGGGCCCTCCTCTCCGGACTTCTCGCGCATCGTCCAGGTCTTCCCGTACCTCTTCCTCGTCTCCGGTGCGGTTCTCGCCTCCGCGATCGCCTGGATCGACGGCTGCTGGGCCGCGGCGCTCGCTCCGCTCCTCTGGGGATCGCGACGGACCGGCGAGGTCCGTGAAGCGGTCGAGGAACCCGCCAGCCGGCCGGGCGCATAGACAGCCGGCGTGCCCGACCTCCTGCTCGGCTACAACACCAACGGCTTCGCGCACCACCGGCTCGAGGACGCGCTGGAGATTGTGGCCGAGCTGGGATATCGAGCCGTCGCAATCACGCTCGACGTCCACCATCTCGATCCCTTCCGGGCCGGGCTTGGCGACAGGGTCGAGGCCGTGCGCGCCCGACTGGAGCGGCTGGGTCTCGTGCCCGTGGTCGAGACGGGCGCGCGCTACATCCTCGACCCGCGTGCGAAGCACGAACCGACGCTCGTCTCCCTCGACGCGGCGGGGCGCGAGAGGCGCCTCGACTACCTCTTCCGCTCGGTGGATCTCGCCTCGGAGCTGGGCGCGGGCGTCGTGAGCTTCTGGTCGGGCCGGCTCGCGCCGAGCGCCGGCCCCGAGCAGGCACGCGACCACCTGGTCGACGGCTGCCGCCGGCTCGCGGACAGGGCCGAGGAAAAGGGAGTGGATCTCGCCTTCGAACCCGAACCGGGGATGATGATCGAGCGCGCGAGCGATTACCCGGAGCTCGCCGCGGCGGTCGGGAGCCCGCGCTTCCGCCTCACGCTCGACGTGGGTCACCTGCTCCTCACGGGCGAGCCCATGGCCGCGACAATCCGGCGCTTCCGGGACTCCCTCGCGAACGTCCACATCGAGGACATGAAGCGCCCGGTCCACGAGCACCTCATGTTCGGCGAGGGAGAGGTTCCCTTCCCCGAGGCTCTCGGGGCGCTCGTCGAAATCGGCTTCCGGGGTCCCGTCACGGTCGAACTCAGCCGTCACTCGCACGCCGCGCCCGAGGCCGCCGCCCGCGCGAAACGGTTTCTCGACGCAACCCTTCGGGCGCTCTGATACACTCCAGTCCATGCGCGCATCAACCCTCCGCAAGATCTTCGCGCGGCGGCCCTACCGGCCACTCGAGATCACGCTCGACAATGGCGATCGATTCCTGGTGACGCATCCCGAGGCGATCCTGATCGTAGAGCAGCTCGTCGCGATTGCGCTGCCCGGCGAAGAGCTGATGGAGCTCATCTCGCCCGAGGCCATCAGCTCCGTGGGACCGGCAAGACCGAAAAACGCGCGCCGGGCAGGCCGCAAGCCCACGTAGAGAACCCGCTACCGGCAACTCCTGCCCGCGGTGTCGAGGGCTTCGTCGCCGGCCGGGGCGGCGAACGTGACCTCGGCTTCCCCTGGCGGGAGCGCGGCAAGCCCGATCGTCGCCCCGGCGCGGCGAATCTCGACCTCACGAGCTCCCTCGGGAAGGGCGCTCCAGAGGAAGCGCCCCTCGGCGTCGGTGTACGCGGAGGGTGCCGCGGGGCTCGCGGGGCCAAGGTCGGGGACCGAGCCAAGGGCGAGGAGCTCGACGTGGGCGAGGCCGAGGTCGGTCCCGGCGGCGACGACCCGTCCCGAAATCGTCCGCCCCGAAGATAGATCGAGGATGATGTCGGGCGGTGGCGCGCCTGGCTGGAGCTCGACCCCCACCGGTTCCGAGGGTGCTGCGTCCTGCGCCCCCGCGGTGAGGAGGTGGGCTCCGGGCAGGAGCTCGAACGAGAAGCGCCCCTCGGCGTCCTCGAACCACCAGAGGCCCGACGCCGGCGCCGGGAGGTTTCCGGGAAGGCGGCGCGACGCGGCGACCCAGAACCTGCCGGCCGGAGGGCGCCCATCGGGACCCCGGACGCGGCCGGCGATCTGGACGCGCTCCCTGAAGGTGGACCGCGAACTCTCAAAGGGATCAGCAGGTCGGCGGACCACGGCGAGGTCCTGCGGCAAAGGCGCTGGCGCTGCTGGTGGCCCTTGAATTGCGGAATGCGGATTGCGGACTGCGGAACTCCGAACGGGAGCAGGACAGACGCCCGAATCCGGCCGGTCCGCGTGTCCGTCTTTCAGTTCCGCATTCCGAGTTCCGAGTTCCGCATTGGAAGGTCCGGATTCGCTCGCCGCGAAGGAGGGCGACTCGACCGGGTCGACGGAGGCGACTCCAACCATGCCCGCCGCCGCGAGGACGAGGACGCCGGCGAGCGCGACTTTCGGGCGCCCACCCATCACCAGCGGCCGAAGCCCGATCCCGCCCATGGGGAGTAGCCGCCGGGGTTCCAGATCCGCACCGCCCACCAGTACCAGCCGGTGCGCGGGATCGCTCCATCGGGTAGGACGAACTCGCCGCTCGCGCCTCCGATGTCCTCCTTCCGCCAGACCTCGGTCCACGAGCTTCCGTTCCAGCGCCAGAGTCGGATCTCGAACCACCAGATCGCGGGCGTGTCGCCATGATCCCAGCGAAGCGTCGGGGTGTTCGTGGAGACGCGCTCCCAGTCCTTCGGCGAGAGGATGGAGGGCTTGGCTGGCGCGGGGAGCGCGAGCGTGAACGAGGCCTCGCTCGCATCGCTCGTCCCGCTGGGTCCGACCGCGCGGACCTTCCAGACGTGCGTCGCGTTCCACGGGGCCGCCCCCACGGGAACCGAGTACGAGGAGACGCCGGTCGATCCCTGGTGCGTGAGCGTGTAGCTCCCGTCCGCCTCGATCCGGCCGATCTCGACGTCGTAGGAGGTCGCGCCGGGCGGATCGTTCCAGTCGAGAATCACGGGCCAACTCGTGACCGTGGACCCATCCGGGGGCGACAGAAGCGCCGGAGCGTCCGGCGGGCCCGCCGAGGGGGTCGTCACCGGGCCGGCAGGATAGCCATGGACCCCGCCGTACGCGTTGTAGGCGAAGACCCGCCAGTAGTAGACCGTGCCGGGTTCGAGGCCTTGCCAATCGTGCGAGGTTCCGCCCAGGTTGAAGTTGCGGAAGGAGCCCGTCATCGACTGGAGCTCTCCCGGGTCGGTCGCGATGTCGAGCCAGTAGCCGTCCGCGCCAGCGGCCGGGTCCCAGGAGAACCGGATGGCTGCCCGTGCCCCCTCGAGCCGCGGCTCGGCCACGAGGCCGGAGGGAACTCCCGGGCCGTACTGCCCGTTCACGCGGGCGACGAAGTCGTCCCAGGGGAAGTACGATCCGGGATCGGTCCGCACGCCGTAGCGGGTGGCCGCCGGCGAGCCGGAGGTCTGGATCTGGTAGTGCCCGAGGATCCCGAAGTCGTCGTACCAGCCGCCGGTGTCGTTCGCCGTCGTCGCCGGATGCAAGGCCCGGATCTGGTACGCCTCGGAAAGCCAGGCGACGAGCGAGACGAGCGAGTCGAGGAGCTCGGGCGTCCAGGTCGCGGCGCTCCCGGCGTAGCCCGCGCACTCGATCCCGAAGGAGCGGCGATTGTAATAGGTCTGGGTCCAGGCGACGTCCTCGTCGGCCACCATCTGCGTGATCTCGCCCGAGGGGGAGATCACGTAGTGGGAGCTCGCGCTCGCCGACGGGTTCTGGAACCAGGAGATCGTCCCGGCGTAGCTCCCCTCCGCGGTGTGGATGACGATCGAGTCGATGTCGGCCGCCGTGCGGGAGGCGTCCTGGAAGTTCGCGGGCGAAGCCGGCCGCCATACCACCGGGGGCTTGTCGGCGGCCCCTGCAACGGCGGCGAGAAAAGCCAGAGAGATTCCAGTCCACGCCAGGCGTGGCATTCCCATGTCCATTCCCTTCCGTTCTGGTTCGCGTCCTCTCGCGCGCTTCCCAGGGCGCGGAGAAGGAAGGACCAGGAAGCAAGCGCCGTGCCGAGCCGCCCAACCTCGCCGTGGCGTGAGCAATGCGGCGGGTGTCATCCGAAGAGTGTCTTGTAAGGGGCGACGGTGGCGTAAGAAGAGCATTACAATCCCGAGCCGTGGGGCACGCCGAGTTCGAGATCTCGCAAGAGCGGATCCTTCACGAGGACGACCACCTGCTCGTGTTGGACAAGCCGCCCGGCCTCGCCTTTCACCGGACCGGGAGCGGCTCCGCGGCTCCGGAGAACCTCCTGGATGCGGTCCGGCGCTTCCTCGCAAGGCGGGACGGCGTGGCCGACCCCTACGTGGCCTCCCACCACCGGCTGGACAGGGAGACGTCGGGGATCGTCCTCCTCGCGAAGAGCCGGGAGGCGAACCCGGGACTCGCGGCCCTCTTCGAGCGGCAAGGGATCGAGAAGGTCTACGCGGCCCTCGTCCATCGCCCGGCGTCGGGGAAGCTCCCGCGGGGATCCTGGGAAGTCGAGAGCCGGCTCGCGCGCGTCCGGGAGCGTTCGAAGCGGGTCCGCTACGCCTCGAGCAAGGCGGGCGACCTCGCCCGCACCGACTTTCGCGTCGTCGAGATCCTTTCCCGCGGGCTCCTCGTCGAGGCTCGCCCCCGGACCGGGCGCACACATCAGGTTCGCGTCCACCTCGCCGAGGGGGGTCTCCCCGTCGTGGGCGACGAGCTCTACGGGGCGCCCGCCGGCAGGGCGTCCCGGCCAATGCTCCACGCCGCAAGCCTTGCCTTCGCCCATCCCATCACGGGCGTCCCCCTTCTCCTATCGAGCCCGCTCCCCGAGGACTTTCTCGCCTGCCTCGGGGAGCTGCGGTGACATCGCTATTCGCTCGACACCTCGCCGGTCACGGTGTCCACGAAGACGTAGCCGTTCCCGTACGGGAAGACGTAGAAGGGGTTCTTGCAGGCCGGGTGGAGCGACTTCTGGAGAGCCCACCAGCCGAAGGGCGGCTTGTACCCGGCGGCCACGACGCGGCGCCAGGCCTCCACGACGTCCATCCGGACGGTCGTGAGGTCGAGGAAGACGACGCCCATGGGGGGATGTTCGCGAGGGCGGATCGTCCAGACGCCGTCGTAGCAGATCGTCCAGGTGAGCACGCCGGTGCCCTGGAAGGCCACCGCGACGAAGTCCCAGACCTTCGTGTCGTACGGGCGAAGGAGGGGCTTCCCGTCATTCCGCCGGCCGCCGGCCCAGACCACGATGGCGCTCCGGGCGATCAGGCGGATGCGGCGGGTCGCCTCGCGCACGAAACGAACACTCACGCCGGCCGGGATTCCTCTCGCCTCCGCGGAAGCCGGCTCACGCCCCTCGGCAATCCGAACGGCCTGCCGGGTCGCCACGTCCACGACGACCGCGCCGTTCCCGTCGCGGAAGATGTAGGAAAGGCCGGCGCCGGGAGCGAGGGGGCGCACGAGCTCGTGGTCCACGACCGCTTCGTCAAGGCCGGCCTGGCGTGCAAGCGCGAGCGCGGCAGCGGGTGAAAGGGAGACCTCGGACGGGTCGACCGACTCCTCGTTCGGGAAGAGACCCTCGTCGGCAATCGCGGGAACAAGGGAAAACGAGGCAAGGAGGATCGCGGCCGGCGCCGCGCGCCGCGCGAACCATCGTGAGGTGCTCATGGCCGTCTCCTTCCTGGATGTGGATTGGTTGCCGCGGCATGTCAAAGCAACCGACGTGCCGGGGACATGGCAAGTTGGATCCATCTACAGAATCAGGACTTGCGACGGATCCACGCGTGGGATCTCGCTGCACGCTTCCATGCGAACCTGCTCGCGAGCGTGCGTACGGTGTATGATTCGCCCGTGACCGTTCCCGCGTCCCCTCCCCCACGCCCTTCCACTCCCGCTCCCCCCGCCGTCCGCACTCTTGGCCTCGGGCGGAAGTACTCGCGCAAGAAAGCCGAGCCCCTTCTCGCGCTCGACGACGTTGCGCTCGAGATCCTCCCGGGCGAGATCTTCGGCCTCCTGGGACCCAACGGCGCCGGGAAGACGACGCTGATCAAGATCCTCGCAACGCTGCTCCTTCCGTCCTCCGGCGAGGCATGGGTGGACGGCGTGGACGTGGCGCGCGAGCCCGAAGAGGTCCGCCGGCGGATCGCCCTCGTCTCGGGAGGCGAGCACTCGGGATACGGCATCCTCAACGTCCGCGAGAACATCTGGCTTTTCAGCCAGCTCTACGGGATCCCCAATCGCGTGGCGCGGGAGCGGACCGAGACGCTGCTCGCCCGACTCGGTATGGCGGACGAGGCGAAGACGAAGGTGAACCGCCTCTCGACCGGCATGCGCCAGAAGATGAACATCGTGCGCGGGTTCGTCTGCGATCCAAAAATCATCTTCCTCGACGAGCCCACGCTCGGTCTCGACGTCCAGGTCTCGCGCGACGTGCGGTCCCTCGTCCAGGAGTGGGTGGCCGGCCTCGCCGGCCGGACGGTCCTCCTCACGACCCACTACATGGCCGAGGCGGACGAGCTCAGCGACCGCGTGGCGATCATCGACAAGGGGCGCGTCCGCGCTTGCGACACGCCAGCCGCATTGAAGCGCGCCCTCCGGCAGGACACGGTCTTCCACCTGGAGGTCGCGGGGCTTTCCCGGCTCGACGGGCTCGCCGAGCTCCCCGGCGTCCGGAGCGCCGCGGTCATCGGGAGGAACGAAGGGGACGGCGTCGCCCGGCTCGCCTGCGCCCTCGCGGACGAGGGGGCGATCGCGCCCATGATCGGCGCCCTCTCCGCCCGCGGCGCCCGGCTCGTGCGCCTGGAAAAGAGCGAGCCGACGCTCGAGGACGTCTTCGTCTCGCTGTGCGGGCACGGCCTCGCCGACTCCCAGGGGACCGGCCCGAATCCGTGAAAACGGAGCTCGTCACGAACCTGCGGACGATCGTCGCGCGGGCGTACGTCCGCGTGGTCGCGGTGAACCGCCAGCCCTCCTGGATCGTGGGGGAGCTCATGCTGCCCCTCGTTTCGATCTCGGCCTACATCTTCGTCTACCGGGCGATGGGCGCTCCCAAGGACTACGAGGGCTTCGTGGTCCTGGGCGGCGCCATGACCCCCTTCTGGCTCGCGGTGCTCTGGGGGATGGCAAGCCAGTTCTACTGGGAGCGGGAGTCGGGGAACCTCGAACTCTACCTCGCGGCGCCAATCTCGCGGATGTCGATCCTCGCCGGCATGGCCGCGGGCAGCATGATCACGATCACGACGCGGGCCATCGCGGTCGTGGCGCTCGGCGCCGTTGTCTTCGGGGTCGAGTTCGCACCGCGTTCCTGGGGGGCCCTCGGCCTCGCGTTCGTCCTCACGATGGCCGCCCTCTACTGCATGGGCATGCTCGGGGCAAGCCTCTTCCTCCTGTTCGGGCGAGAGGCCTGGCACATGGTGAACCTCTTCCAGGAACCGATCTACCTCGTTTCGGGGTTCTTCTTCCCGGTGAGGGCTCTCGGAAGGACGATCGCGCTCTTCGCAAGCCTGATCCCGCTCACGCTCGGCCTCGACGCGATGCGCCAGACCCTGTTCCCGGAGGGAGCCGCCCAGGGGCTCCTCCCCGTCGGCCTCGAACTCGCGATTCTCGCCGCGCTCGCCGCGGTTTTCTTCCTCCTCGCGGGGCGTGCGCTCGACTACATGGAGAACCGGGCCAAGCGCGAGGGGCGCCTCACGCTCAGGTGGCAGTGAGCGCGCCGTGAACCCGCTCCGCGCGCGCCTGGCGACGATCGCCGCGGCCGGCAAGCTCGGCTGGGCGATGGAGTCCAACTGGGCCGACCCCTTCCTCTTCGCCGTCTACTTCCTCGTCCGGCCGATCGCGACGACGCTCATCCTCGTCGTCATGTACAAGGTCGTGACGGACGGGCGGACAGGGACACCGTTCTTCGCCGCGCTCTACATCGGAAACGCGTTCTTCCAGTACGTCGGGCAGGTCCTCTTCGGCGTCTCTTCCGCCGTCCAGGAGGACCGGGAGCACTACCAGATGCTGAAGTACATCTGGTCCGCGCCCGTCTCGACCCTCGATTACCTCATCGGCCGGGGGCTCACCAAGATGGCGACCGGGACCGTGGCGGTCCTCGTGACGCTCGCCTTCGGCTGGGTCTTCCTGGGCGTCTCGTTCGACGCGGGCGTCGTTCGCCCGCTTCTCGCCCTCGCGGCCCTCGCCCTGGGCCTCGCCCTTCTCGTCTTCCTGGGGCTGGCCTTCGCCGGGATCGAACTCAACCGGACCCACGGCCAGGCGCCGCTCCAGGAGGGCGCGGCGGGGGTCCTCTATCTCTGCTCCGGGGCGATCTTCCCGCCCGAGGTGATGCCCGGCCCGCTCGCGGCGCTCTGCTACGCCCTCCCCACGACCTGGTGGATCGAGGCCCTCCGCCGGGCGCTCCTGGGACACGGCTGGTGCGGCGCCCTCTCGAACTGGTCGGACGGGGCGATCCTCGGCGTCCTCGCGCTCCAGGTGACCCTCTTCGCCGCCCCGTGCGTCTGGCTCTACAAGGTCCTCGACCGTCGCGCGCGACGGAAGAATCTCATAGACTGGACGACGGGGTTTTGAGGTTCAAGAGACATGAGAAAGATCGCGTTCCTCGCAAGCCTGCTCGCCCTTTCCGCCGCCGCCGCGGCCGACGAGATCGAGCTCGGCGCGGTGACCGTCCGCGACGGCCACGGATCGAGCACGGGGAAGATCGAATCGGACGGCACGGTGCGATCGAGCGGGGGTTCGAGCATCGGCAAGATCGAGGAGGACGGCACGGTCCGGAACGGGAGCGGCTCCTCCATCGGCAAGGTCCAATCGGACGGAACGATCCGAAACGGGAGCGGCTCCTCCATCGGCAAGGTCGAGTCGGATGGCACGCTCCGCGACTCGCACGGATCGTCGATCGGACGGATCGAGTCGGACGGCACCGTCCGGAACTCCCACGGATCGAGCTCCGGCCGCTTCGAGGGCTACCGGGAGGCTCTCCGGCACGAGTGCGCCGCGTACCTCTTCTTCTTCAATCCTCTCCACGAGGAAGACTAGGAGCCCATCCAAGAACCCTCCCGTCGCCGGGCGGGCGGCGGCGGCCCGTCTGCGTCGTTGCTTCGCCCTAGTCGTAGCAGGGCTACGACTTCGGGCTCGCGCCTCGCATCCGGGCCGCCGGCGCTCCGCCGGGCTCGGTCCGGGTTCATGGAGGGGCTCTGACGATCCTCACCCGCGCGTCGAGGTAGGCGGCCCCCTCGCCGATGTCGGTCGTCCTCGCCGGGACGAGCGCGTTCGCGCAGGCGCCCTCGTCGAACCGGCCGCCCTTCGGAACGAGGACGAGGTCCCGCCGCTGGCGGGGATCGAGGACAAGCCGCGCGCGCATCGCTCCGATCGGGCTCTCGATCCTCACCACGTCTCCCTCGCGGCAGTCCGGCGCCGCGTCGGGGTGGCAGGTCGCCTCGACTTCACCCCGCGGGCGCGGTCCCGACCACTGCGAGCACTGGGCGGGGGCGGTCGAGTTCGAGAGGAGGTAGAGGGGGTAGCCTTGCTCGCCCGGCAGCTCGGACGGAAGCTCGGTCATGAGACGGACGCGCCCGGTCGGCGTCGGGAAGCGCCGATCCGCGAAAAGGACGTTCCCGGCGAAGGGGTTCTTCGCTCCGCCCCGTTCCACGTCCTCGAGCGAGATCCCGGCGGCCTCGGCCCGCTGCATGAAGACGCGCTTCCACTCACGCGGCGACCGGCCGAACTCTCTTCCTAGCCCCAGGCGATCCGCGAGCGCGGAGACGATCTCCAGGTCGCTCCGAACGCCCTCGCCACGGGGGACCGCCGGACGGACGGCGTGGATCCAGTGGTTCCCGTAGGCGCCGACGAGGTCGTCCGCCTCGAGCATCGAGTTCGTCGGGAGGACAAGGCTCGCCCGGCGGGCGGTGTCCGTGAGGTGGGTGTCGACCACCACGACGAACTCTCGCGTTTCGAGAGCCCGCGCGACGGTCGCGGAGTCGGGGAGCATCGCAACCGGATTCGCGGCCGTGATCCAGACCGCGCGGATCTCCGGATCCCGCGCATCGAGGATCTCGCGCCCGAGGAGGGGCTCGCAGAGCCTTCGCGCCGCCCGCGAGTCGAGCGTCGAGACATCGAAGGCCCCGCGCCGCTGGAAGTAGAAGCTCACGCCTCCTCCTGGAATCCCCAGGTTCCCGCTGACCGCTGAAAGCGCGTCGAGGGCGCGCACGATCGCGCCGCCGTGACCCCTGCGCTGCATCCCCCAGCCCACGAGGATCGCGGCGGGCCTCTCGGCGAGGCGCCGGGCGAGCTCCACGATTTCGACCGGCGCAACGTCCGCCGCGCGCGCCCAGTCCGCGAGCGGCCGCGAGAAGACGAGCGCCCGGAAGCCATCGAGGCCGTCGCAGTAGCTCGCCGCCTCGGGGTCGGTCCAGCCCTTTTCGAAAAGCGTCCGGGCCACGCCCGATGCAAGGGCGAGGTCCCCTCCCGGCCGCGGCTGAAGATAGACGTCGGCGAGCTCGGCGGTGCGATGCCGGACCGGATCGACCAGGACGATTCCAGCTCCACGCTCCTTCGCCTCGCGGAGCACCGGCACGAGGTGGACGTTCGAGACGTAGGGGTTCTTGCCCCAGAGGAAGATCTGCCGGGAGTGGAGGAGGTCGAGGAGGTCGTGGCTGTCCGAGAGCCCGAAATCGGCTTCCTGGGCTGCGTCCCCGCCGCCGCTGCAGATGTCGCCCCGCTTCCCGCTCACCGGCCCGAAGCGGGCGAAGAAATGATCCACGACGTGTTTCACGATCCCCAGCGAACCGCCGCTCCGGTAGTGAAGGATCGAGGCAGGGCCATATCGGTCGCGGATCTCCCGGAGTCGCCGTACCGCGAGATTGAGCGCCTCGTTCCAGCCGATTCTCCGGAAGCCGCTCCCGGACGCGACGAGCGGCGTGCGGAGCCGCTCCGGGTCGTTGTGGCGCTCCAGGTAGCGGCTCGTCCGCTGGCAGAGGAAGCCTCGCGTCACCGGGTGCTCCGGATCGCCTTGGATCCGGACGACTCGCCCGCTCTCGACGTGCGCGAGGATCGCGCAGGCGTCGGGGCAGTCGCGGGTGCACGCGGTGCGCACGACCTCGGCCATGGCGTGCTACTCGGCGTCGAGCGCCGCCGTCACGTCGATCTCGAAGCCCGGAAGCGAGAGCGAAGCGATCCGCTGCCCGTCCATCGCCACGGCGTGCTCGACATAGATCCCGGCGGAGAGAACGAGGAGCCGGACCTTCCTCTCGATGGGATCGACGATCCAGTACTCGCCGATCCCCGCCCGGGCGTACTCGTCCCGCTTGGTCACCAGGTCGTGGTCCCTGTTCGTGTCGCTCAGCACCTCGATGACCAGGTCGGCGCCATCCCAATGTCTTCCCTGGCACCGGGCGAGGTTCTCGTTCTTCATGAAGCAGACGTCCGGCTCGTGGTACTTCTCCTCCCACAGGCGAACGGGGAACGGCGCGAATCTGACGCGGCCGCCACGGGCCGAAGCCAGGGCCCGAAGAGCGAGATAGAGAAAACCCACGATGGCCTGATGCTGTTCGTCGGGCATCGGCTGGAGCTCCACGTGGCCCTTCGAATACTCGACGTGCCGGCCCGCGTCGAGCTGGAGGTACTCGGCCTGCGTCCAGCTCCCCTGATCGGGGTGGAACAGCGCCGCCCCCCAGGTCGGATAGCGTCCCTCCCGGGAGGCACGATCGAACGCGGTCGCGCACATGACTGCAAGGAGTATATCACGCGGCGTGCGGCCCTCCTTGAGGTAGATTGGCCTCATGTGCGGCATCTGCGGGATCGTGGAACGGGATCGGCCGATCGACGAGGCGACCCTGGAGGCGATGTGCGCCACGATGGTCCACCGGGGACCCGACGAGGGCGGCGTGCGCCTCGATGCGTCGGGGCCCTTCCGGATCGGGCTCGGGCACCGCAGGCTCTCCATCATCGACCTCTCGACCGGGACGCAGCCCATCGGGAACGAGGACGGGACGGTCTGGACGATCGTCAACGGCGAGATCTACAACTACCAGGAGCTCGCCCGAGAACTCGAGGCGAAGGGGCACCGCTTCCGGACCCGCTCCGACAGCGAGGTGCTCGTCCACCTCTGGGAGGAGCATGGCCCAGACCTTCTCTCGCACCTCGTCGGCATGTTCGCCTTCGCGCTCTGGGATTCGAAGAACGCCCGGCTCCTCCTCGCCCGCGACCGTCTCGGCAAGAAGCCGCTCTTCTATAGGGCCGACGGCGACTCGCTCGCCTTCGCCAGCCGGCTGGAGACGCTCCTTGTCGCCGACGGCGGGAGCCGCGAGATCGATCCCGTCGCCCTCGACCGCTACCTGGTACTGCAATACGTCCCGAGCCCACGCACGATCCTCGCCGGGGTCTCGAAGATCCCGCCCGCCCACTACCTTCTCTACGACCGGGGGAAGGTCACGGTCGAGCGCTACTGGTGGCCCCGGCCCGCGGCCGACGCCCCGCGGACGATCGAGGAGGCCTGCGAGCGCCTCCGCGCCCTCCTCACGGAATCGGTCCGGCTCCGGATGATCTCGGACGTGCCGCTCGGCGCCTTCCTCTCGGGCGGCATCGACTCGAGCGTTCTGGTAGGGATCATGGCTGGACTCTCCAGCCAGCCGGTGCGAACCTTCTCGATCGGCTTCGACGTTCCGGAGTGGGACGAACGGCATTACGCGCGGCTCGTCGCCGAGCGCCACAAGACCGAGCATCACGAGCTCGTCGTCTCCCCGGACGCGCGCGCGATCTTCCCCGACCTCGTCCGCCACTACGCGGAGCCGTTTGCCGACAGCTCGGCGATCCCGACCTGGTACGTCTCCAAGCTCGCCCGCGAGCACGTGACGGTCGCCCTCTCCGGCGACGGAGGGGACGAGCTCTTCGCGGGCTACGACAGGTACAAGGGGGTGGCCCTGGGCGGACTCCTTGGCGCGATTCTCCCCCCGCCCGTCGCCCGCGCCCTGGAGCAGGTGGCCGGCGCTTTCCACCGGGACGGCACCCGGAGGACCCCCGCCTACCGCGCGGCGAAGTTCTTCCGCGGCCTCGCGGAGCCCCCGCTCTCCCGCTACATCGAGTGGATCTCCTATTTCCCCCGCCGCGAACGGCGGGGGCTCTACCGGCCTGAGTGGGCGGAGATTCTCCCGCCGAACCCGCCGCACGACTACTTTCGCGAGGCGCTCGCCCCGCACGCCGACCGCCGGCTTCTTGCCTCGATCCTTCTTCTCGACACGCTGACCTACCTCCCGGAGGCCCTCCTCACCAAGGTCGATGTGGCGAGCATGGCCCACTCGCTCGAAGTGCGAACCCCCTTCCTCGACCACCGGGTCGTCGAGGCGGCGCTCGCGATGCCGACCTCCTGGAAGCTCCGCGGCTGGAAGGAAAAATATGTCCTCAAGCGCGCCTTCGCCGATCTCCTTCCACCCGTTGTCCGGACGCGCGCGAAGATGGGCTTTGCGGTGCCGCTGGGCGCCTGGTTCCGCGGCGAGCTCTCCGGACTCGTGGGCGACCTCCTCCTCTCCCGGAACGCCCGGGTGCGCGAGTTCTTCCGGCCCGCTGCCCTCGAGCGGCTCGTGCGCGAGCACCGGACCGGCGCCCGGAGCCATGAGTACAAGCTCTGGTCGATCCTCTTCCTGGAAATGTGGTGCCAGGTTTTTTTGAGGAATCCGGCGATGCGGCCGTCCGCCGTCCGGCGCCCCGAAAGAGCAACACCATGAGGGGCGTCGTCCTCCTCGCCGCGCTTGCCGCCGTCGCGGGAACGGCGGCGGGCCAGGACGAGGCGGAGTACCGGCGGCGGCTGAAGAAGGTGCTGGCCGTGAGTAGGGAGTGGATCGCCACGCCCGACCTCCCCGAAGTCATGGAGGGCGTCTCCCGTCAAACGGGAGTCCCGATCCGCCTCGAACCCGAGGCGCTCGGCGTCCTCGAACGGCCGGCCGACCTCCCGGGACGAGTCCGGGAGCTCCTCGCGGGGCTCCAGAGCGACGAGTGGGCGAAGCGTGAGGAAGCGACGGCCACCGCCGTCCGGCTCGGCATCCCGGGGCTCGAGGAGCTCGCCCGCCACGCTTCCGCGGATGACCCCGAAGTACAGTCGAGAATCGAGAGAATCCGCGCGGGCGTCGCCACCAACGCGCTCCGCCTGTCGTTGTTTTTCCCCTTCTTTCCCGATCCCCCGAACCGCTATCCCCGGCGAGGGACCGCGGCCGACTTTCTCGACTGGACGCTCCGGCCCGACGGCGAGTGGATCGTCACACCCGAGGGCGTCCGCGTCGCGCCGGCCGGGAAGTTCGCGAGGCCATTCGACAGGACGCGGATCCTCGCCCTGTATCTTGGGGCGGCGGTCGCCGGGCACGATCCGTTCCTCACGTCCGAGATCCGCTGGCGCGAGCGTCTCTCTGTGTACGTGAACTGGGCACGGGAAGCCACGACCTTGGCGGATGTCCATGACTTCATCCGGGACAACTACCATGTCCCGATCGTGCGCTCCGAAGGAGCAGGGAAATGGGTCGAAGGCGGCGAGTTCGCCGTATCGCTGCGTTGCCGCGACCTCCCATGCGCCGATGCCCTCGAGCGCATGGCATCGGTCAACAACCTCCGTGTTGACTGGTCGAATCGCGACGAAATCGTCCTCCGCGCCCCGGACGAAAACGAGCCGCGCTCGCCTGACGAAGAAATCGCCACGAGCATCGCCCGTTGGGTCAACAAGGACGTCCGCGGCTTTCACGAGCGCTTCGGCGAGCTTGCCGAGCCCCTCGCGATCCCTCCGGGCACGAGCCTTGCCGGGATCACGCGGCCGGGCGGGCTCGTTCTCGCCCTCGCGCGCGCAACGGGCCGGACGGTCCTCGCGGACCGAGCCGCTTGGCGCGTCCTGGAGCATCCCAAATCGCCCTTCCCCGCCGACTCGCGCGACCTCTCTGCCTGGCTCGCCGCCGAGGGGATCGCGGTTCTTTCGCGAGACGACCTCCTCGTTCTCCTCGGGCCGTAGGCAGCCCCAGCCTGGGGTTTCGCGGTCTCTTGCCGCACGGTCACGGTCACGGTCACGGCCACGGCCACGGTCACGGTCACGGTCACGGTCACGGTCACGGTCACGGTCACGGTCACGGTCACGGTCACGGCCACGGTCACGGGTCGTGATCGTGTTCCGTGGGCGTGACCGTGAGCGGGTTACGAGACATGATGGGGTCGCGCCGTGAGGAGATCGGCGAGCCACTGCGGTCACCTGGGTGAGAGGGGGCTTCAACCCCCATGGCGAGAACCATCGACCGACGAGGAGGCGACCATGCTCGAGATCATCTTTCTCTACTGTTTCGGCAAGAAACTCTCCGAGATCGCCCAGGTCAAGGGCCGCAGCGGACTGTGGGCGGCCCTCGGGATTCTCTTCTGGATCGGCGGCGAGATCGCGGGGGCCATGGCGGCGGCCATCGCCGGCGTGAGCGGGGTCGGGGTCTACGGCGCCGCGCTCGTCTGCGCCATCACCGGCGCGGTCCTCGCCTGGGTGATCGTGAGCCAGCTGCCGGATGTCCATCCGATTCGTCGGGTCCGCTTCAGTCGCGGGACCGTCTGACACCCGGTAGAGCCGACGTGAGGAGCCCCTCCATGAATCTCAAGAAGGTCTTCGGCGGCGTCACCGTGACGGTCGAAGCCGCGGGATGCTCTGAACAGAACCTCGTCGACCTGCTCACGGGCATCGAGGATGCGAAGATCCGCGACGGCGGCGTCTTTCGATACGGTCCCCTGCTCCTGAGGTTCCGGGCGGCTCCGGACGGCGCGCTGGCGGTCGTCTCGCCGGAGTATCGCGAGGATGCGATGGCCGGGGCCGTGACGGACCTCGGTCCGGCGCTGCGGGCGTGCGCCGCCCAGACCACGCTGGCAGTCGTGACTGAGGCGGAAGAGGACGTGGCGCCGTTCGACTACTGGGTTACCATCTATGCGGGACCCATGGCGGGCGCAACCTTCTTCCGCGTCCTGCGGAACGGCCCCCGCGACGACGAGACGCGCCATACGGGCTGGTTGGTCGTCTGCGGCAGGACGCCCGACAATTTCCGCCGCGCCTGCGGGGAGGCCGACGACGACGCGGCGTTCGACGAGGGCAAGTGCCGACTCATCCTGACGGGGTCGCTGCTCCGCACGCGCCCAGCCCTTCTGCGCGTGATGTCGCTCCCCGCCGGCTGGTCGGGAGTCTGCCACGGCGACTGCCTCGAGCGGCTCTGGAACCCCGACGGCGAGGAAGTCCTGCAGGGCCGGGCGATCTGACCAGGATCGGGTGGCAAGGTTCCGATTCACGGAAGGAGTTCTGCGTCATTCGGATTTCGCGACCCACCGACCTCCGGAAAATCCAAGTGCAGAAAATCCACGGGATGTTAGGGGGGGGCACGGCCGGGGGGCTCGGCAACCTGTCTGGACCATCGCCGCACGATCTCGTGCGGGGGGCTTCGGCACGTCGGAATCGTCACGGTGTTGTTGGGAGCGGTCCCGGGTGCGCCTGGCCAGGAGCGGCAGGCGTCGGCGCGCTTCTCTGCCGCGTCGCCCGCGATCTGGGCGCGCGGATGGAAGCCCGGGACCCGCGCGCCTGGGACGCGGGAACCGAACAGCCAGGGCCACCAAAGGGGGAGACCAGGCGCGATTCCATAGACCCCGGCGACGAAAAAGGCCCCCCTCTCGTGGAGGAGGCGAGAGGGGGTCCGCGAGATGAGACGATGTCCTACGCCGATACCGCGGTCTCCTCCGCCGGCGGCTGGTCGTTCCCTTCCCCGCCCGGCGTCGTCGCACGGCGCGGCCGGGAGACCGGGAAGGCCGCGTTCTGCATCTCGCGGTCTCCGGGGAAGGCCGCGCGAACGTGGCCGCCGATCTCGTCGACCGATCGATAGTGCTCCTCGCGGAGCGCGTGCTCGGCCTGGAACGCCGCCTTGTGGTCGTCCGCCGCCTGCGCGTAGGCGGTGACGCTCGACGCGAACGCATTCACCGCGCCCTCGATCCTCGGGAGCCACTCCTCGCGGAAGGACACCACGTCCGGATGCGTGCTGTTCTTCATCCGGGTGACGAGATCCTCTGCCGGCTGGAGCTGCCTCCGCCCCGACGGGTGAACCACGACCCTGAGCCCCTCTGGGAAGAGGAGGTGGTACACGGGGCCCTGACGCCCCCCGTCCGCGCTCTCCGCCGCGGTGGCAAGCGACCGGAGCGCTCGCTCGACGAAGAACTCCGCGACCCGAAGCGCCGCCATCGCCTTCTTCATGAGCTTCTTCTTGGCCCGCGTGCCCATCGAGGCATCCTCGAGCCGGTCGTTGAGCTTCTCGAACCATCCGGCGATCTTGGCGGTGACGTCGAATGCGCGGAGAAGGGCGATGAGCAGCCATCCGAACTCGACCCGTACGACGGAGCTGGCATTCTTCGCGTACATCTTCATGGGAAGAACCTCCTTGGTCTCCGGTCTCGGCCTCGCGGCCTCTTCGCCTGTGCCGGACACGCTCCGGTGGCAGAGGAGACTCGGGTGGCCGTGGCCTTCGACTCGTTTGAAGGAATGCGGACGCACCGGGTAAACGCAATCGGCGTGCCGCGCGCGTGCGAACGCACCCGCGCGCATCGCATCCCTTGAGAGCAGAGAGTCTTATCTTCTGTCTCGACTCGGCACGGCAGATGGCGCGCCGTGCCCAAGCGTGCGGCTACCGCACGAAGTGGCGTGCGAAATCGCACGGCTGCGAGACCGTCCCATCTTCCGCATTTTCCTCGACGCACGGACCGCACCGTGCGAAGGCGCACGTCTTGCCTCGCGATCGAGGCCCCGAGGCCGTCCGGGGCTCGCGAGCGACGAAAACACGCGGCCGGAAGCGTCGCCAACGCTCCTGAGCGGAAGCACCGCCTCGGTGGCGGCGTCTCCAGCGCCACGCAGCGGCGGATTTTCGCGGCTGGAGGTGCGTCCACCGTCGCGATTCCGCCGCCATGCGCCGCTGGACGTGCTCGCAGGTGGAGGGAATCTGCCGCATCGCGGTGCTGGCGGCGCTCGCGGCGCCTCGCATCGCCCGCTGCGACCCAGTAGAACCGCAGCCAGCAGCGTACAGAAATGGCGGAGCGCCAGTAGACGCGCTTGCACCTCCGTCACCGTGCGATCTGGAGTAGGATCCCAAAAGGATGAGCGACGCGAAGACGCGACTCCCCGATTTCGGAGGATCGCCTGGTCCTCAACTGGAGGAAGCGCGAGGCCGGAGGCGAGTACCCTCGCTACCGGACGCTCAGGGACCGGTTCCGGAAGACCGTTGAGGACTTCCGGGAGTTTCTCCGCGCCGAAGAGATAGACGATCTCCTTCCACCCGTTGTCCGGACGCGCGCGCAGATGGGCTTCGCGGTGCCGCTGGGCGCATGGTTCCGCGGCGAGCTCTCCGGCCTCGCGGGGGACCCCCTCCTCGCTCGTGACGCCCGGGTGCGCGAGTTCGTCCGGCCCGCGGCGCTCGGGCGGCTCGTGCGCGAGCACCGGACGGTCCTCGCAGACCGGGCCGCCTGGCGCGCCCTGGCCCTATTCGAGCTGCGTCGCGATCCGCTTCGGGAGGATGCGCGGTTTGTCCTCGAAGGAAGAGACCTGGTTTCGCCCCTCGCGCTTGGCGGTGTAGAGCGCCTCCTCGCAGTGCTTCAGGAGCTCGTCGGGATCGGTCATCCCCTCGGTCCGGGTCGCCACGCCGACCGAGACCGTGAGATCGATCTTCTCCCCGCCCTCCCCGTCGAGAGGGACGGGCGTCCGCTCCACCTTGTAGCGGAGGTCCTCGCTCTTCTTCTTCGCCTCTTCGAGCCCGGTCTCCGGGAGGAGCACCGCGAACTCGTCCGATCCGTACCGCGACAGGATGTCGATCTCGCGGAACTCGCGGCCGAGATAGCCGGCCATGAAGACGAGGACGCGGTCGCCCACCCCGTGCCCCCAGACCTCGTTGATCTCGCGGAAGCGGTCGAGCCCGATCAGGATGAGCGAGAGATCGCGCTGGTAGCGGAGCGCGCGCTTGGTCTCTTCCAGAAGCCTGCCCCGGAAGTAACGGCGGTTGGCTAGCCCGGTGAGAGAGTCCGACTTTGCCTGGTCGCGGCTCGCGGTCTCCAGGCGGAGCTTCCCCCAGATCGACTCTAACGCCAGAGCGAGCGCCTCGACGAGGTTCTCCTGGCCGCTTCGCACGGTGTCGTTCTCGCCGAAGAGGAGCCGGTCCTCCTCGTCGAAGAAGATCTGGAGGAGCCCGGCCACCTCCCCCGACCGCCGGAGCGGCACCACGAGCTCTCCGGCCGAGCCGTCGTAGTAGCGTTCGCCGCAGCGGGCGATGCGCGCGAGCTTGTGGTTCTTGTCCAGATGGAACCGCTTGATCGGCATCTCGCGCGTCGCGAACTGGCAGAGGAGCTGCCTCCCGTCCACGAGGTAGAGCGCGGCTTCCGCGTACCCCATGCTCTCCGGGCCGACGAGCCCCTCCTTCAGCCCATCGAAGAGCGCGGCCTCGTCGGACGCGGCGGCGAGCCGGCGCACGAGCTCCGGGATCCGCTTGATCTTCTCGGTGAGCTGGAAGACCCGGACTCCCGCCTTCGCCGCCTCGATCGTCTTCTTCCTCTGGAGCTCGACCTCGCGCTTCAGGCGCCGTTCGAGCTCCTTCCGCGGGCCGATGTCGCGGATCTGCCCCAGCACGTACGGCCGGCCCTTGGAGCGGAAGCGTTGCACGCTCACCTCGACGTCCCAGACCCGGCCGTTCCGGTCGGCGCAGATCCACTCGAAGATCCCCGACGCGCCTTCCTTGAGGCCCCGGATCTGCTCCTCCGCCATCTCGCGTCCCTTGCCGTAGACGAGCGACGTCGGACGGAAGTTCCCCGCGACGAGCTCCTCCTCCGAGTAGCCGGTCGTCTCGACGAAGCGGCGGTTCACCAGGCAGAAAGTCCCGGTCCGCCCGTCGAGGACGAAGTGGGCGTCGGCCGAGTCGTGGAAGAGCTTCCGGTAAAACTCGGCGTCTTCGGACGAGAGGGGCGCCCGGACGCCTCCCATCGAGTCGGGTGAGAGCTTCGCATCCTCGGAGGGAGCGGCCTTCGCCGCCGGCGCGGCGTGCGGCTTCGCCCGAGCCTTGACGGTCTTCTTCCTCCCGTCCATGGAACGGGATCGTACTTCGCGGCGGGAGCGCCTGTCAATCGAGGCCGCCGGCCCGCTGACGAGCTGATCCCGCGCCCGTACCTTGCCACTGGTGGCAGCGATCGATCCGGAGCCGGGGAAGACGCGATGGGGCCCGCTCTCCCGCGCCCTGGTCCCGATCGCCGCCCTGGTTCTCTTCTCTCTCGCGATGGTCCCGATCGCGAACTACGTCCTTCGTGGCTCTACGAAGGATTATTGGAAATGGTACGAGGCGGGGACGGCCGTGCTCGAGGGAGGGGACATCTACCGGAAGCGGGCGGACGGGACGCTCCAGTTCATGTACCCCCCTCCCGCGGCCATCCTGCTCGCTCCCCCGAGCGCCGGAGGCTTGCTCTGCCTGGTCGCCGTCCTCGCGTTCGCCAATTCCGCCGCCTGGCTCGCCGCGGTCCTTCTTTCGGTCCGGCTCGCCACGGGCAAGACGCTGCGGCAGCGCCCGCTCCTCTACGTCCTCCCAAGCCTCGCCGTCGTGATCCAGGTCTGGGAAACCTACCTCCTGGGGCAGCCGAACCTGATCCTCCTCGCTCTCGCTCTGGGGGCCTTCCTCTGCCTGGAGCGACGCCGCTACGCCGCCGCCGGGTCCCTCGTCGCCCTCGGAGCGGCGGTGAAGGCCTTTCCCGTGCTCATCCTTCCGTATCTCCTCTGGAGGCGGCACTGGCCGGCGGCGGCCGGGACGATCGCCGCGCTCCTGGTCCTGCTCTTCCTCCTGCCGCTGCCCTTTCGCGGCTGGCGCCAGAACCTGGCCGACCTCGACACCTGGACCTCGAGCATGCTGCTGCGCTACGACGAGGACACGATCGCCCAGCGCCCCGGACGATCGTACACGACCCGGAACCAGTCCCTCGTCGCCGTCGCCAACCGGCTCCTTCGCCCCGCCGACGCCGACGAGTCGAGCGAGCGCGTGCGCCACGTCAATATCGCTTCCTTCTCCTTCTCGGAGGTCAACCTCGCTATCCTCGTGGTCGCTCTGGGACTCGGCCTCGCCTACGTTCTCTCCATGCCCCCCCGCTCGCGCCGGACGCCGGCTCAGGTCCCGATGGAGCTGGCCATGCTCGTTCTACTCGTTCCGCTCGCGTCGCCCTTCGCCTTCAGCTACTTTTTCGTCTGGCTCCTCTTCCCCTTCACCGTGGCCCTGACGATGATCCACGAGGCGTCGCCGCCGAGCCGCCGCCTCGCCCTCCGGATCTGGCTCGGGAGCGCGATCGTCCTCTTCGCAACGAACCTCACCTGGATCGGGCAGGCCCTCGGCGCGTCGCTTGTCGCGTCGCTCGTCCTCTTCGCGGGCTTCGCCTGGAACCTCCGGCGGATCTCGGGAAACTGATACACCATCGACAATGAACGCTCGCCACCTGGCCGCATGCGCGATGGGGATCCTCCTCCCCGCCGGGGTCGCGTTCTTCCTGCTCGTCCCGAACGCGGTCGCGCTTGCGATCCCGGGGCTGGGGCCGGAGGACATGCTCGCGGGGATCGCCTGCGTCGAGACGGTCTATTTCCTCTTCCTGTGGACGCTACTGGTCTCGCGCGGCGAGGCGAGGGGCGAAGGAGCGAGGTTCCTCCCACTCTTGGCGGAGGCCGCCGCGGTCCTCGCGCTCCTCCTTCCCGTCGCGACGCTCGCCGGCGCGCTCGCGGGGCGGGGGCTCCGCGAGGCGTTCGCGGTTCAGGGCTGGGTGCTTCTGGTCGCGGCGGCGAGCGCGGCTGTCGCCCACGAGGTCGGCCGGCGCCCAAGCCGCGTTCCCCTCCTTCTCTACCTGGCGGCGGGCGCCCTCTACACGGGCGGCGTTCCCCTCGCGCGTCTCGTGGTCCGCGAGGTTGTTTTCGCAGGTGAGGGAGAGGCGGGCGGATCGACGCCTCTCGAGGTCGCGCTTGGCGCGGCGGGGAGCGGCGGCCCCGGCACCCTCCTGGACCCGTGGACGTTGGGGCCGCCGCTCGCCGTGGCGGTTGCCGCGCTCCTCCCCTCGCTCTTCGGAACCGTCCGGCGGAAGAGTGCGGCGGCCCTCGCGCTCCTTCTCGCCCTTGCTGCGGGGACGGCGGGGGCGGCCGAGATCGAGTCGGTCCGGTTCCTCGCCGGCGACTCGTTTCGCCCGGGAGAGTGGACGCTCGCGGAGGTGGTCGTGTCGGACGGCCCGTTCGCGGGAGAAGTCGAGATCGCCGTGGGCACCCACCATCGCTTCCGCCAGCCGGTCCGGCTCGCAGCGGAGGGTTCCCGGGAAGCGGTTCTGGTGCCGTGTCTCCTTCGCGGGCGCTGGGCGACTTCGACGGTGCGGCTGGTCGATCGCGGCTGCGCCGTGGCGGAACGGGAGGCAGCGCTCCCGTCGCGCGCGGTCAAGCCGCTCGAGGTGCTGGTCGGAGTCCATCCGGCGGGTTCGCTCGCGCCGGCGGCGGATGGGGACGCGCTCCGCGCCGGAGGCCGCCGGGTCACCATCGCCGATCTCTCCTTCCTCCCGGGGGAGCCCGGCGGATGGGCGGGCGTGGACGTCCTCCTCGCCGCTCCGCCGCCCGCCTCTCGACTGGAGGCATACCGCCCGGAAATCCTGGAGGGATGGATCCGCGCCGGAGGCCGGCTCGTTCTAGCCTCACCGCAGCTCGTGACAGCGGGGGGATGGAGCGCGCTGCTTTTCCCGGGCGGGCTTGGCGTCGTGGAGGGCCCCCCGGGATTCGACCCGGTCGAGAACTATCTCAAGAGCGCGGGCGTGCCGGCATCGAGATGGATCCGGACCGGCGGCGGGAAGCCGATCGGCGCGGCGCTCGAACTGGGCCGGGGCCGCGTTGCCGTCCTGGGACCGGGCGTGGCCCTGGGCAGCACGGACGCGCCGGTCCTTTCGGCGGTCCTCGCGCGCGTCCTCGACGGCCTCCCCGAGAGGGTCGATCGTTCGATCTCGCCCGAAGCCTACGAGGCCTTCGGACCGGCCGGATGGAACGACGAGACGCTCGCGTGGAGCGCTCGATGGACCGCAATCTACCTCCTCGTCGCCTGCGGGATCGCGGGCGCCCCGCTCATCGTCTGGCGGCGCTCGCAGCGGACCGGGCTCGCGCTTTCGCTCGCGCTCGCCGTCGCGGTGGCAGTCCCGGCGACCCTCCTCGCTGGCCGGAGCGAACCCGCCCGCACCGAGTGTCTCGCGGACTCGCAGCCGGTCCTGGTGGTGGAACCGGGCGGCGACCTGGCCCGCGCGCTCGACTACCACCGTTTGACCGGCCGGTCGGGAGATTCCGTGGACGTGCGCGCTCCAGGCTGGGACCTGCTGCCGGTTTCCTTCGACGAGGAGCACTTCCACGACACGGCGTGGTCCGGGGGACCGCAGGAGCTCTCCGGGATCGCCCTTCCCGAGGGGAGCCGCTTCGCCTTCGTGGCGGAGCGCGGGATCCATCTGCCGGGCCGAGTGGAGGCGTCGCTGGAGGAGGGACGTCTCGTCGTCGCCAACGGCTCGGGCCGCGACTGGCGGGCGGCCGTCTTGCGCGACGAAGCCGGGCGCATCGCCGAGCTCGGCCCCATCGAGGACGGCGGCCTGGCCCGTTTCGAGCTCGCGGACCTCGAACCGCGGAACCCAGGCCGCAAGGGCAGTCCCCTCCCGGGGACGAGCCCCGCCGTTCTCGCTCTGGCGGCGTCGGCAGCGGGAGTCGCGCGGAAGCCATCCGTCATCGCCCTCCTTTCCGGGGGGGGGGAGCGGAGCGCCATCCTCACGCGCGCCAACCGGCGCGAGCGAAACCCCATCCTGGTCGTGCCGGTTTCGCCCAAGCGTTGACATTTGCGGGCCCGGATGTTAGGTTCTCCGCCGGGACGGGGAAGGGCGTTTTCGGACAATCGAGGGCCATGTACACCGCCTATTGGGGACTCGCCGAGCGGCCGTTCGAGAACACTTCGAACCCCCGATACCTCTATTACTCGCGGAAGCACGAGGAGGCCCTGGTACGCCTCCTCTATGGCGTGTCGCAGTCGAAGGGAACGAGCCTCCTCGCCGGCGAACCCGGCACAGGAAAGACCTTCCTCGCCCACATCCTCGCGAAGGAACTCGCGGAGCGCGGCTACCAGGTCTCGATGCTCGTCCAGCCGGATCTCACCCCCGAAGACTTCCTCGGACAGGTCGCCTGGGGGTTCGGGATCGATCTGAACGGCGCCTCGAAGGGCCGCACGCTGGAGCGGCTGCGCGAGTTCGCCTCCGCGCGCCGAGCGAGCGGAGGAGAGTCCGTCCTCGTCGTGGACAACGCCGACGCGATCGAGAATCCCTCGACGCTCCGGGAGCTCTCTCTCCTCCCCCGTTACGAGGAAGAGGGACGGATCCTCTTCCACGCCGTCCTCCTCGCGCGCCCTGAGTTCCTCGAACGCGTGCGGCGGAACCGCTACCTCGATCAGCAGATCGGCATCCGGTACACGGTCGCCCCGCTCGATCGCGACGAGACTCGGCTCTACGTTCTCCACCGCCTCGCGCAGGCGAAGGCCGAGCGCCCGATCTTCGAGGACGCGGCGATCGATTCGGTCCATCGGTTCTCGGGCGGGATCCCGAGAGAGATCAACTCGATCTGCGACCTCGCGCTCCTCGCGGGCTGCGGGGAAGGGCTCGAGCGGGTCGGCGAGGAGTGCATCCTCTCCGCGGTGGAGGACTACCGCGGGCCGGAATTCGTTTCCGAGCGGAATCTCGATGCCGGGTAAGGTGAAATCGATCCGGCTCGCGGAGGTCCTGGAGAGGGCGACCTCGCGGGCGGGCAACGGGGACATGCGCGAGCCCGTGGGGCCGGAGAGCGCATGCGCGACCCCGGACATCGACTTGGCCGAGATCACACGGGCCTGGCGAGAGCGCGGGGGACGAGCCGAGGACGCGGCGGCATTCCCGGTGCGGCTGCCGCGGGCCCTGCCGCCGATGCGGGGGCCGACACGATCCGCGCCGATCGAACCGCCCCCCGCGGATCCGAGCCCCGAAGCGGCGAAGGCAGAAGGCAGAAGGCAGAAGGCAGAAGGCGGGGGCGAGCGGGCGGCGGAAACGGGCCCCGTCTCCGTAGTCGACGATCTCTTCCGCGAGCTCCTCGAGGGCACGGGCGAACCGGCACCCTACGACCCTCGACCCTCGACCGAGGAGGCACGCGTCGCCTTCCGGGAGATCTTCGAGGACGTCGAGGAGGTTTCTGACGAGGATCTGCTCCCCGAGTCGCTGGCCGCGGAAATGGACGGGGAAGCAGGCAGTTCCCCTCCCCCTGACGACGAAGCGCCCACTCGGGACTCGGTCGAACGCCTACTCGACCATGCCCTCGGCGAGGATAGGGACGAACGTCCCTCGGGACCTGCGGCGGAAGCGCCCCCGATCCGGGAGGAAACCGAACCAGACTTCATGGAGCCGGAGACGGAGGTCGATCCGGTGGGTGAGGTTCTCAGAGAATTCGCGACAGGGCCGGTGGCCACGTCCGCGCCCGCGGCCGGTGTCGATTCCTTTCTGGACGACATCCTCGGAGCACCTCCGGCCGGCGAAATGCCGCCCGTCCGCCCGCCTCCTCCCGCGGCCAGCCCTCCCGCACCCACCTCCTCAGCGGCCGGCCCACCTGCGGTCACCCCTCCGGCGGGCGCAAGCCGTCCATCAACCGCCGACGAGCTGGGGTTCCTTTTCGACGAGCTCGCGACGGCGGCATCGC
>JACQVV010000484.1 GCA_016209595.1 Planctomycetota bacterium
CGCTATGGGCCATCCCGCCGCCCAGGTGGCCAGCGAGATCACAGTGCAGGACGTCCTGGACTCGGAGCTGATGGTCTGGCCCGTCAACCGGCTGGATGTGAGCCCGGTCAGCGACGGCGCCGTGGCCGTCGTCCTGGCGGCGGAGGACGTGGCCCGGCGCATCACCGATAAGCCCGTCTGGATCGAGGGCGTCGGCTGGAACCTGGATACGGCCTACTGGACCAACCGTGACCTCGCCTACCCGGAGTACGTGGAGCGGGCGGCCCGCATGGCCTACAACATGGCGGGAATCAAGGAGCCCCGCAAGGAGATCAACATCGCCGAGCCCTACGACCCGTTCGCCTACAAGGAGCTCCACCATATGGAGGGGCTCATGCTCTGCAAGCGGGGCGAGGCGCCGCGCCTCACCGCGATGGGGGTCACCCAGAGAAACGGCAACCTTCCGGTCTGCCCCTCCGGCGGGCTCCTGGGGGTCGGGAATCCGATCGCCGCGGCAGGGCTCATGAAGATCTGCGAGCTCTTCTGGCAGCTCCGCGGCGAGGCCGGGAAGCGCCAGGTCCCGGGGTCGCCCAGGACCGGCGTCGCCCAGGCCTGGGGAGATCTCATGCAGGTCGGCACCGTCGTCGTGATGAGGAACTAGCCATGCCCAGGCAGACCGAATTCGGAGGGACGGCCCTCTCGAACGAGGACTTCAAGACCTTCTTCCACACCCAGGGGAGCCCGAACGCGCGATACGCGTGGGACTGCGGCGTGGGGATCGGGAAGTACCTCGACGGGCTGAAAGAAGGGAAGCTCGTCGGCACGCGCTGCGACAAGTGCCGCCGGACCGTGATCCCCCCGCGGGTCCACTGCGAGTGGTGCTTCCGGCCGATGGACGCCTGGGTGGACCTCGCTGACACCGGGAGGATCAACACCTTCAGCATCTCCCACGTCTCCTGGGACGTCGTGCGGCTGGAGAAGCCGCAGATCCCGGCCGTGATCGAGATCGACGGAGCGAGCCCCGGGATGGGGATCCTCCACCTCGTGGACGAGGTCGACCCGCAGGCGGTCCGGATCGGGATGAAGGTCCGGGCCGTCTGGAAGCCCCCGGCCGAGCGCGAGGGGGCGATCACCGACATCCGCTACTTCAAGCCGGTGGGATAGGGAAACATGGCGATTCTCGAACGCGGCGGTTCCAATCAGAAGATGCGCGCCTGGCACGGCGACATCCCGATCACCAATCACTACACGGCCGGCGTGGGCGGCGAGCGATTCTTCCGCGAGTTGAAGGAGAACGGGCGCATCGTGGGCGGAGTCTGCCCCGCGTGCCGGGAGACGATCCTCCCTCCGCGGCTCTTCTGCGAGCGCTGCTTCGAGACCATCCAGGAGCTCCGCCCGGTCCCGCTCCCGGGCTGGATCGGGAGCGTGACGCGAGTCCACGTCGACCTCGACGGCAGGCGTCTCGCCCGCCCGGAGTGGATCGCCTTCGTGGAGTTCGAGGGCGTGCGCGGCGGGCTCATCCATCGGCTCGAAGTCGCGGGGGACGAGACCCCCGAGATCGGCGACCCGGTCCAGCCGGTCTTCCGGCCAGCCGCCGAGCGCCAGGGCGGGATCCTCGACATCCTCCACTTCCGCACCGACCTGGGCGACTGACGGTCGATAGAAACCGCCCTCGGGGACAACGATGCCCGGAGGAGAATCGAGCTCGACTCTTCTGCAGGAGATAGGCAATGGATGACCGATCGGCCGCGAACGAGCAGGCCATGCGGCGATACCTCCGGTTCCTCCCCTGGTACGGCGCGATCGTCTTCGCGGGCGCCGGCCTGTTCGCCATGTGGAGAGCCTGGGACGATCACGCCCGCGGCGGAGCCGATTGGCGCCTGTTTGAGTCCGGCACGAGGACAAAGGGCGTCTGCAGGGACCTGGTCACGAAGAAGACAGGCAGCCGACCGGGAGAGGCGGACTACTTCTTCACTTTCGAATTCGAGGCCGATGGCAAGCGCCACGAGTCCTCGGAACGCGAGATCGAGTCCGACGCGTACCACGCCCTGAAGCCCGGAGCCGAGGTCGACGTCTGGTACGACCCAGCGGATCCCGGAAAATCCGCGAGTGGACCCGAGGAGGAAGGGATCCGCTGGAGGGCGAAGGACGCCCCGCGACGGTTCGCGATCCTCGGAGGGATAGCGCTGGTCGTCGCGCTCGGACTCGTCGTCTGGGCGAAGAAACGGGCCGCCCGTCGCGACACGGGACCCAGCCCGGTGCCGGAAGGCGGGGGCGGGCGCTAAGCGCGGCCAACAAAGAGCCACAACGGCCCTGTCGCGGATGTAGGGGAGAGCGCAATAACCGTCGTCCGAATAGAATGGCGCCCTTCACGGCGCGGTTCCAGATGCCAGGAGAGACCCCATGTCCGACTACGGCCCACCCCAGCCCCCCACCGGGGGCGGCCCCTTCCCTCCCGGCCCCGGGCAGATGCCGCACAGCGCGGCGCCCTCCCACGCGGGTCCACCCCCGGGCGTCCCATACGTCATCGTCCAGACAGGCCAGGGACGCTCCGCGGGCTTCTGGATCGCGCTCGTCCTCGCCTTCTTCCTGCTGGGCTCGGTCGGCGTCAACTTCATCATGCTCCTCGTCTTGGTGGCGACGCACTCGGAGATGCCCGAGGGCGCCGACGCGCTCGTGGAGAAGGAGGTCGAGCCCGCGAAGAACTCCACGACGAACAAGATCGCGGTGCTTCCGATCGAGGGGCTCATCACCGACACGAAGTCGCTCGACTTCCTGACGGGCGAGACGACGAGCACCGTCGAGGACGTGCGGCTGTTCCTGCGGCGCGCGGCCACGGACGACAACGTGAAGGGCGTCATCCTCCGGGTGAACTCGCCGGGCGGTGGCGTGACGGCGAGCGACCTCATTCATCGCGAGATCGTCCGTTTCAAGGAGGAGACGAAGAAGCCCGTCGTGGCGCTCCTCATGGACCTCGCCGCGAGCGGCGGCTACTACGTGGCCGCGCCCTGCGACCGGATCGTCGCCCACGAGACGACGATCACGGGTTCGATCGGCGTGATTCTCTCCTTCTACAACCTTTCCGGCCTCGGCGAAAAGATCGGCGTCAAGGAGGTCGTGATCAAGAGCGGTCGGAACAAGGACATCGGCTCGATGTTCCGGGAGATGACCGTGGAGGAGCAGGCGATCCTCCAGGGTGCGATCGACAAGATCTACGAGCGCTTCGTCACCGTGGTGGACGACGGCCGCGAGAAGCTCGACCGCGACCAGGTCCTCGCGCTCGCGGACGGCCGGATCTACACCGGCGACGAGGCCCAGAAGAACGGCCTCGTGGACCGGATCGGGTACTTCGCGGAAGCGGTCGAGGAGGTGAAGGGCCTCGCTGGGATTGACGACGCGAGGATCGTCACATTCAGGAGCCAGCCCTCGCTCGCCGACATCCTGTCGGGGAACGTCGCCAGCCGCCCCGAACCGCCGCGGGTGGACGTCGATGTCGTCTCGCTCGACACCGACCGCTCGCCGCGGTTTCTCTACCTCTGGCGAGTGCCGTAACGAGATGGCCAGCGATCCACTTCCGGGGAATCCCCTTCCCGGCCACGGTCCGTGCTTCGTCTGCGGGGTCGAGAACTCGCTGGGACTCGGGGTCCAGTTCCATTTCGACCCCCAGACCGGTCGCGTGCGTGCCCACTTCGCGCCGGGGGAGGCCCAGCAGGGCGCCCCCGGCTTCGCACACGGGGGAAGCCTCGCGGCGCCGCTCGACGAGGCCATGGGCGCCGCCGCCTGGTGCGCCGGCCACCGCGCGATGGCTGTCCATCTCGAGTTCGACTACCGGAAGGCCGTTCCCCTCGGGACGCCGCTTCTCCTTTCGGGCTGGGTGACCGAGACGAACGGACGGAAGATCCACACGAAGGGCGAGGCCCGCTTCCCCGACGGGGCGGTCGCGGTCGAGTCGCGGGGCCTCTTCGTCCTCGCCGACAAGATCTTCGAAAACTCCGAGTTCCGCTGGGACGAGCAGGCGAAAGACCGGGAGTGACGCCTCGCGCCGGAGCGTTCTTGCGGCGATCCCTCCGCTGACCGAAGATGAAGGTCATGAAGCGCGGCTCGATCTGGCTCGGCCTGCTCGTCTTCGTCGGTTCTTGCGACGCGGGCCCGCAAGAAGAACCCGCCTTCGAATCCGCCCCGGGCGAGGAGGGTGACATGGAGAAGAAGCCCGATCCACCCGCGTGCGCCTCCTGCGAGAGCGCCGCGATCTCGGAGAACGACCTTCCGGCGACCGAGGAGGCATGGAAGGAGAGACTCTCCCCGGAGCGCTTCTACATCCTCCGCCAGCGGGGAACGGAGCCCTCCGGGTCCGGCGAGTACCTCCACCACCACGAGGACGGGATCTACGCCTGTGCCGGGTGCGGACAGCCTCTCTACGATTCCACGACGAAATACGACTCCTGCGGCTGGCCCTCGTTCTGGGACTCGCTCCCCGGGGCCGTAGCCACACGCGCTGAGCCCGGCGCTCCCGAGGCCATCTGCTCGCGCTGCGAAGGACATCTCGGGCACGTCTTCGACGACGGCCCTCCGCCGACCGGTAAGCGCCACTGAATCAACTCCCTTGCGCTCCAGTTCGTGGGGCGCGGCGAGCGCTGAGCAAGTCTTCCCCGTCGCGTATCAAGCACCCCGTCTCACGGACGCGACTGCGAGCTCGCCCGGGAAGGCCGGTGAGCGCTATCTCTTCTTCCGATCCGGGGGCCAGATCCTGGGACGAAACGCCGGGCGATTGAGAGCGCGGGCAAACTCCTCGCCCGGGCCCAGAACGAAGAGGCCCTTCCTCTCCGCGTAGCGCGCGACCTGGACGGGCACGGTCAGGCCGCCAACGGCGCCTGCAACGGCGGCCCGCCCGAACGAGGGGAAGAACTCCCGGAAGCGAGGCAGCGTCTTCTCAAGGAACCTGTCCACGTCCCTCTGCAAGAGCTTGAACTTGATCTCGACCACGATCGCGAGCCGCTTGCGCGACCGGTCCCGGCCCTGTCCGACAGCGTCGATCTCCAGGGTCTCTCCCTCGATCGCGTTCTTCAGGCGGGTGATCGTGCTATCCAGGGTGATCCCGAAGGGCTCGAGTATGCGCGGCAAGGAAGGAGCGAGCAGGTTCTCGGACATCTGCCCCATGCCGTTGACGAGATCTCCGACCTCGTGAGACAACCGCCGGAGCGCCTCCTCCGTCAGCCGGTGCTCCTCCTCCGTCCGTTGCTGCGCCTCCTCCGTCCGGTCCTGCGCCCGAGTGAGCTCCTCGATCATGCGTTCGATCCGGTCGAGCCGGTCATTCTTCTTGCGCGCCATGACTCAAGTATACTCGGCTGGGTCAGTGGTCCGTCACTCGTGCGCGGCGAAGCGCGAGAAACGGGCGAGGAACGGCCGGGCGAAGCGCGGGGCCCACCAGTTCCAGTCCCCCATGAGGCGCATCGTCGAGGGGACGAGAAAGGCGCGGATCACGGTCGCGTCGAGGAAGATCGCGAAGGCCATCCCGAAGCCGAGGGCCTGGACGAGAAGGATGTCGGCGAAGGCGAAAGCGCCCGAGACCGCGATCATGATGGCCGAGGCGCTCGTGATGATGCCGCCGGTCTGGGCGAGGCCGTGGGCGACGCTCTCCTCGTTCGAGTCGCCGCGGTCGTAGGCCTCCTTGACGCGGCTGAGCATGAAGACCTCGTAGTCCATCGAGAGGCCGAAGAGGACGGAGAAGATAACGACGGGAACGGGCGCGTCGACGAACCCGGTCGCGGTGAAGCCGAGGAGCCCCGCGAAGTGGCCCTCCTGGAAGACGAAGACGAGCGCGCCGTAGCAGGCGGCGATCGAGAAGGTGTTCATCACGACCGCCTTGAGGGGCAGCACGAACGACCCGAACTGGAGGAGGAGGATCCCGTAGGTCAGGAAAAGGACGACCGCGATCGCCACGAGGAAATCCCGGTAGAGCGCCTCGATGAAGTCCGAGAAGTAGCCGCTCTCGCCTCCGACGTGGACCTCCATCCCGGCGGGCCATTCGTACTCCCGGCACTCGCGGGTGAGGCGCCGCGCCGGCTCGTCGTTCGAGGTCGAGCTCATGGCGATCCGCACGACCGTCATCCGCTCGGTCGAGAGGGCTCGCACGGGTCCCGCGAGGGCCGGCGGGAGTTTTTCCAGAGGCGTCGCGAGGATCTTCTCGTAGAGCTCGTCCTCGCTCGCCGCGCCGTATTGGAGCCGCAGCATGGGAACGAGGCCGTCCGGAATGAAGGATGCGATCGAGAGAACGTCGGTCACGCCCTCGCGCTCCCGCGCCCATCGAACGAACTCTCGCAGGGCCCGGACGCTCTCCGAGCTCCGGACGCCCGCGGGGCACTCGATCGTGACGGCGCCCTGGGGGATCTTCCGCGACGGGAAGGACTCGTCGAAGATCTCCTGGGCCTCGCGCGACCGGGCGCCCTCGGGGAGGATCTCCGCCCCGGGAACGCCGAGCCGGATGCGGAAGAGCGGGCTCACTAGGAAGAAGAGGGCCACGAGGATTCCGGCGAAGACCGCGAGCGGCCGGCGCATGACTCCCGCGGCGATCTTCCCCCAGAAAGTCCCGCTCCCGCCGCTCCTCACGCCGATCGTGAGCCAGTTCACCCGGCGGCCCAGGAGATGGAGGAGCGCGGGGAGGAGCGTGAGCGCGCCCAGGACCGAGATCGTGACGACGATCATCCCGCCGATCCCGATCGAATGGATGGCGACGAACCGGACGTAGCGGAGGCCAACGAGCGAAACGACCACGGCGAGTCCGGAGAAGAAGATCGCCTTCCCGGCCGTCTCGATCGTGCGAATCACGGCTTGGTCGACTTCGAGCCCGCGCGCGAGCTCCTCGCGGAACCGGGAAACGACAAGGAGGCTATAGTCGATCGCCACCCCCAGCCCCACCGCGGTCGTGACGTTCAGGACGAAGATGCCGAGCGGGCGCTGGAACGTCACGAGGTAGAGGACGGCGAGGTTCGTGGTGATGCAGGAGACTCCCAGGAGGACGGGAAGCCCCGCGGCGATCGGACCGCGGAAGATGACGAGAAGGATGAGGAGGGCGATCGGGAGCGCGTAGGTCTCCGCGCGCACGAGATCCCGCTCGCTCACCTCGTTGATCTCCGCGTAGGTCGCCGGCGCGCCCGTGAGCCGGATCTCCATCCCCTCCGGCTGCTCGGGGAGCGCGTCACGGAGCGAGAGGAAGACCTGCTGCGCCCCGTCGAGATCCGTCCCGAGGGAGACGGTGAGGAAGACCGCGCGCCGGTCCGCGGAGACCCGTCCCGGGTCGCCCGTCGATTCGGGCGTGAGGACCCGCCGGACGCCTTCGACCGCCTCCAGGACTTCGACGGTCCGGCGCTGGGCCTCGCGGAACTCGGGGTCGTCGATCGTGTAGCGGTCGCTCCGAAGGATCGCCGTGATGTCGCTCGCCGAGAGGCCGAGCTCCCGCTCGAGGGCGGCGTTCGCCCGGCCCGACTCAGAGTCGGCGAAGTCGTAGCCGCCCGAGAGGAGCCGGGACGGGAGCTTCGGCGCGAGCGTCGCCGACGTCGCGAGCACGGCAGCCCAGACGCCGACGATCACCCAGGAACGGCGGCAGGCGAAGCGACCGAGAACGGAGAACATCCACTACCGGCCGCCGAAGTCGGCGAACCGGGAGAGGATCCTCCCGCGCACGTGGAGGACGACGGGGTCGCCGGGCTCCAGACGTTCCTTCGGCTTCTCCTCTACCGGCCGGGGCGGGAGCCGGAAGACGACGACCTCGGTCCCCGGCTCCGCGAAGCGGGCGTCCACGTACGCGAGGCCGTATGGGAGGCCGCCGGCCGCGGTCGAGCTCGTCACGCGACCGATCGCCTGCCCTCTCAGGTTCGCGACGGGGTCATGCGCGCGGACGAGCCTCGCCTCGGGCTCCGTGAGCTCGAAGCGCGCGACGGCCATCTTCCTTTCCAGAAAACTCGCGAGCATTGCGCGGCGGCCGACGAAGAACGGCTTGTGGAGCGCGACGAACGACCCGTAGCCCGCTTCGAAGGGCGTGATCTTGTGCTCGCCCGCGAGCTCGTGGCCGTGAAGTGGAAACCCCGCCTCCATGCGCGTCGAGTCCCGCGCTCCCAGGCCGCAAGGTTTCACGCCCATGGGCTTTCCGGCCTCGAGGATCCTGTCCCAGAGATCGACGAGGCGATCGGGATGGACGTAAAGCTCGTACCCCACGGGCTCGCCGGTGTAGCCGGTCCGGCTCGCCATGACGTCGATCCCGGCCAGCCGGACGTCGGCGAACTCGAAGCGCTTGAGGAGCCCCACCCTCTCGGCGTTACCCGGACCGGCGAGCGCGGCGAGGACGTCGAACGACCGCGGCCCCTGGAGGGCGAGATCCACCCGCCGGTCGGCGCCGGACGAGAGGTCCTTGAGGTCGCGGATCGTGACGGGTCCCTCGGCGCGCTTCGCCGGATGGCGGCAGTCGATCGCGTATTCGCCGGAGGCGGCCGCGCGGATCCAGTCGAGGTCCTCCTCGGCGTTCGCCGCGTTCACCACGACCATGTACCGGTCCCAGGCGCGGCGATAGACGATGATGTCGTCCACGCACCGGCCGTCCGGATCGAGGAGGAACGAGTACTGTCCCTGACCGTCGGCGAGCCACGCGACGTAGTTCGCCGTCACCGCGTCGAGGAACGCTTGAGCGTGATCCCCGGCGACCTCCAGGACCCCCATGTGCGCGACATCGAAGAGGCCGGCCGCCTCGCGGACCGCCCGGTGCTCCTCCAGGATCGAGGCATAGCGGACCGGCATCTCCCACCCGGCGAACGGGACGATCCCGCCCTGCCGGGTGAGGGCCTTGTGGCGCTCGAAGAGAGGGGTGCGTCGGAGCTCCTTGCTCGAAGGCGGCGTCCAGGTCCAGGTCTTCCTCGCCGGGCGATGGGCGGCTTTCTCGAGAAGCTCGTGCTGGCCGACGAAATAGACCTTGTCGAGGTCGAAGAGGTCCGGACGCGAAGCGAGAATCGCGACGCCAGGGGTGCCGGGCGGCGCGTCCACGGGCGGCGCGAGAGTCGGGCCGAACGCTGAGGGCACGCGCCGCCGGAGGCGCTCCGGCGCCTCCGCGACCTCATCGACGGTTCCCGGACCCTCGACCTTCTTGAAGACGTCCTCGGCGTCGAACAGGGTGTAGCCGTCCGAAAGCGCGCGGAGCCACGACCGGACGCGCTCGTGGGAGGCGGCGGAGGTCAGGACGAGGTAGCGCCGGAACCCCGGAGCCTCGTCCTCGAGCCTCGCCACGACGACGTCGCCGAGGTAGCGGCCTTCCCGCTCCAGGAGAACCGTCCGCTTCGCCTGGCCGGCCGCGAGCGTCGAGAGGTCGGAAGTCACCGCCGACTGGAGGAGGTAGTGGCAGCGCTCGCCGCGAAGGGTCAGTGCGGGCGAGGACCCGGCCGCGGGCGAGTCGCAAAAGGGGTAGCCGCTTGACGGAAGGTCTTCGGTCTCGCGAGCGCCCTTCGCCTCGAGCGTCTCGACGGCGCCCCGGAGATCGCGCCAGAGGTCAAAGTCGATCTTGCCGCGCCCGACCGTTCCCTGCCCGTAGACATAATGGAAGGGATGGATCTCGCGGAGCGCCCTCGTCACGATCCGCGCAATCTCTCCCATCTCCTCGGCTCCGAAGCCGCGCTGGGAGACCCAGGTCGTCCCGAACCGGAGCGCGGTGGGGTGGGCGGCGTTCGTATCGCCCCGGACCGCGTTCTTGTTGCAGACGATCCCCACGAGGTCGAGGACGCGGCTCGCGATCTCGCCGGTGAGGGGAAACCCGGTCGGAGAGGGAACGGCCTTGAGATCGACGAGAAGGAGATGGCTGTCGGTCCCGCCGTAGACGAGGGAGAGCCCCTCCGAAAGGAACGTCTCGGCGAGCGCGCGGGCATTCCCGGCCACGCGGCGCATGAGGGCACGGAACCGGTCGGTCCGGGCGAGCTCGAACGCGACGGCCTTCGCCGCGACGCGGTCGATGTGAGGCCCCCCTTGCTCGCCCGGGAAGACGGCCGCGTCGATTCGCTTCGCCTTCTCCTCGTCGGTCGTGAGAATGACCGCGCCGCGCGGGCCGCAGAGAGTCTTGTGAGTGGTGAACGTGACCACGTCCGCAAGCCCCATGGGCGAGGGAAAAAGCCCCGCCGCGATGAGGCCCGCCGGGTGGGAGACGTCGGCGAGGAGCACGGGTCTCGACGGTGCGCCGTCGCAGATCTCCCGGAGCCTCGTCCAGTCGATCGTCCAGGGATAGGCGCTCGTCCCGGCGATCACCATCTGCGGGCGGTGCTCGGCCGCGAGGTGCCGAACCTGGTAGTAGTCGAGCCGTCCGGTCCTCGGGTCCACGCCGTACGAGACAATCCGGTAGAATTTCCCCGAACGGTTGGACGGGCTCCCGTGGGTGAGGTGCCCGCCCTCGGAGAGGTGCATCCCCAGAACCACTCCCCCCGGCTTCACGAACGCCATGTAGGCCGCGTTGTTCGCCGCCGCGCCCGAGAGGGGCTGGACGTTCGCGTGGATCCGATCCGCCGGGACCGACTCCGTGGCGAAGAGCTCCGCGCAACGCTTCTGCGCTAGCGTCTCGACGAAGTCGGCGAAGTCACAGCCCTTGTAGTAGCGCGCGTCGGAATAGCGGCGAAGGTGCGCGAGGTGGTGCGCGTAGTCGGCCGGCCGCCGGTTCGAGGGGCCCGTCATCCGCCAGGACGGATAGCCCTCGGCGTAGATGTTCCCGAAGACCGACGCGGAGGCCTCCCGCACGGCGCGCGGGCAGATCGACTCCGACGCGATCAGGATGAGCTTCCTCGCCTGCCGTTCCTCCTCCAGGCGGACGAGCCGTTCGACCTCCGCGTCGGTCTCGGCGAGCGAGCCTAGGAAGAGGAAGTCGGCCGTCCCGGCGGACGGAGTCGCGGGGGAGATGCGGGTCATGGATCTTCTCGGGTGGGGGAGCGAGACGACGCGCCATTGTATGACCCGCGACGATCCGCGGGCAACTTCCTGCGCTCGGGCGACTCGTTCTTGTCGGACCCCGGGCGTTCCTGTAGTCTGGCGCGCCCTTCCGGGACACCCACCTTTGAAGATCTCCATCGTCATCCCCGTCTATAACGAGGAGAAGACCGTCGCCCAGGCCGTCCGAAAGGTCCTGGCGCTCGACCTCGACAAGGAGGTCCTCATCATCAACGACGGCTCCTCCGACGGGACGCGGGAGGCGCTCGCCCCGTTCGAGTCGATGGAGGGCGTCCGGGTCTTCCACAGCCCGGTCAACTTCGGCAAGGGCTCCACCGTCCGGATCGGCTTCGCCTTCGCGACGGGGGAGATCGTCACGATCCAGGACGCCGACCTGGAGCTCGACCCGAGGGAGCTCCTCAAGCTCACCGTCCCCATCCGCGAGGGACGAGCGGACGTGGTCTACGGCTCGCGTTTCATGAACTCCGGCCGCGGGGGATCCCTCTCCTTCTACATCGCCAACCGCGCCCTCGCCGGGCTCACGAACTTGCTCTTCGGCTCGCGTCTCACGGACATCGAGACCTGCTACAAGGTCCTCCGCCGAGACGTGATCCCCGGTCTGAAACTGCGCGCCTCGCGCTTCGAGATCGAGCCCGAGATGACCGCGCAGCTGCTGAAGCGGGGCTACAAGATCATCGAGATGCCGATCGCCTACAACGCGCGAACGAAGGAACAGGGGAAGAAGATCTCCTGGCACGACGGGATCACGGCCGTGCTCACCCTGATCGAGCAACGGTTCTGGATGTAGCTCCCCGTAGCCCTCGCTTGTCTCCCCTCCTTCCAGCTGGTAGCATCCCGCGGTTTTCCGGGAATCGAGGGGGACGCAAGGTGGCCGAGGCAGCTCGCGCATGAAGGTGACGCTCGTGCGGCCACCGGTGCTCATGCCGACGTTTAACATGGCCACCATGATCGTCCCCCCCCTGGGAGTGGCCTACGTCGCAGCGGCGCTCCGGCACGAGGGGCACGAGGTCGGGATCCTCGACAGCGTGGGCCTGGCGATCGAACGGTTCACGGCACATGAGAGGGGCTGTCTCCACGGCCTTCCCTTGGGCGAGGTGGTGGAACGGATCCCGGACGACTCCGGCGCGATCGGGGTCTCGATCCAGTTCTCCTACGAGTGGCCGGTCGGACGCGAGCTCTTGCGGCGAATCCGCGCGCGGTTCCCGCACGCGCTCCTCGTGGCCGGCGGGGAGCACGTGACGGCTCTCCCGGAGTCCTGCTTCGCGGAAGGGTTGGTCGATGTCGCGGTGCTCGGCGAGGGAGAGGCGACCGCCTGCGCCCTCCTGGAGACGTTCGCGACCCAGGGCCGCTCCGGGTTGGCGAAAGTCCCCGGGATCTGCTACCGCGACGCCGGCGGGTCGATGCGCAAGGGGACTCTGCCCTCGCGGATCCGGGATCTCAAGTCGATCGCACGACCGGCCTGGGATCTCGTCCCGATGGAGGAGTACCTCTCGCGCGGCTACGGCTTCGGCGTCACCCGCGGGCGCTCCATCCCGGTCCTCGCCTCCCGGGGCTGCCCCTACCAGTGCACTTTCTGCTCGAACCCCTTCATGTGGACCACGCGCTGGATGGCGCGCGACCCGGAAGACCTCCTGGATGAGATCGCCTGGTTAAAAGACACCTACCGCGCGGAGAACTTCGACTTCTACGACCTCACGATGATCGTCAAGCGCCAGTGGATCCTCGACTTCTGCGACGCGATCGAGCGCCGGAAGATGAACTTCCTCTGGCAGCTCCCGAGCGGGACGCGCTCCGAGGCGGTCGACGAGGAAGTGAGCCGGCGCCTCTCCCGGACCGGGTGCCGGAACCTCTCCTACGCCCCCGAGTCGGGCTCCATGGACTCGCTCCAGAAGATCAAGAAGAAGGTCTCGCTCCCGAAAATGCTCGCGTCGATGCGCGGGGCGGTGAAGAGCGACCTCAACGTCAAGCTCAACTTCATCTTCGGTTTCCCCCACGAGGGGTGGCGCCACATCTACGAGAGCTTCGTCCTCATGACGAAGGCGGCGATCCTCGGGGTCCACGACATCTCGATCTGGGTCTTCGTCCCCTATCCAGGGAGCGAGCTCTTCTTGCAGCTCCGCGAGCTCGGGAAGATCCCGGAGCTCGACGACGAGTATTACTACCGCCTCGCCTCCTACGCGGACATCACCCAGACCTTCTCCTACTGCGAGCGGCTCTCCAAGCGAGCCCTCCTCTTCGCCCGGGTCGTGGGCATCTTCTGGTTCTACGGGATCTCCTGGCTCGTCCGCCCGTGGCGCCCGATCCAGATGCTCGGGCACGCGATCACGGGGCACCTGGAGAGCCGTTCCGAGATGGCGCTACAGGGGATGGTGAGGCGGGTCCGGAGAATGCTCGGCCGCAAGAAGCAATCCGCGGCCCCGGTCGCTCCTCGGGAGACGGCACCGCTCGAGAAGCAGGCGGTGTAGCCTCCGGCCTCAGCGGACGGGCATCTCCCTCACCGCGCGGGTGAACCCCGGTGCCTCGACCACGATTCGCGCACGGGATGATCCGGCGGGCGGCGTCACCGAGAGAACCGCCTGCCCGACGTAGTCCGTCCTGGCGGTCCAGCGCCGCGAACCGATCTCGATCGCAACCTCGGCCTCGGAGATTCCGGGACGGACTCGGGAAGAGTCGAAGTCGTCGTCTCGAACGGTGACCACGACCTCGTTTGCCGTCCCAGCCTGCAGGGCGGGAAGGGAGACCTCGACGTCCACGCACTTGAGGTAAACGAACCGCTCACTGCTGAAGACGCCCTCGACCCCGGCGCGGACGAGAGCATCGGCAAGAGTCCCGGCCGCGGCCCTGTCCTGGAGAGCCATTCCGTGGTCCGCCGTCACGACGAAGAGGGTGTCCTCCAGGAGTCCGAGCTTCTCGAGCCGGCGGACGATCAGGCCGACAAAGGCGTCCATCGCGATGTAGACGTCGTCCGCCAGGGGTGAATGCGGTCCGGCCTCGTGGCCGTACATATCGGTGAGGGGGAGGTTGAGTAGAGTGAGCATGGGGAAAGGGTGCTTCGTCCCGCCCTCCAGGAACTGCCGCTCGACGGCCATGGTGAGGACCTGCTGGAGCGCCATGCCGAGCGTCAGGGTCCGCGAGGAGGCAAACGAATCGGGGACCGGCACCACGCTGTTCCCGTCGATCAAGGGGAACCCCTGGGGAAAGTCGAGCTCCAGGAGCCCGAGCGACGCGCCGCGGGAGCAGGGGTCGCCAATCGAGATCGTGTAGGCGCCCCCGAGGCGGCCGTCCCAGCGGCCGTGGGTCCGTTCGAGCGCCTCGAACAACGTCTCAACGCCCGGAGAAAGGTAATCGCTCGACCCGATCTTCTCCTCGTACGGGTTCTTGACCGCCCGGTCCTTCCGGTCGTACCAGTCGTTGTCGAGGAGCCCGTGGTGACCCGAGTAGCACCCGGTCCCGATCACGTTGTGCCCGGGGTAAGTGTTCGACGGGAGGTTCCCGATCGCCCCCTCGCGGAAGAAGCCTCCCCGGCGCACCAGCCGCGCGAGGAACGGCAGGCGGCCCTGTTCCAGGAGCCGCCGGAGCCGCGTGTGGCTCGCCCCGTCGGAGACGACGATCACGGCCCGCCGTGCGGTCCGCCCGTCGAGCACTTCGTCAAGGACCCGTCCGTCCTGCCGCTTGAGGTAGGTCGTCCCCGGGCTCCCGTCGAGCCGGAGGCCCCGCACGGGCGCGACGCCGAGAGCCTTCGCAACCGTCGGCGCGATGTCCACGAGCTTCGCGAGCGTCGTGTACGTCCCGGTAGCCGTCCCGTCCGCCGGCCGCACCCCGGCCCCGGAGAGGACGAGCGGGCTCCGTGACTGCGTGACGTCGAGGTTGCCGTGGTTTCCGATCTCTCGTGGGTCGGTCCCGGCGGGCGTGTGCACGAGAAGAAGATCCCCGGCGCCCGGATGGTCGAAGGCCGCCGCGATCCTCTCCTCGGCGTAGGGGAAGGTCGTCGCCGCGAGCGGAATGAGCCCTGTCCCGCCGGAAGCGCCGAGCTCCTCCTCGTACGACGCGAGGGCCCGGGGGTCGGTGCGAGCGAGCGGATCCTGGCCCGAGTCGAGGTCTCCGTCCATCCCGACGCGAGGATAGTCGTACGTCCCGTCCGGCCTGCGGCTCCGGCGGAACAAGACCCTCGTGATCCGGCCGTCCCGGTCGAGGTCAGCGTACACGGCGTAGACGAAGTCGCTGCCCGATCGCCGCGCGGTGGCGACCATCGCGAGACGGTCCTGGGCGAGGAGCGCCGGGACCAGACGGGCCGCGGCATCCTCCTCGTTCGGTCCCAGGCCTTGCTCGCTCGGCGGCTCGGGCGGGAGCGGAGGCGGTGCGGGCGGTTCGCACTTGGGCGCCATCGCGGAGAGGGCGACGGCGGCGAGGATCGGGAGGGCGCGTCGGGTATTCATGATCGAGTCTTTGCTAGGGTCGGCTGGAAGAGGGGAGCGCCTGGAAGCAGCAATTTCCGTACCGGCCGGCCGCACGCCACAAGCGGCGCAAGTTCAAGGGATTAGAGATCTTGCCCGGCGATCACCCCGTGGCCAGACGTAACAGGGCCGTTTCGTGGCGTAACGCCCCCGCGGCGCCGAAACAAACGTGGCGCTCGTCGAGGTCTCGGGGCGAGCCGGAACCTCGATTCATCCCCTAGCTGCAGTAGACTGTTGCGGTTGCGGCTCGGAAGGGAAGGTCCGAGGTGGATTGGATCACGGATCGGATCGCGATCGGGACGTTCGTCGAGGCGCGGGACACCTCGCTGCGCGCGAGTGAGGGAGTTCGATCCATCCTGTGCCTGGACCGGGAATGCGCCCCGGGCGAGATCGAACCAGGGGCGCAGGTGCGCGTCGAAACGTGTCACCTCGACGACGGACCAGGCAATGACGTTCGGCGCCTGCGCCTCGCGGTGGAACTCCTCGAACAACTCTCCATCGAGTCTCCTCGGGTCCTCGTCCACTGCCGGGCGGGGCGAAGCCGGTCCGTGATCGTGGTTGCCGCCTACCTCGTCCGAACCAAGGGAGCCGATCCAGAGGGAGCGCTCGACGAAGTGAGTCGCCGCAGAGCGGCCTGCGTGACGGGGGCGCTCGTCGACTTGCTCGATGAGTTCGCGGCGTCAAATCGATAGCGGTCGTCCCAGTCGGAGGGCCCCCTGGTCCGGGGATCCGCCGCTACGATCCTGCCGGTCCCGGAAGCCCCATCGGCCGGACCTCCTGGTCGTGGCCGCGAGGACCGCCATCAGACGACGAACGCCACCGCCCGGCAGAACGCCGCCTCGCCGCCCTTGAAGAGCCAGGGGAAGATCCCGATCGTGAGGCGCCGGTTCTGGAGGTCGGGGTGGCCGACGTCGCCGCCGAGGTTCTCCGCGTGCATGCAGTTGGCGGGGAAGAGGGCGTTGTGCGTGAGCTGGTAGTGCTCGTCCGGGAAGAGTCTCGCGAGCGCGTCCTTCCCGCCGAACTTCTTCTCGCAGTAGTCGCGCACCCGGTCGCAGTGCCCGAACGTCCCCTTGCCCAGGAACCGGCCGATGGGCAGGTTCATCGGGTGGTCGGTCGAGACGGCGTCGACCGCCCAGATGTGGACCTTTTTCTTGAGGAGCCACTTCACCATGTCGGGGTGTGCGCCGGGGTGGCGGTGGATGTACCTCTCCTCGTCGGGGCGCTCGCCGAACTGGCCGTATTTGTGCCATCCCGTTTGGAGGACGACGATGTCCCCGTCCTTCACTTCGACCTTCTCCTCGATCATCTGGGGCGTGTAGACCTCGCAGTCGCTCATCTCCTTCGCAAGATCGACGATCACCCCGGGGCCGCACAGCCACTCGAACGGGATCTGGTCGATCGTCATCCCGCCCGTGACGAAATGGCGGGGAGCGTCGAGGTGGGTCCCGATGTGGTTACTGGTCATGATGTACTGCGCGTTCACCCCGTGCTCCGACTTCCGCTTGATGTACTTCATCTCGAACGGCGGGTAGTAGGGCCAGAAGGAGACTTCCTCGTTCAACGGCTGCGACAGGTCGTAGGCTTTCATGTTTCTCTCACCTTTCTGTCGTTTGAGGAACGCGCCCTCGCGATCGCCGCGTCCAGCGCGCGGACAGTAAGCCCGCGCGCGAGGTGGCGGCGGAAGGCCGGGGAGGCGTGGATGTCGCCCGGCGGGTCGAGGTCCTTCGATGCGGCAATCTCTGCCGCGACGCGGAGCGCCTCGTCCGTGGGAGCCTCTCCGACAAGCGCGCGGGCTGCTCCCTGGGCAACGACCGGCGTCTCTCCCGCGGAGAGATAGACGAGGCGCGCCTCGCGGCAACGCCCCGCCACGTCAAGCCCCACGACGGCGGCCACTCCCAGGAGCGCGTAGTCCCCGTGGCGCCGGGCCGCCTCCTGGAACGACGTGCCCGTTCGGGGCGGGAGGGCCGGGAGCTCCACCTCGACCAGTATTTCGTCCGGTTCGAGCGCGGTCGCCATGAGCCCGGTGAAGAAGTCCCGCGCGGCGATCCAGCGCTCGCCGGCAACCCCTAGTGCGCGCATCCTCGCCCCGAGCGCGACCGCGACGGCCGGGAGCTCCGCGGCAGGGTCGGCGTGCGCGATCGAGCCCCCGAAGGTCCCGCGGTTGCGGATCTGCGGGTGCGAGATCCAGGGCATCGTCTCGGCCACGAGCGGCGCGCGGCTCGCCACGAGCTCGCTCCTCTCCACCGCGCGCTGCCGGGTCATGGCCCCGATCGAGGTCCCGTCGCCTCGCGGGCGGATGTACGCGAGCTCCGAGATCCCGTTCAGGTCGACCAGAACCGCCGGCTGGGCGAGGCGAAAGTTCATCGTCGGGACGAGGCTCTGTCCCCCGGCAAGGAGCTTCGCCTCGCCCGCGTGCTCGGCAAGCATGGCGAGGGCCTCATTGGTCGTGCGCGGGCGGAGGTAGCGGAAGGCCGCCGGCTTCACTTCGCATTCCTCCGCGAACGCGCGTCCTCGACGAGATGGAAGAGACGGTCGGGCGACAGCGGGATCGAGAGGACCTCGACCCCGGTCCCCGCGAGCGCGTCCTCGATGGCCTGGGCGAACGCCGCGGCGGTCGGGATGCAACCCGCCTCCCCCACTCCCTTCACTCCGAGCGCCCCCAGGGGCGACGGGGTCTCCACGTGGTCGAGGAGGATCTCCCGGGGCACGTCCCCCGCGGTCGGGAGGAGGTAGTCCATGAACGACGCGTTCTGAAGCTGCGCGTTCTCGTCGAAGCGGAGCTCCTCGTAGTAGCAGTTCCCCAGGCCCTGGGCCACTCCCCCGACGATCTGCCCCTCGACGATCATGGGGTTGACGATCCGACCGCAGTCGTGGACGACGGCGTACTTGGCGACCTCCACGCGGAAGGTCACCGGATCGAGCTCCAGGACGATCCCGTGAACGCCGCTCGCCGTGGTGCCCCGGTCCGGGCCGTAGTACGAGGTCGCCTCCAGGCCCGGCTCGGTGCCCGGCGCCACCGCCCCGCGAAGCGGGTTCGCCATGAGCGCGAGCTCGCCGAGCGCGACTCGACGGCTGGGATCGCCGGCGACCGCCACGGCCCCCGCCGAGAGGACGAGCTCCTCGGGCTTCACGCCGAGGAACCTCGCCCCGTGCGCGAGGATCTTCTCGCGCACGCGCCGCGCCGCCGCGTGGCAGGCGTTCCCCACGACCACGATCCCCCGGCTCGCGAATGTCCCGGTGCCCCAGTGGAACTCCCGCGTGTCGCCGGTGACGACGCGGACGTCCGGTACCTCGACCCCGAGCTCTTCCGCGACGATCTGCGCGAACGAGGTGTAGTGCCCCTGCCCCTGCGTGCCAAATCCCGTCGCGACCTCGACCTTGCCCGACGGCTCGACCCGGACCCGCGCCCCCTCGTACGGGCCGATCCCTGTCCCCTCGACGTACGACACGACCCCGATCCCGACCTGCCGGCCCTCGGCCCGGAGGCGCGGCTGTTCCACCTCCTTGAACTCGCGATACCCGAGGAGCTTCTCCATCTTCTCCATCGCGGGCAAGTAGTTCCCGCTGTCGTAGACGAGCTTCGTGAAGTCCTGGTAGATGATCTCGTGGCCGTGCGGGAAGGCGCCGGGCGGGAGGTAGTTCCGGCGGCGGATCTCGATCGGGTCAAGCCGGAGCTCCCGCGCGGCGAAATCGAGAAGGCGTTCCATGACGAAGACGCCGTGCTGTCTCCCGGCCCCTCGGTAGGGCGTGACGTAGATCTTGTTCGTAAAAACGGTCCGGAACTCGCTCTCGTAGTTCGGGACGTCATAGGGCCCGACGAGCGTGCACTGGCTATTGATCGGAACGGTGAGGCCGTAGGGGCTGTAGGCCCCGGTGTCGTGCAGGAAGGAATCGCGGACGCCGAGGATCTTCCCCTCGCGCGTGAGGGCGAGCTCCGCGTCGTGGATCTGGCCGCGCTCCTGCGTGGTGGCGAGGAAGTTCTCCCGCCGGTCCTCGATCCATTTCACGGGCCGCCCGAGACGCATCGCGATCCAGGGGAGGACGACTTCCTCCGGGTAGAACATCATGATCTTGGGCCCGAACCCGCCCCCCACGAACGGGGCGACCACCTGCACCTGGCTCTGCGAGAGGCCGAGCATCGCGGCAAGGCCGTTGCGGATCGGGATGGGCGCCTGCGTCGCATCCCAGACCATGAGGCTCCGGGTCTTCTCGTCCCACCAGGCCACGATCCCCCGGTTCTCCATGGCCGCCGCGGTCCCGCGGTCGTAGGAGAACCGGCGCGCGATCACGAGGTCCGCCCGGGCCTTCGCGGCGGCGTAGTCCCCTTTCGTCTGGACGACGTGGGCGTTGAGGTTCGAGTCGAGATCCTCGTGGATTCGCGGCGAGTCGGAGGCCAGCGCTCGCTCCGCGTCGGCAACCGCGGCCAGGGGCTCGAGGTCCGCGAAGAGGGCACAGGCCGCGTCCTCCGCGAGGTACCGGCTCTCGGCCACCACGACCGCGATCGGCTCGCCGACGTGCCGCACCTTCTCTTTCGCGAGCGGGACCTGGGTCCTCGCGCGGAAGACGAGACGCTGGATCGGCGGCGGGGAGACGAGGAGGGGCCCGGGCTTCCAGTAGTCGCCCAGGTCCGCCGCCGTGAAAACCGCCACGACGCCCGGCATCGTGCGGGCCGGCGACGTGTCGATCCCCTTGAGGCGCGCGTGGGCGAAATCGCTCCGCACGAACGCCACGTGGAGCATCCCCGGGAGCTCCACGTCGTCGGTGAAGAGCGCCCGGCCCGTCAAGAGTTCGACGTCCTCGTTTCGCAGGACCCGCTCGCCGACGAATCGGCGCGTCATGGAGCGCGCCCTCCCCCGAGCGCCGCGGCCGCCTGGCGCACGGCCTTCACGATGTTGGCGTAGCCCGTGCACCGGCAGAGGTTCCCCGAGAGGGCTTCCCGGATCTCGTCCTCGCTCGGGTCCGGGCGCTCGCGAAGGAACGGGACGAGCGTCATCAGGAACCCCGCGGTGCAGAACCCGCACTGGAGGGCGTGCTGGTCGAGGAAGGCGGCCTGGAGGGGGTGGAGGACGCCGTCCCTCGCCAGGCACTCAACAGTCAGGTGCTCGTGTCCGTCCGCCTGCACGGCAAAGAGGAGACACGACCGCACGGCCTCGCCGTCAAGGAGCACGGTGCACGCCCCGCAGACCCCGTGCTCGCAGCC